>JASLMY010000025.1 GCA_030746295.1 Alphaproteobacteria bacterium | reverse complement strand
GCCAGCCGGCTGCAGAGCCACGACTACGAGGAATGGTTCTCGACCGAGACGGTGCTGGAGATGGCGACCCAAGGCAGCGCCCGACTGCTGGGCTTCGGCGAATCGATCGGCCGCATCGCCGTCGGCGCCAAGGCCGACGTCGTCTTCCTGAACGCCGGCCACGTGAACTATCTGCCCTTGAACGACATCACCAACCAGCTCGTGCACGTGGAAGAAGGCTCGGGCGTCGCCCGGGTCATGGTCGGCGGCCGCATGGTTTACGAGAACGGCAACCACCTCTGCCTCAACATCCACCGGATTCGGACCCAGGTGGAGACCGCGGTCGAGGAATTGAGGGCGCGCAACGCCGAGGCGCGGGTCTTGGCCGATGCGATGGAGCCGATCGTCGGCAAGTTCTGCGTCGGCCTCAGCCGCGAGCCCTATCACGTCCATTCGCTGGCCGGCCGCGACTACTAGGTCGCCGCCGACAGCGCAGGGCGCGCCCCAGAGGTCAAGCTTCGAGCGGCGAGCGGGTCGCGGCCATCGCCGGACGCTCCGAGACGGTCGACCACCAGGCTTCGAGGCGGGGCTGCTCGGCCATCAATTCACGGCCTTCCGGAGCCATCAGAAAGTATACGAAGATCGGCGCCGCGTGCAGATCCGCGAGGCTGACGTGATCGCCGACCAGGAACGGACCCTCGCCCTTGAGGTCGGCCAGGGCCGCGAGACAGAGCCGCACCTTGGGCAAAGCGCCCTGGATATGGGCTTCGTCCGTCGCCCGGCCTTCCTGGGGCTTGCGGACCCGCTCGACGAAGATGTCCCAGACCAGCGTCCGATAGGTGTAGTTGTCCAGGATCGAGAGGATCTGGTTCGCCCGCGCTCGGCCCCGGATGCTGTCGGGCATCAGAGGCGGCCCGTCGAAAGCCTCGTCGACGTAGCGGCTGATGGCGCCGCTCTCGTAGAGGCGGAAGCCGTCATGCTCGAAGGCGGGGATGCGGGCGAAGGGATGGCGCTCGAGATAGGCCGTCGGTGGCCCCTCGCCGGCGAAGATGTCGACCTCCTCCAGACGATAGGCGACGCCCTTCTCCTCCAGCGCCAACCGAGCGACGCGAACGTAGACGCTGTAGGCGGCGCCGAAGACGATGGGCTCTGCCATGACCGGCTCCTTCCGGGTTCATGCCCTAACGGCGATGCAGCTCCAGCGGCACCTTGTTCAGGACCTCGCGGCCGTCCTCGGTGATCAGCAGCGTCTGCCCGAGGCCGACGGCGAGGCCGCTGTCGGGATCGCCGATGATGGCGTGCAGGAACAATACCATGCCGGGTGCTGCGGGTATCGGGTTGCCGGCGTAGAGCATCGGTGGCACGTCCATCCAGGTGGGGCGGTAGGTGGCACCCAAGGAATAGCCGCAGGCGGCGAAACGCTGCTCAGCATAGCCGGCGGCATCGAAGACGCGGCGATGCGCCTCGTCGATGGCGCCCAAGGGCGCGCCGGGACGGGCGGCGGCAGTCATTTCGGCCAGCGCCTCGAAGGCCGCCTCGTACATATGCAGGAGCTTCGCCGGCGGTGGCCCAAGGACGATCGTGCGCTCGACGCAGGCGTTGTAGCGCCTCCAGGTGGCAGCGAACTCCACCACCACGTGATCCTGGGCCTCGAGCCGGCGCGGGCCGCCGACGCCGCGGCCGAAGGGGGCACGGGCGCCCGAGTTGACGAGGGGGCCGCCCGGCGGCACGTCGCCGCCGCCCAGCAAGATCTCTTCCAGGCAAACGGCGGCAAGCGCGCTGTCGGGCACGCCGGGCCGGGCCGCCGCGATCATCGCCTCGAGGGCCCGGTCGGCGAGCCCGGCCGCCTGGCGGACGATGGCGGAGCCGTCCTCCAGCCCGCAGAAGCCGTCGAGGGCGTTGCGCACCAGCTCCCAGTTGTAGCCGGTGAGACCGTAGGTGTTGAGCTCGACGCCGACCCGGGCGCCGTCCAGGCCCTTCTCGGCCATGATCGCCTTCAGGTCTTCCGCCGGCTTGGCATCCTCGGCGTTGAGCCAGACGCGGATGTCCGGGATGACCGAGGTGGCGTGCGCCTGCGCGCGGTCGGGAATTCGGGTCAGCAGTGTGATCGGGCCGTCGTCGGCGGTCAGCACCGCGGCCTGAAAGAAGACGTAGCCGCCGGAATCGAAGCCCGTCAGGTAGTAGAGGCTCTCCTGCGCGAAGAGCAGCAGGGCATCGAGGCCGGCCTCCCTCAGCCCGGCGCGGGCTCGGGCGATGCGGGCCTCGTACTCGGCCGACTCGAAAGGGGCGCTCGGCGGCGCGCTAGCCATCGCGACCAGGGCGATCGTCTTCGCGAGGCGCATAGCGCCGTGGCGATCCAGGCTGGATGGCCGCGCTCGCTCCGCTCGCTCGCCATGACGGCAGAGAAGGTTGCGCCGGTCGAGAGAGTTCGTTTTCTGTCAATGAGTTACGCAATTCGAGCCCGAAACGCGTCAGCCGACAGAGGCGCTACTTCTTCATCCGCTTCAGGACGCCAGAGATCTTCTTGACCTTGCCGTCGGCGCGGATGCGCGTGAAGTCGAGGCGCATGCCCTCCTTCGTCAGGGTCCGGTCGTAGGTCTGCATCTCGTAGGAGCCGTCGTCGATGACGTGCATGGCATAGACGGTCAGCGTTGCCTCCTTGATCCGGGCCCAGATGTAAGGCTCGCTCTTCATCGGATCGAGCGGCACCCAGCCGCCGAAATAGTTCGGCCGCATGCCGGCGGCATAGATGTTGGCGCGCTTGCTCTTCTGGAATTTGATCTTGTAGGACTTGCGCGAGGCCTCGCCGCCCGGCTTGGGGATCGTGGTCGTCCAGCCGACCTCGAAGCCCTTCTTTATCGCCTTGATCGAGACAGCGATGTCGCGCTCGTTCAAACCCCGGTCGGTTTCGGAGATCGTCTGGCCGACATACTCGCCGTAGAAGTCCTCGATCTTCCGGTCGGCCGCCCAGGCCTGCCCCGCGGCGATGCAGAACACCACGACTGCACCGAGAATCCTTGCCCTCACGCGCGCTCCTCCTCCACTTCCTGGCGTCAAGCGACACCCCTTTCTCATATGGGGGCGCGCCGGCCCGGAACAAGGAAGCGGAGCCGTCCGCCCTGGAAGTTATTCCGCCGCCATCTGCCGGCCGCGCTCGACGATCGACGGGTCGCGCCAGGCCCCTTGCGCGGCACTGGTGGTGAGCGCGGCATAGGCCCTGAGCGCCCGGCTGACATGGCGGTCGCGATTTTGCGCCTGCCAGGCCTCGGGCCCGCGCGCCTGCATCGCCTGGCGGCGCACCGACAGCTCTTCATCCGACAGCAGGACGTCGATGCGCCGCTCCGGCACGTCGATCCGGATCTCGTCGCCGTCCTCCAGCAAGCCGATATTGCCACCTTCCGCCGCCTCGGGCGAGATATGGCCGACCGAGAGGCCCGAACTCGCGCCCGAAAAGCGGCCGTCGGTAATGAGGGCGCAGGACGTCGCCAGCCCCACTGCCTTGATCAGGCTCGTGGGCACCAGCATCTCCTGCATGCCGGGGCCGCCGCGCGGGCCCTCGTAGCGGATCACGACGACGTCGCCTTCCTTGACCTCGCCGCCCGAGATGCCCTTGGCGGCGGCGTCCTGGCTCTCGAAGATCTTGGCCCGGCCGGTGAACTTCAGGACACTGGCGTCGACGCCTGCGACCTTGATGATGCAGCCGTCCTGGGCCAGGTTGCCGAACAGCACGGCGAGGCCGCCATCGGCGCTGTAGGCGTGCTCGGCGCTGCGGATGCAGCCGCCCTGGCGGTCGGTGTCGAGGGTCTTGTAGCGGGCTTCCTGGCTGTAGGGCTTGAGGTTTATCTTGCGGCCCGGCGCGGCGCTGTAGAAGCGCTGGACCTCTTCGCTCTCGGTCCGGCAGACGTCCCAGTCATCCAAGACCGCGCCCAGGTTGGCGCCGGCGATGGCACCGACCGAAGTGTCGATCAGCCCGGCCCGGTCCAATTCACCGAGAATGCCCATGACGCCGCCGGCCCGGTGCACGTCCTCCATGTGGTAGTGCGGCACGTTGGGCGAGACCTTGCAGAGGTTCGGCACCCGGCGCGAGATCCGGTCGATATCGGCCATGTGGAAGTCGACCTCGCCCTCGCGCGCCGCGGCCAAGAGGTGCAGCACCGTGTTGGTCGAGCCGCCCATGGCGATGTCCATGGCCATGGCGTTCTCGAAGGCGGCCAGGTTGGCGATACTGCGCGGCAGGGCGCTCTCGTCGTCGTCCTTATAATAGCGCCGGGTCAGCTCCATGATCTTGGCCGCCGCCGAGGTGAAGAGGCCGCGACGCTCGACATGGGTCGCCAGCACCGAGCCGTTGCCCGGCAAGGCCAGGCCCAGCGCCTCGGCCAGGCAATTCATCGAGTTGGCGGTGAACATGCCGGCGCAGGAGCCGCAGGTGGGGCAGGCGTTCTGCTCCATGATCTCCAGCTGCTCGTCGCTGACGTTGGGGTTGCCGGAGGCGACCAGGTTGTCGACCAGGTCGAAGATCTCGGCCTCGTTGTTGGGGTTGAAGCCAGCCTCCATCGGCCCGCCCGAGACCATCACCGTGGGGATATTGAGGCGCAGTGTCGCCATCATCATGCCGGGCGTGATCTTGTCGCAGTTGGAGATGCAGATCATGGCGTCGGCGGTGTGGGCATTGACCATGTATTCCACCGCATCGGCGATAATCTCGCGCGAGGGCAGGCTGTAGAGCATGCCGTCGTGGCCCATGGCGATGCCGTCGTCGACGGCGATGGTGTTGAACTCGCGCGGAATACCGCCGGCTTTGCGGACCTCCTCGGCGACCAGTTGGCCGACCTCGCGCAGGTGCACGTGGCCCGGCACGAACTCGGTGAAGGAGTTGGAGATGGCGATGATCGGCTTGCCGAAGTCCTCGTTCTTGACACCGGTGGCGCGCCACAGGGCGCGGGCCGAGGCGGCGCTTCGACCCATAGTGCTCTTGACCGAGCGGAGATCTGGCATGGCGTTATCCGTTGCTGTTCTGTGGTCCCCGAGGGTGAATTTCCGGGCACTATAAGGGATCGGCACCGCCCGCCGAAAGGGGTCGGGCCAGTCCGTTTGGCGCCCATGACGATGGATGATATGGGTCGGGGCGGAGGAGGAAGCGAGCCATGGCCGAATATCTGAAAGAGAGCATCGATGCAGAGGCGCGCGACGAGGCCGACGCCCAGGTCAAGGAAACCGTCGAGTCGATCCTGGCCGACGTCCGGGCCCGGGGCGATGCGGCCGTGCGCGAGCTGTCGGAGCGCTTCGACAAATGGTCGCCCGAAAGCTTCCGCCTGAGCCAAGAGGAAATCGACGCCCTGATCGCCGAAGTGGGACAAGAGACGGTGGACGACATCAAGTTCGCCCAGGCGCAGATCCGGAACTTCGCGCAAGCGCAGATGGGCGGCCTGCGGGACGTCGAGGTCGAGACCCTGCCCGGCGTCGTGCTGGGGCACAAGAACATCCCCGTCAACGCGGTCGGCTGCTATGTGCCAGGCGGGCGCTATCCGATGGTGGCCTCGGCGCACATGAGCATCGTCACCGCCCGGGTTGCCGGCGTGAATCGGATCATCGCCGCGACGCCGCCGAACGAGGGCCGGCCGCACCCGGCCACCATCGCCGCCATGGCCTTGGGCGGGGCCGACGAGATTTATTGCCTGGGCGGCGTGCAAGCGGTCGCCGCCATGGCCCAGGGCACCGGCTCGATCGATCCCGTCGACATGCTGGTCGGCCCCGGCAACGCCTATGTGGCCGAGGCCAAGCGCCAGCTCTTCGGCCGCGTCGGCATCGACCTCTTGGCCGGGCCGACCGAGATCCTGGTGGTTGCCGACGAGAGCGCCGATGCGGAGATGGTGGCGGCCGACCTGCTGGGCCAGGCCGAGCACGGGCCGACCTCGCCGGCGATCCTGGTCACGACCTCGGAGACCCTGGCGCGGGAGACGATCGAAGAGGTGGATAGGCAGCTGAAGACGCTGCTGACCGCCGACGTCGCCGGCCAGGCCTGGCGCGACTATGGCGAGGTCATCCTCTGCGCCGACGACGCCGAAATGCTGGTCGAGGCCGACCGCATCGCCGCCGAGCACGTCGAGGTCCTGACCCGCGACCCGAACTGGTTCCTCGACCGCATGACCAACTACGGCGCCCTCTTCCTGGGCCCTGAGACCAACGTCTCCTACGGCGACAAGGTGATCGGCACGAACCACACGCTGCCCACCAAGGGTGCGGCGCGCTACACCGGCGGCCTCTGGGTCGGCAAGTTCATCAAGACCGTCACCTATCAGCGCTGTACCGAGGCGGCCAGCATCGAGATCGGCGAATACTGCTCGCGCCTCTGCGCCATCGAGCGCTTCTGGGGCCACAAGGAGCAGGCGGACCTCCGCCTCCGGCGCTACCGGAATTAGGGATGGCGGAGGCCGGCTCGACCGCGCCGCCGGGCCTGCGCATCGTCCATCTCGTCGACGTGCCCGAGGCGACGGCCACCCTCGTGGATTGGTTCACTGCAGAATGGCGGCCCTGGTACGGCCCCCGCGGTGACGGTGACGCGGCGACCGACCTGGCTGCCTGCCGGAGCCGGAATGCCCTGCCGCTCTGCCTCGTCGCCCTGGATGGCGACGACACCGTCCTCGGCACCGCGGGCCTGAGGGCGGAGTCCGTCGGCAGCGAACTCGGCGTCGGACCTTGGCTCGCCGCCGTCCTGGTTGGCCCGGCGCACCGAGGCCATAGCATCGGCAAGGCCCTCGTCGCCGCCATCGAGGCCGAAGCCCGCCGCCTCGGCTTCCGAGCCATCTACACCTCGACCGAGGCGCCAGAGCCCACCATGGCGCGCCACGGCTGGCACGCAATCGCCCCAACCCAAAGCCTCCGCGGCCCGATCACGGTCTATCGGCGAGACCTCCCGACCGGGAATGCGTTCGAATGAGGTGCTTCGATTAGCGGTAGCCAATCCTTTGATTTTGCGAGACTAATCCTACTTTCTGCATCGTTCGCACCATTCTTTGGTGCTTTCCTTCGGAACCGGCTGGTGCGAGACTGACGCGGGTGTGCGTCGTGGCCACGCTACGGCGCGCTTGGCGGTCGGGGGACGCCATGCCGATGAGGACCGAACGGGAAACGGCCGAGCTGATCGGGGCGATCTACGAGGCGACGCTCACGCCGGGGGCGCGGACGGCTGCCTTTCGCGGGCTCTGCGCCCACTTCGACGCATCCGCCCTGCAGCTCTATGCCATCGACAAGACGACGCGCCGGGTCCTCTATCAGGCCGGCCACGACATCCCAGACGCGTACAGCCGCGAGTACGCGGCCTACTACTCGACGATCAGCGATCGCAACGAGCTCGTGATCCGAAAGCTCAACGAATTGGTCTTGTACGACGATCATATAAGCGGCGGCGACGCCGGACGGCGGGGCGAGATCGATGCCTGGCGCCGCTCCTTCGGCTTTTGCTACTTCATCGCCGGCCGCCTGTTCGACAGCGAGGACGTGGCCGCCGTCGTCGCGCTGCACCGCTCCGAAGGCCAAGGCCATGTCGACCGGGAAGGGATCGCGCGCTTCCGGGCCCTGCTGCCACACCTCCGCCGTGCCTTTCTGATCGAGAGCCGGCTCGCCGGCCTCGACTTGACGCTGGCCAGCGCCTTGGGTTCGATGGACATGCTGCGCTTCGGCGTCGTGCTGATCGGCACCGATAGCCGAATTCTATGGCTCAACCGGGAGGCCCGGCGCATCGTCGACGAGGGCGCGGGCCTTCGCGCCGGACCCGCGGGACTGGAAGCGCTCAGACCGATCGACCGACCCAAGCTCCAACACCTCATTGACGGTGCGATCGGGACCAGTGTCGGCCGACGCGCGTCGGGCGGTGGTTACCAACCGATCGCCAAACGGGGCAGCGAGCGACCCTATTCGGTGCTGGCGGCGCCGACGCCGCGCCCGCCGGCCTTCCCGGCGCTAGAGCGGCCGGCCGCCATCCTTTTCGTCACCGATCCCGACGCCACGCCCGAGACTCCGCCCGACCTGTTGCGTCGGGTGTACGGCCTGACGCGGATGGAGGCGAACGTCGCCATGGCACTCGTCGGCGGCGCGACCGTGGAGGCGGCGGCGGAACGACTCGCCATCGCCCGGGCAACGGCTCGTCGGCACCTGGCCGGCATCTTCGCCAAGACCGGCACCCACCGGCAGACCGACCTGGTGCGCCTCATCCTCTCGGCCCCGCCGCCACCCCTGCACTAGCGCGGTCGGCCGTCCTAGCTGATGCGATCACAGCGCAACCACTTGGTTTTTCAATAAGTTCCACGATCCCTACACCATTCGCACCAGATTTGCCGCCTTTCCACCAGGATCCTTCGCGGCAACAATCGGGCGCCAAGGGAAGAATCCTGCAATCAGCCAAGGGGAGAAGAAAGATGTCGTCATCGAGCCAACTGAGCGCCGAGATCGCCGCCACCAACGAGAACTTCGTTGCCCGCTTTGCCGCCGGCGACGCCGCCGGCGTGGCCGCCCTCTATACCGACGACGGCGCCTTTCTGGCCCCGAACGCCGAGCCGATCCGAGGCCGGGCCGCCATCGGCGACTTCCTGGGATCGTTGATGGCGCAGGGCATCGCCAAGGTTCAACTCGCCACCGACGACGTTGAGGGCGAGGGTGACACGGCCTGGGAATGCGGCCGCTACGTGCTCGAGACGGCCGACGGCCAGGTCGCCGATCGCGGCAAGTTCCTCGTCATCTGGAAGCGGGTCGACGGCAACTGGCACCTGCACCGGGACATGATCAACACCAACCTTCCGGCCGAGGGCGCCTGAACGCGACCCACCGACCAGTCGGCCGATGACAGAGGCGCGTCGGGGCCGAAGCCGCTGGACCATCCTCGCCGTGCTGTTCCTGGCCCGCACGGCGATGGGCTTCCAGTTCCAGTCGGTCGCTTCGGTCTCGCCCTTCCTGATCGAGACCCTGGCGATCGACTTCGCCATGCTGGGCACGCTGATCGGGCTCTTCAAGCTGCCCGGGGCCGTCCTCTCGTTACCGAGCGGAACCCTCGGGCGCCGCTACAGCGACCGGGCCATCGTGATCCTTGGCTTGGCTCTGATGGCACTCGGCGGCACCCTCGTCGGCGCGGCGGAGAGCTACGCGACCGCCTTCGTCGGCCGACTTCTGAGCGGCATCGGCGCCGTGCTGCTCAACGTCTACCTGACCAAGATGACGCTGGACTGGTTCGACGGGCGCGAGGTCGTGCTGGCGATGGCGATCCTGGTCAACAGCTGGCCCTTCGGCATCGCCATCGGCCTGGCGACGCAGGGGGCGCTGGCGGTGGCGTTCGGTTGGCCGGCGGTGCTCTACCTGACCGCTCTCGCCTCCCTCCTCGGCCTGGTCCTGATCGCCGTCTCCTATGGAAGCCCGCCTGCCGTCGGCACAGCCGGGCCGGCGGCCGGTCGCCTGGGCGCGCTCAGCCGGCAAGAGCTGGTCGGCATCTCCATCGCGGCCCTGTCCTGGAGCCTTTTCAATGTCGGCCTCATCCTTATCGTCAGCTTCGGCCCGAGCCACCTCACCGCCCGGGCATTTGGGGTCGCCGAGGCTGGTCAGTTGATTTCGATCGGCACCTGGCTCGGGGTCGTGACCATCCCCCTCGGCGGCTTTCTGGCGCAACGCTGGAATTGTCCCGGACCCGTCATCACCGTCTGTCTCGTGGCGGGTGCGGCAGCCTGTTGGGCCCTGGCTTCGGGCCCCTCGCCGCTGCTGGCGATACTGGCCTTTGGTGTCCTCGCCTGGGCTCCGGCGGGCCCGATCATGGCGCTGGCCTCGGAAGTGATCAGGCCCGAGAACCGAGCCATCGGAATGGGCCTCTTCTATACCTGGTACTATGGCGTCATGGGGGTGTTGCCCGGCTTCGCCGGCTATCTGCGCGATGCCTCCGGCGACGCCAGTGCGCCGATTTTGTTCGCTGGCGTGACGATGTTGGCCGCCCTCGTCTTCGCCCTCCTGACCCGCCCGGTGCGCCTAGCCGCGGTGGCAAAACGATCTTAAGAGCGCTTGCGCCAGCGGCGGCGGTAGGTCTCGAGGGCGGCGTCGAAGCGGTCGCGGGAGATGAAGGGGTCGAGGTCCGCCGGCATGGCGTGGGGATGATCGTTCTTGGACGGCGGGGCCACGCCGAGCTCTTTCTTGAGCGCTTCCGGCAGCCGGTGGGCGCCGAGGCGGCGATGCTTGTGGAATAGGCGCTCCGCTTCGGCGGTCGGGGTCAGGAACTCGCCGGCACGATTCAGGAGGCCGGCTGCCTCCAAGCGGTGGGCGCCGCCGGTCAGCTCGGCATAGGTCATGACGGCGTGGTTGATGCCGTCGGCCGCAGCCAGGATCTCCTCGATCGTCGGCGCCGTCTCGCGCCCGTGGTAGGCGTGTACCGCCCGCAGCAGCCAGACGTCGGACCAGGTCAGCGTCGGTGCCTCCATCCGTGGCCCGGCCGTCCTTATCAATCGTCGTACGGCACCGCCGTGCCGTACCAGCCGGCGGCCTTCTTTTCCCAGTAGAGATCGCGGAGGCGGACGGTGGTCGGGCCGGGCGCGCCATTTGAAAGAATCCGGTCGTCGACCCGGGTCGCGGCCATGACGCCGCCGGCGGTGGAGGTGAGAAAGACCTCGTCGGCCTCGCGCAAATCGTCCGGCGTGACGGTGCCCTCGGCGGCCGGTAGGCCGAGCTCTTGTGCCAGCTCCAGCACCGACAGCCGCGTTACGCCCTCCAACGTGCCAGTCTCGGGCGTCGTCAGGCGGCCCTCCTTGACGGCGAAGACGTTGAAGCCCGGGCCCTCGGTGATGTTGCCGGCCTGGTCGACCAGCACCGTGGTGTCGGCACCGGCGTCGTGCGCCGCCATCAGCGCCCGGGTCATGTCGCCGCGGTGGAAGTTCTTGAGCCGCGGATCGACCGATTCGGGCGGGATGCGGGGCACGTCACTGATATGGATATGGGCGCCGCCGGCATCGTCGGAGGAGATCTCATCCAGCTTGCGGGTGAAGCAGAAGAAGCGGTTGCGGTTGCGGCGCGGGTCGCGCGGGGCGGCCGGGTCGGGCAGGCCGCGGGTGCAGACGATCTGCACCATCAGCTCGCGCTGGCCCGTCATCTTGGCGCAGGTCAGCATGATCTCCCGGATCGCCTCGCGCGAAAGCCCCGGATCGAGGCCGAGGCCCCGGCAGGAGGCCTCGAAGCGGTCGAGGTGGTCGTCGAGGCGGAAGAACAGGCCGCGCCAGACGTGCGGCGTGTCGTAACAGGCATCGCACTTCAGGAAGCCGTGGTCGAGGATCGGCACCGCGATCTCGGCCACCGGCAGATAGTGCCCGTCGGCCCAGCCGGCCCCGCCCGAGAAATCCGTCTCCGTCGTGGGTTGCTCTTGCACCGACATCGGACTCTCCTCGTTTCGCTGATGAATTAGCGGAATGCTACCCTGCGCCGCTGCCCCGCGCCAGGATGGTGAGCATGCCGGCGGCGGGGTCGACGGCGACCTCGTCGCCGCTCCGCACCGCCGCCGTCACGTCGGTCTCGAAACGGTCGAGGAAGGAGAGGTTCGCGAAGGCGGCCCCCTGGGCCATGATCGGGTTGGCGGCGTTCAGCACCAGCGCCTTCGGCGCCATCTCGCGCGCCGCCATCTCGGCCAGCATCCAGGCGGTGGCGACACCGCCCTTGGCAATATCGAGGACCAGGACCTTGCCGACGTAGCTCTGGCCGTGGAGGGCGTGGCCGGGCCGTGAGAAGACGCCCTTGATGCGGTCGAGGTCGTAGCGGGCGGAGAAGTTGTCGCGGGCCGCGAGTACCAGGCCGCGGACCGGCGGACCGATGCCGACATGGCCTTTGAGCACGATCGGCGCCGTCATCCGACGATCCGCCCCTGGACGGCGCTTTCGACACAAGCTTCCATGCTGGCGAGATATGGCTCGTAGCCATAGCCGCCGATGATGTTGGTGAGCTTGGCCGAATTGGTCATCAGCCGCCGCCAACACCGGACCTCGCCGATCTCGCGCGCATACATCTGGTAGAAGCAGACGCCTTGGAGCACCCGGCCGCCGGCCGCCTCGATGGTGGCGGAGAGGCCGAGGCGGTCGGCGGCGGCCTTGACCTCGGGCGAGGTGGCGGCCAGCAACGTCACGTCCCCGTGCACCTGGCGGCCGTCGAGCAGCCCTGCCAGCGTCCGCATCTCCAACAAGGAGAGCTGGGGTGCGGAGAAGACGACGACGTCGAGGCGGTCGTCCGCCGGCCGATAGGCGGCGCGGAGGGCCTCGACGGCGGCGGCGTCGATCGCGGTCGCCGCGGGCGGCAAGCCGTCGAAGACGGCGGCGAGCGACGGCGCCTCCGGCGTCACGCCGACCATGTGGAAGAGCGGCGTCGAGCCGAAGCTCGCCAGCGCCGCGCCGAACTGCTTCAGCTGGTCCGAGGTCGGTGCCGCCTCGACGCCGACGATCACCGGCACTTCCCAGTAGGAGCGCATCTCGCGGCCGATGAGGGCGCCGACCGTGCCCCACTCGGACAGGTCTTCGGGCCGGAAGTCGAGCCGGAAGAGCGAGCCGCCGCGGCGGCAACGGTCCAGGTGGTAGCCGTAACGCGAGGTGCGGCCGGTCAGCGCCGCGGCGAGCGCCGAGGGTCCGCCCTCGAAGTTCGTGCGCGCGCCGGCGACGCTGTTGGCGTAGATCGAGGAACCGGTATCGCCGAAGGCCAGGTGCTCGCCGAGGACCGGCGGCAGCACGGTCTGATAGTTGATGCAGGTGTTGGTCAGCAGGATGCCCATGGCCTCGAAGGCCGCGATGGTGCGCCGCTCCAGCGCCGCCATCGCGTCGGTCTGGCCGAGCAGGCGGTAGCTCTCGAAATCGACGCCGCGCGGATCGGTCACCGTCGGCACCACGACCCGGCGCTCGGCCGCGGGCAGCACCGCCAGCTCTTCCAGGAAGCCGACCCCGGCGTCGCCCAGCGATTCCGGGTCCGCCATCAGGTGAACCTGAGCCACGGGCACGCAGTCCTCGGCGTCGAAGAAGGCGCCGACGGCGACGATCTGGCGCATGGCGAAGCGGCGCGCCGGCCCCATCTCGCCGGCCAGCATGGCCCGCTCCTCAGGATCGAGCCGCATGCCGTGCGCCTCGGGCGGCTCGCCGAATCCACGCATCGAAGTCGTACCTAGTCGCCGTGCTGGTCCAGCCAGCGACGGGCGCGGCGCTTGGCCTCCTCGATGTCTGCCGCCGACATGCTCTTGGCGGCGCGGTCGCGGTTGGCGGTCGCCGCTTTGTGCTTCCCGGCAGCGGCGATCTCGAACCACATCAGCGCCTCGACCGGGCTGACCGTGAGGCCGAGGCCGGCATAGAGCATGGCGCCGAGGCCGTTCTGCGCCGGCGCATAACCCTGCTCCGCCGCCTGGCGGTACAATTTGGCGGCTTCCTTGTAGTTCTTCGCCACCCCCTCGCCGCGCTGCAACATGCGGGCGAGGTTGTGTTGCCCCGGCACGAAGCCCTGCTCGGCCGACTGTCGGTACCACTTCACCGCCTCGACCGCGTTCAAGGTCGTGCCCTTGCCGGTCTCGTACATCTGCGCCAGGCGGTTCTGGTAGTCCGGGTCGCCCGCTTCGGCGAGCGGCCGCCATTCCTTGACCGCGGTCTCGAAGTCGCCGCGGTTGAAGGCGGCGTCGCCCTCGTTGTAGCTGCTGGAGAGCTCCCAAATGGTCAACAAGGCAATGAGCCCGATCACCGCCAGCACGATCAGGCCCCATTCGATCGGCTTTAACGATCTCATTTCTCAGACTCCGCTCAAGTCCTCGCCGGCCCTCTACGAATTGAAGATCGAGATCTCGCCTTCCTTGGCGGTGATGAATTCCAACAGGGCCGGCTGGCCGGCCTCGGTCGCCTCGATGCCGCGCTGAATCGCGGCGGCGATCTCGCCCGGCTCCGTCACCCGCTCGCCATAGCCGCCGAAGGCCCGGGCCATCGCCGCATAGTCGCCGGAGATGTCGGTCGACCGGTATTTCTCGGTCGAGACCTGCATGATCGGCAGCTCGATCGCCATCGAGAAGTTGTTCAGCAGGATCGAGAGGATCGGGATCCGCTCGCGCACCGCGGTCTCGAAGTCCATGCCGGTGAAGCCGATGGCGGCGTCGCCCCAGACGTTGATGCAGAGCTTGTCGGGCCGCGCCAGCTTCGCCCCCATGGCGAGGCCGAGGCCGTAGCCAAGCTGTGTCGTCTTGCCCCAGCCGATATAGGACAGCGGCGTCACCGACTCCCAGAAGGGCGAGATCTGGTCGCGCGGGCTGCCGGCGTCGTGGGTGATGATGGTGTTCGGCCGGTCGACCGCGTTGTGCAGCTCCCACAGCACGCGGTAGGGCGAGAGCGGCGTCTCGTCCGAGGTGAGCTTGGGCATCCATTCCGCGAGCCAGCCCTCCTTGATGCCACGGATCTCATCCGTCACGGCGCCGGCATCGCGGGGGCCGTCGAGCTTGGCCTCGATATGGGCCAACAACGCCTCCAGCGTCAGGCCTGCGTCGCCGACGAGAGCGTGCTCGGAGACCACGTTCTTGTTGAGGTCGGCCGGGTCGAGCGTGGCATGGACGATGGTCTTGCCCTTGGGCATGGCGACGCCGAAGTTGGTGGTCGTAAAGCTGCAGCCGATACCGAAGATGACGTCGCATTCGTCGAGGAAGTGGCGCACCGTCTTCGGGTAGGAACGCCCGCACGAGCCGAGCGACAGCGGATGATCCTCGGGGAAGGCGCTCTTGCCCTGCAGGCTGGTGGTGACGGGTGCCGCCAACAGCTCCGCCAGGCGCTTCAACTGCGCCCAGGCCTCGGCGTAGTGGACGCCCTGACCGGCATAGATCACCGGCCGCTTGGCCGCCAACAGCACTTCGGCGACGGCGGCGACGGCATCGGGGTCGGGGGCGGAGCGGACCCGGCTCGTCGGCGTATAGTCGAGCGGCTCCGCCACCTCTTCCATCATGATGTCGCCCGGGATCTCCACCAGCGTCGGCCCCGGCCGGCCGTTCCTGGCCTGCATGAAGGCGCGGCGCAGGATCTCAGACGTCTCTCCGGCTTGCACGATCGGCTCGGCAGACTTGGTGACGTGGGCGAAGTTGGTGACCGAATTGAAGTTGGGCGGCACGTGGGCGAACTTGCGCGGATAGCCCTGCGGCAGGATCACCATCGGCACCGCCTCGCTGTAGGCCTGGGCGACGCCGCCAAAGGCGTTCTCCGCCCCGGGGCCGTTCTGCATCGCAAAGACGCCGACGGTCTTGCCGCTGGAGAGCCGGGCCATGGCGTCCGCCATGTGCAGGCCGATCCGCTCCTGGCGCACGATGACGGTGCGGATGTCGGCTCGGGCCGCGTACTCGATCACGTGGTTGACCGGATAGGCGACCAGGATCTCGACGCCCTCACGCTTCAGGACCTCGGCAACGGCTTCGACCACCTTCATGACGCTCTCCCTCTCCGACAATTCAATGACCGAAAACGTAGCACCAACCGGGCCGGCGTGAATAGCCGAGCGAGATGGTGGGGCGGGTCAATGGCGCCAAGGACCTGCCGAAGCTTCAATTCGCCAACTGAGACGCCGTCGAATCAGGGCCGTGCGGCGGTGAGCGCTTCGAGCTCGGGGTCGGGGGGAACCGAGTCCGGGTCCAGGACCTTGGTGACGAAGGCCTCGGCCTGCCCTGCGTAGGCGCGCCAGAGATCGGCCAGTGCGCCGATCGGCGCCTCGGACGCATCGACCCTGAGGTCGGCATAGGGGAAGGGCTGGTCGCGGACGACATAAAGGGCGGCGGAACGCACCGGCACCATCTCGCCGCCCGCCGCCAAGCCGCCGTCGAGGGCGGCGATCAGGCGCTCCGGGAACGGCTGGCCCGCCACCGCCTCGAAGGCCGCCACCATCGCCGCCGGCACGCCCGGGTTGACGATGATGTTGGCGACGGCGACCACGCCCTGGGACACCGCCTCGCCGTGAATCGAGTAAATCCGTCGCCCGTGAAAGAAGCCGGTGCCGCCGTCCTTGTCGACCGCCGCCAGCTGGCGCCAGCCGGCATCGACCGTCGAGGCGGCGGCGCGGTCGACCGCTTCCTGGGCCGAAAGGCCTTCTGCCAAATGATCGAGGATCAGCGGCCCCAGCCGCGGATCGGTGCGGTGCTGGGTGAGTGCGGCGCCGATGCCGGCACGGGCATGGCAGCAGCGGCTGCCGACGGCGAGGCTGGAAGTGGTGATCGCCATCCCGAACATGGCCGTTTCGGGGCATATGGCCGCGATCGAGAAGGTCATGCCGTGCTCCCTTATGCCGCTCTCCCGCCCACTCTAAGATGCCCGTCAAATCGGCGCAAAACGGGAGAGACGTGGTGGCGGGACTGGCGGCGGACCTGGTGCTGACGGGTGGGCGGATCACGACGCTCGACGACGGCAATGCCGAGGTCGAGGCACTGGCCGCGCGCGACGGGCAGATCGTCGCCCTGGGCTCGGATGCCGAGGTCTCGGGCCTGATCGGGCCCGAGACCGAGGTGATCATGCTGGAAGGACGCCGCGCCATCCCCGGCATCGTCGATTCCCACTGCCACCCGGACAGCCAGGCGGCGCGGCTGGCGCGCTGGCACGACCTCGGTCCCGACAGCGTCGGCTCGCGCGCCACCCTGCTCGAACGGATCGCCGAGGCGCCGGGCGAGGGCTGGTTCGGCGGCTACCGGTTCGACGAGACCAAGTCGGGTGGCTATCCGAGCCTGGCCGAGCTCGACGTCGCCGGCGACGGCCGGCCGCTCTTCATCCTGCGCACCGACGGCCACTTGGGCCTCGCCAACGGTGCTGCTTTCGAGGCGCTCGGCATCGGGCCGGAGACCCCGGACCCGCCCTTCGGCCGCTTCGACCGCGATCCGACCACCGGCGCGCTGACCGGCCTCGTCCGGGAGACGGCGGCGCATCTCTTCCTGGAGCGCCTGCACGAGAGCGACACCCCGGCCGACATCGCCGCCGGCCTGGAGGCGGTCTTCGCCGAGTTCCTGAGCCACGGCATTACGACCTGCTACAACTCGCTTGCCGGGCGGCGCTCGATCCAGGCCTACCAGCAGATGCGGGCCGAGGGCCGGCTGCCGCTGCGGGTCGGCATCATCGTCAGCGGCCGGGAAGAAGGCCTGGTCGAGTCCTATATCGCCGCCGGCATCGCCTCCGGCTTCGGCGACGACTGGCTCCGCGTCATCGGCATCGAGTGGTGCCCCGACTGCTCCACCAGCGGGCGCACCGCCGCCTATTACGAGCCCTATGTCGGCACGGCCGTGCCGGGGGAGCCGGACGGCAATACCGGCATGCTGCTCTACGAGGCCGACGACCTGACGGCGCGGGCGCTGGCGGCGCACCGGGCCGGCCTGCAGGTCATGATCGAGGGCGTCGGCGACCGCGGCATCGACTTCGCCCTCGACGTCATCGAGGCCTGCCTGGCGGCCCATCCCGTCGCCGATCATCGGATGCGGGTCGAGCACTGCTGCTACGTGACGCCGGCGATCCTGGCACGTCTCAAGCGCCTGGTGGTGATCGATTCCTCGGCCACGGGCTTCATGTACGACCTGGGCCACGCCTACCGGGCGAACCGCGGCGCGGCGGCGATGCGCGGGATGTGGCCGCACCGCGACCTGATCGATGCCGGCGTGCCCGCACCCGGCCACTCGGACGCCTATATCTGCCGCCCCAACCCCTTCACCGCGATCTGGTCGATGGTCAACCGCAAGGCCGAGAAAGGCAACGACCTGGACGGCTCGCAAGCGGTCACGCCGCTGGAAGCGCTCCGCGCCTATACCGTGCTCGGTGCCTTCGCCGGCCGCGAGGAGGCGGTGAAGGGCACGCTCGAGCTCGGCAAGCTCGCCGACATTGTGGTCCTCGACCGCGACCTCTTCGAGATTCCGAAAGAGGAGATCCGGGAGATCCGGGTCGAGACGACGATCGTCGGCGGCCGTGTCCGCTACCGCCGCGTTTGAGTCAGTAGGTGGCGCGGCCGCCGGAGAGGTCGAAGACGGCGCCGGTGGAGAAGGAGCAGTCGTCCGAAGCGAGCCAGGCGACGAGTGCGGCTGCCTCCTCGACCTTGCCGAGCCGCGCCATCGGGATCTTGGAGAGCATGTAGTCGACGTGCTCCTGGCTGATCTGGTCGAAGATCGCGGTGCGGATCGCCGCCGGCGTGACGCAGTTGACGAGGACGCCGCTCTCCGCCAGCTCCTTGGCGAGCGACTTGGTCAGGCCGATGACGCCGGCCTTGGTGGCCGAATAGGCGCAGGCGTTGGGGTTGCCCTCCTTGCCGGCGATCGAGGCGATGGAGACGATGCGGCCCCAGCCCGCCGCCATCATGCCGGGCACGCACGCCCGGCAGCAGTTGAAGACCGCGGTCAGGTTCAGGTCCATGACCGACTGCCAGTCGGCGTCGGTGTATTCCCAGGTCTTCTTGGTCGGTCCGGCGATTCCAGCGTTGTTGACCAGGATGTCGACCGCCCCGGCCTCGGCCGCCGCTTCGGCGACTTGGGCGCCATCGGTGACGTCAACGCGGGCCCCCGCCAAGCGGTCACCCGCCCCTTCCTCGGCCAGCGCGGCCTCGATGCCGGCCTGATCGATGTCCCAGATCCGGACCCGGGCGCCGGAGGCCAGGAAGCGCTGGGTGATGGCGCGGCCGATGCCGGTGGCGCCGCCGGTGACGACAGCCTGACGGCCGGATAAATCGATCTGGTTCATGCAACAGTCCTCCAACGAATGGCGATGCGGGGTGTTCAGGCCTTCGACAAGACGTGGTCGCTGAAGCGGTCGCGAAGCTCGGTCTTGCGCAATTTGCCGGTGGCGGTATGGGGCAGCGCGTCGACGAAGACGACGTCTTCTGGGAGCCACCATTTCGGCACCCGATCGGCGAGATAAGCGATCAGCTCGGCCTTGTCGACGTCCACGCCGGCCGCCTTGACGGCGACGAGCAGGGGCCGCTCCTGCCACTTCGGGTGCGGCACGGCAATGACCGCGGCCTCGGCGATGCCCGGGTGGCCGACGGCGGTGTTCTCGAGCTGGATCGAGCTGATCCACTCGCCGCCGGATTTCACCAGGTCCTTGGAGCGGTCGGTGATCTCGACGCTGCCGCCTTCGTCGATGGTGGCGACGTCGCCTGTCGGCATCCATCCCTCGGCGTCCAGCAGCGGGCCCAGATCGCTGCGGAAATAGTCGCTGGCGATCCAGTGGCCGCGCACCATCAGGTGGCCCTGGGCCTCTCCGTCGTGCGGCAGGGGGCGGCCGGCATCGTCGACGATGCGGGCTTCGGAGCCGTAGAACGGCACGCCCTGGCGGCGCCGGATCGCCGCCGCGGCCTCAGGCTCGGCATCCGCCGGGGGCCGCGAGAACGTGGAGGCAGCAGTGGTCTCGGTCATGCCCCAGGCGTGAATGGTTTCGACGCCATAGCCCTCCAGCGCCGCGGTCATCGCATCCGGCACGGCCGAGCCGCCGGAGGCGACGCGCCTGAGCCGGCCGAGGCCATCGCCGGTCGCCTCCAGGTGCGCCAGCATGCCGAGCCAGATCGTCGGCACGCCCGACGCGTAGGTGACACCCTCGGCGATGATGAGCTCGTGCAAGGGGGCTGGATCGAGCTCCCGCCCCGGCAGCACGAGCTTGGCCCCGGTCATCGCCGCGACGTAGGGCGCCGACCAGGCGTTGCAGTGGTAGAGCGGTGCACAGGGGAGCAGGACATCGCCGGCGGCGATGTCCCAGATCCCCGCGCTGGCGACGGCCCAGGCCTGCAGCACCGAGCCGCGGTGGCTGTAGAGGGCGCCCTTGGGATCGCCGGTGGTGCCCGAAGTGTAGCAGAGCGTGGAGCCGGTGCGCTCGTCGAACGCGGGCCAGTCGTAGCCGTCATCGCCCTCGGCCAGCAGTTCCTCGTAGCAGACGAGGTCGCCGGGCAACTTCACCTGCGGCATGTGGCCCAAGTCGGTCAGCGCCACGTAGGTCGCAACGCCCGGCATCTCGGGCGCTAGGGCCTCGACCAGCGCTTGCGAGGCCAAGTCGAAGAAGAGCCAGCGCTCCGCGGCATGATTGACGGCGTAAGAGATCTGCTCGGGGAAGAGCCTGGGGTTGGCGGTGTGCAGCACCATGCCGGCGCCGGGCACGGCGTGGAAGACCTCGAGGTGGCGGTAGTGGTTCCAGGCGAGCGAGCCGACGACGTCGCCGAAACCGAGGCCGCGCCGCTCCAGCGCCGAGGCGAGCCGGCGGGCGCGGGCCGCCATCTCGGCATTTGCGTAGCGATGGATCGGCCCCTCGGGCGTACGGCTGACGATTTGCGAGGCCGGGTGGTAGGTCTCGGCATGGCGCAAGAGGCCGCTCAACAAGAGCGGCTGTTCCTGCATCCGCGCGCGCACGGGGGCCCGCCCTATCGGCCGTCCCGGATGAAGGGATAGATGCGCGTGAAGTCGACGCCGGGCTCGGCCTCCTTGAAGCGCAGCCAGTAGTCGACCGTGACGCTGGCGACGGCGTCGGGCGTACCGGCCTGGCGCGCCGCCTCGAGGTAGAGGTTGACGTCCTTGTGCAGAAGCGTGTTGGTGAAGCCGGCATCGTACTTGTCGTTCAGGACCCGGTTGGGGAACTTGTCCGAGGTCGCCGTGTTCTGCCCGCTGGAGGCGTTCAGGACCGCGACCATGACATTCGGGTCGAGGTCGAGCTCGGTGCCGAAGGCGATGGCCTCGCTGGTCGCCGCCATCGCCGTGGCGGAGAGGAAGTTGTTGGCGACCTTCATCGCCTGGCCCTGGCCGGGCTCTGGCCCGATGTAGAAGACATTGGTCGACATCGCCTGGAAGACCGGCAGCAGGCGTTTGAAGGTCTCGTTGGCACCGGCGAACATGACCGAGATGGTACCGGCCGCGGCACCGGCGGTGCCGCCCGAGACGGGCGCGTCGACATATTCGATGCCGGCGTCGCCCAAGCGCTTGTGCACCGACTGCGCCGCCTCGATGCCGACGGTCGAGGTGTCGGCGACGGTGGCGACCCGGCGCGCGTTGCTCTCGATGATCTCCTCCGCCACCGAGGCGACGATGGCGCCGTCGGGAAGGCTCAAGAGCACGTGGTCGGCGTTGTTCGCGACCTCGGCCACCGAGGCTGCGACGGCCGCCCCCTCGGGCGCCCGCTCAGCCGTCCCGGCGGCGTCGTAGACGATCATGTCGTGGCCGCCGGCGGCGATGTTGTTGGCGATCGGACGGCCCATGTTGCCGAGGCCGATGAAGCCGACTCGGGTTTCCTCGCTCATAGCTCGCCCTTCTCCTTCATCTCGGCGATCACGCCCCGGGCGATGCGGAAGCTCTCGACCCCGGCGGGGGCGCCGCAATAGACCGCGATCTGCAGCAAGACTTCCTTCAGCTCGTCGAGCGAGAGGCCGTTGCGGATCGCACCCCGGAAATGCAGGCCGAACTCGTGGCTACGACCCAGCGCCGCCAGCATGCCGAGGTTCAGGATCGAACGCTGCTGGCGGGCCAGGATGCCGCGGCCCCAAGTGCCGCCCCAACAGTTCTCGGTGATCATCTCCTGAAATTCGGCGTTGAAATCGTCGGCGCCCTTGAGCGACTGCTCCACATATTCCGCACCCAGCACCGCCTTGCGCTCCGCCAGGCCCTTCTCGTAACGCTCTTGATCCATGGTTCCCTCCTGCCTCGCCGCTTCCGGCGACGTCACTCAGCGGCATTATGCGGGCAAGGTCCGGCCGGGCCAATGCCATCCGGTGCCGAGGTCAGAACTGATCGGGCCAGCGTCGAGCACTGTGCAGGACGCGGATGATCTCCACCTGGCCGTCGAGGACGCGGTAGGCGACGACATAGGGCGTCGGCAAGACGACGAGCTCGCGGGTGCCGCCGACCCGCCCCGACCGGCCGATGGCGGGATGGTCGACCAAGCGATCCGTCGCTGAGACAATCCTTTGAACGACGCGCTGGGCAGCGCCGATGTCCTGGCTTTCGATGTGGGCCCGGATAGCGGCGAGATCGTTGCGCGCCTCGGGCGTCCAGACGACGCTCATCGGACCTTGGGCGGCGGCAGCTCCTCGTCACTTCCCCAAGAGTCGACCCACTTGGTGATCTCCGCTTG
This sequence comes from Alphaproteobacteria bacterium, assembly GCA_030746295.1. The sequence continues at coordinate 8,578 of JASLMY010000025.1, read as the reverse complement.
CGGGATCAAGTCGCCGCGGTCGGCAGAGGCCAGGCCCGCCTCGATCGCCGCGACCTGCCAGGCGTTGAGATCGACATAGGCGGCAATTGCCTCCGCCGCGACGAAGGACCGGCTGCGCTTGGTGCTGTCGGCCAGCGCCTCGAGGCGATGCTTCAGGTCGTCGTCGAGGCGCACCGTGATGGTAGAACTCTTCGTCATTCGCACCCTCAATGTGTCATGTTGTACACATAATAGCACATTGAGTTCGTGCGGCCAGAGTCGTTCGGTGGGGCGGATCAGGGCGGGCACAATTTGATCTCCCCGCCGAAGCATCGCATGCTGGCGCAGGACGACTTCAGCGGAGGGGCGAGGCGCCATGGCACGGGTCGCGGGCAAGGTAGCGTTGATCACCGGCGGGGCCTCAGGGCTCGGCGAGGCCACGGCCCGGCTTCTGGCGGCCGAGGGTGCAGCCGTCGTCCTGACCGATATCCAGGACGAGAAGGGCGAGGCGGTGGCGGCCGAGATCCGCGCCGCCGGCGCCGGCGCCCGGTATCGCCACCAGGACGTGACCGACGAATCGCTCTGGCAGGAGGTCGTCGACGAGATCGTGGCGCGCGAGGGCGGCCTCGACATCCTGGTCAACGCCGCCGGCGTCTCCAGCGCCGGCCTGGCGCTTTCCGAGACCAGCCTCGAGGACTGGCGACGGATCACCGCCATCAACCTCGACGGCACCTTTCTCGGCGTCAAGCACGGCGTTCGCGCGATGGCCGAGCGCGGCGGCTCGATCGTCAACATCTCCTCGATCCTGGGCCTGATCGGCTTGCCGAAGGCCTCCGCTTACGCCGCCTCGAAGGGCGGCGTCAGGCTCTTGACGAAGGCGGCGGCGATCGAATGCAAGGGCTTCGGCTACAAGGTCCGGGTCAACTCGGTGCATCCCGGCTTCATCGACACGCCGATGGTGCAGAGCCGCCTGCAAAGCCCGGACGGCGGCCGCGTGGCCAAGCTGATCGAGCAGGTCCAAGGCCCGCTCGGCGAGGCCCGGGACATCGCCCAGGGCATTCTTTATCTCGCCTCCGACGACGCCAAGTTCGTCACCGGCACCGAGCTGGTCATCGATTTCGGCATGACCGCACAATAGAAGCGCAGATAAGCAAGGGAGATCGACGCCATGGCCGACCCGGAAGTCTACGAGGTCTTCGCCGTCCGCTACGCCCAGATCGAGGAGCGGTTTCGGCATCAGAACTTCATCATCGCCGACCCGCACGACGGCCATATGCCGATCCACTTCTTCGTCTGGGTGATCCGCAACCAGAACCGGACCCTCGTCGTCGACACCGGCTTCGACCACGAGGAGGGCAAGAAGCGCGACCGCGTCATCACCCGGCTGCCGCGCGAGGGGCTGGAGATGCTGGGGATCGAGGCGGCCAAGGTCGAGGACGTGATCATCTCGCACATGCATTTCGACCATGCCGGCACGCTGGACGACTTCCCCGCGGCCACCTTCCACGTGCAAGAGCTCGAGATGTCCTATGCCACCGGCCGGCACATGTGCGAGCCGACCTTCGCCTATCCCTATACCGGCGACCATGTGATCAGCCTCGTGCGCAGCCTCTTCGAGGGCCGGGTCGCCTTTCACGACGGCGATCGCGAGGTGGCGCCCGGCATTGTCGTGCACCACATCGGCGGCCATACCATGGGGCTGCAATGCATCTCGGTCTTCACCAAACGAGGCTGGATCGTGCTGGCGGCCGACGCGGCGCACTTCTACGAGAACATGGAGAAGCCCTCGCCCTTCCCGATCGTCTACTCGGTCGCCGACATGCTGGCCGGCTACAAGAAGATGCGCGGCATCGCGGAATCAGCGAAGCACATCATCCCGGGCCACGACCCCCTGGTCATGGCCCGCTATCCGGCACCGAGCGCCGATCTCGACGGCGTCGTCGTCCGCCTCGACGTCGAGCCGAGCGGCTAGGCCATGGCAGCTAAGGAGCCGCTTCGGGTCGCGATCGCCGGGCTCGGCGCCATCGGCCTGCCGGTCGCACGCGCCCTCGACGACGGCATCGAGGGCCTGACGCTCGTCGCCGTCTCGGCCCGGGATCGGGAAAAGGCTGCGGCGAAGCTGGGCAGCCTGGCGACATTGCCGCCGGTAGTGTCACTACCCGAGCTGGCGGAGGTCGCCGATGTGGTCGTGGAATCGATCCCCGCCGCCAGCTTCGCCGAGGTCGCGGAACCGGCCGTAGAGAAGGGCCGGATCTTCATGCCCTTGAGCGTCGGCGTCCTGCTGACCCGGATGGACTTGGTGGACCGGGCCCGCGAGACCGGCGCCCGGATCATCTGCCCGACGGGGGCGCTATTGGGCCTGGACGCGGTCCGGGCCGCGGCCGAGGGAGACCTCGCTTCGGTCACCATGTTGACGCGAAAGCCGCCCCGGGGCCTCAAGGGCGCACCGCACATCGAGGCCGAGGGCATCGACCTCGACGCAATAGTCGAGCCGACACTGGTCTTCAAGGGCTCGGCCCGCGAGGCGGCCAAGGGCTTTCCCGCCAACATCAACGTCGGTGCCGCCTTGAGCTTGGCGGGCATTGGCCCCGACCGGACAGAGATCGAGATCTGGGCCGACCCGACGGTCAGCCGCAACACGCACCGGATCAACGTCGACGGCGACGCCTCGCGGTTCGAGATGAGGATCGAGGGAATTCCGACCGAGGAAAACCCGGCCACCGGCAAGTTGACGCCCTTGAGCGTGATCGCCACCTTGCGTGGCCTCACCAGTCCGCTCAAGGTCGGGACCTGAGCGGCCCGGTGGAACGTCGCTCAGGCGACACCGAGCCGCGCCGGCCTCGCGCTCTTCCCTGGTCTCCAGCGATCCTCGACTTCCGCAAGCAAGTCGAAGAGCTGATCCTCGGGCACCGGACGGCCGAAGACGTAGCCCTGGGCGAAGCGGCAATTCTGGGCTCGCAAGAAGGCGACCTGTTCGGCGGTCTCGGCGCCCTCGGCGACGAGATCCAAGTCTAGGCTGCCGGCAAGCGCGACCACAGCGCGGACGATGGCATTGTTGTCGGTGTCGGTGGTGACGTCAGCCAGGAAGCGGCGGTCAACCTTCAAGGCCTGCACGGGAAAGCGGTGCAGGTCGGCGATCGAGGCGTGCGCGGTACCGTAGTCGTCGATGGCGAGCCGGACGCCCAAGCGGCGGAGCGCCCGCAGTACCGTCAGGCCGGCGGCGGCGTTGCGCATGACGCAGCCCTCCGAGACCTCGAGCGTGAGGTCGTCGGCTTCGATTCCGGCTTCGCCGACGAAGGCCTCGATCTGGGCGACCAGGTGCTCGGCCCAGAACTGCTCCGGTGAGAGATTGAGAGCCAGCCGCAACGGCGGCCGCCCGGCCCGGCGCCAGGTGCGGAGGTGGCGGCAGCTCTCGGCGATCGCCCAATCGCCGATATGCGCCATCAGGCCCAGCTCTCGCGCCAGGGGCAGGAAGTGCTCGGGCGAGACCAGGCCGCGCTGCGGGTGGCGCCAGCGCAGCAGGGCCTCGACCGCGACGATGCGGCCGGACGCCAACTCGATCTGCGGCTGGTAGTAGAGCTCGAACTCCTCGCGCTGCAGGCCGCCGCGAAGTGCGAAGGCGAGGCCCATGCGCCGCAAGTCCTCGGCGTTCATGTCGGGCCGATAGAAGACGTACGAGCCGCCACCGCGTTCTTTCGCCTGATACATGGCGGCATCGGCATTGCGGATCAGCTCGGTCGCATCCTCGCCGTCGGTGGGAAAGAGGGCGATGCCGATCGACGGCGTCACCCGCATCTCCACTCCGCTGGTCGAGACCGGCTCGGAGAGCCGAGCGATGACCTTCTGGGCGATCTCGGCGGCGACGATGTCGCGCGGCAGCTTATCGAGGACGGCGACGAACTCGTCGCCGCCCAGCCGCGCCACCGTGTCGGAGCCACGTAGGCAGTCGGTCAGGCGCTCGGCGACGGCTCGCAGCATCTTGTCGCCGGAGGCATGCCCGAGGGTGTCGTTGATGGCCTTGAAGCGGTCCAAGTCGACGAACATGACCGCCAGGCGCTCGTCGTAGCGCCGCGCCTGGTCGATGGCGTGCGCCAAGCGATCGTGCAACAGCGCTCGGTTGGGCAGCCCGGTCAGGTTGTCGATATGCGACAGCCGGGCCCGCATGACGGCGCACTCCAGGGCGCTCGCCAACCGCGTCGGCGTCAGCTCGGCCGCCACCAGGACTTCTTGGGCACCTTGTTGGATCGCCGCCATCGCCTGCTCGGAATCGAACGCCGCCAGAAGGACGACGATCGAGGCGCCGGGCACGAGCTCGGACAGCGAGGCGCCCTCGCCACACCAAGCGAGCGCGCCATCCGTCAAGTTCAGTAGAGCAATATCGAAAGGGCCCTGCCCCAACCGCGCGGCAATCTCCTCGCCGGAGCCGACCTCGGTCACCCGACAGCCGCAGGCGGCCAGGGTTTCGCGGACGGCCTCGGATCCAGACTCCGAGGCCTGCACCAGCAGTATGTTCAGCCGTCCGGCCACCGCTGAGCCCGCCCCCCATTAGGAGATTCCACCCGCTGGAATCGCAGTCCGATTATCGACTGCGTAGGGTTACCGGAAGGTTTACGAACATGATTGGGATTACGGTCGCATGTGGAAATGGGCCGGGCCGGTGGTGCGCAGCGGTGCCGCCAGATTGGCGAATTCGCACAAGAGCGGTCGGGTGTCGCGGGGATCGATAATCTCCTCGATCAGGAAGGCCTCGGCGGTGCGGAAGGGCGAGCGCAGCCGGTTCATCCGCTCCTCGATCTCAGCCAGCATCGCCTTGGGGTCCTCGGCCTCGGCCAGGTCGGCCTTGTAGGCGGCCTCGATCCCGCCTTCGAGCGGCAGCGAGCCCCAGTCGCCCGACGGCCAGGCATAGCGGTAGTGCAGCCGCGCGTGATTGGCGTGGCCGGCCCCGGCGACACCGAAAACCTTGCGCACGATGATCGAGCACCAGGGCACGGTCGCCTGGTAGACCGCCGCCAAGGCGCGAGCGCCGTGGCGGATGGTCGCCGCCTCCTCGGCCTCGACGCCGATGACGAAGCCCGGATTGTCGACGAAATGCACCACCGGCAAATGGAAGGTCTCGGCCAGGTCGACGAAGCGGGTCACCTTGTGCGAGGCGTCCGCCGTCCAGCCGGCGCCGTAGTGGTAGGGATCGCCGGCCAGCACAGCCACCGGCCAGCCGTCGAGGCGGGCGAGGCCGGTGATCGCCGAGCGGCCGTAGAGGCGGCCGATCTCCGTGAACGAGCCCCGGTCCACGGCAGCCTCGATGATGCGGCGCATCTTGTAGACCTTGCGGCGGTCCTTGGGTACGATTCCGATCAAGTCTTCTTCGCGGCGCTCCGGATCGTCCGTGACCTCGCCGCGCGGCGGCAAGGCATCGATCGACGGCGGCAGGTAGGAGAGGAAGCGCCGGGTCCGCTCGAAGGCCTCGTTCTCGCTCGCCACCACGTCGTCGATGGCGCCGTTGTGGGCGTGGATCTGCGCACCGCCGAGCTCTTCCTTGGTCACCGTCTCGCCGAGCCGGGCGACCACGGGCGGGCCGGCGACGAAGAGTTGCGAGGTCTCCTCGATCATCAGGGAATAGTGACTCGTCACCGCCCGCGCGGCCCCCAGGCCGGCGGTCGAGCCGAGCGCCAGCGCCACCACCGGCACCGTGCCCATGTTGGCCACCACCCAGTCCCAGCCCGGATTGGCCGGACAATAGGTGCGGCCGTCCATCTCGATCGACTTGACTGAGCCGCCGCCGCCGGTGCCGTCGACCAGGCGCACCATCGGCAGCCGCAGCTCGTTTGCCATCTGCTCGGCGATCACCTGCTTCTCCCAGATCGAAGCGTCGGCGGCACCACCACGGACGGTGAAGTCGTCACCGCCGACGACGACCGCCCGGCCGTCGATCCGGCCGCGACCGCAGACGAAGTTGGAGGGCGCGAGATGCACCAGCTCGCCGTTCTCGTCGTATTCGGCGCGGCCGGCGACGGCGCCGACCTCGTGAAAGCTGCCCTCGTCGAGCAAGCGGTCGATGCGCTCGCGCACCGTCAGCTTGCCGCCGTCGTGCTGGCGCTTGACCTTCTCGGACCCACCCATCTCGGCCGCCATCGCCTCGCGGCGGCGCAGCTCGTCGATCTCCGCTTGCCAGCTCATCGTCGTGGCTCCTTCTCGCTCAAGCCTCGCCCGCCGTCTCGGCCAGCTTGGTGAAGCCGTCGCGGCTCTGCGGCAGCTTGCGCTCCAGGATGCGTGAGGCGACGACGGTGCGCAGGATCTGCGCGGTGCCGCCGCCGATAGTGAACATGCGGGCGTCCCGACACATCCGTTCCAGCGGGTTGTTGCGCGAATAGCCGGCCGCACCGAAGACCTGGAGCGCGTCGTTGGTTATCTGGATAGCCGCCTCGGAGGTGAAGATCTTGGCTTGCGCGGCCTCCAGCACATCGGGAAAGCCCTCGCCGGCCCCAGCGGCGGCCTGCCAGACCAGCGCCCGGGAGGCGGCGAGCCTTGTGCTCATGTCCGCCAGCATCCACTGCAGGCCCTGGAACTCGAAGATCGGGCGGCCGAACTGCTCGCGTTCCCGCGCGTAGTCGAGGGCCAGGCGGTAGGCGCCCTCGGCCAGGCCCAGCGCCACCGTGGCGGCGCCGACGCGCTGGCTGTTGTAGGCGTTCATCAGGTCGGCGAAGCCCTTTTTCAGGCCTCTCGGCGGCAGCACCAGCATCGAGGGTGCGACCTCCATCTCCTCGCAGATGACCTCCGCTTCCGGAATGCCGCGCAGCCCCATCGTCGGCTCGCGCTTGCCGATCTTCAGGCCCTCGGTCTCGTCGCGGATGGCGATGAAGCCGCCGATGCCCTCCTCCTCGCCCGACTCGTCGAAGACGCGGGCGAAGATCAGGTGCAGCTTGGAAACGCCGCCGCCGGTGATCCAGTGCTTGGCCCCGTTCAGCACGTAGCGGTTGCCGCGCTTGTCGGCGCGCGTCGTCATCTCCGAGGCCGCACTGCCGGCGCCCGGCTCGGTGATGCAGATCGCCGGCTTGTCGCCGGCGAGGACCAGGTCGGCGGCGAGGCGCTTCTGCTCCTCGGTGCCATAGGCCATGATAGCGCTAACGGCACCCATGTTGGCCTCTACCGAGATCCGTCCGGTGACGCCGCAGACCTTGGCCATCTCCTCGATCAGCAGCACCGCGTCCATGTAGGAGCCGCCGCCGCCGCCGTATCGCTTCGGGATCGTGAGGCCGAAGTAACCCGCTTCCTGCAAAGTCTGGACGTTGTCCCAGGGATAGGCCTCCGAGCGGTCCACCTCGGGTGCGCGTTCGCGGATCGCGCCCTCGGCCAGCTCACGCGCCTGCGCCCTCAGGCGCTCTTGGTCTGGCGTCAGCTCAGGCTTCATTCGCGCGTTCCTCCGCTGCATCGGCGTCGCCCGGAGTATGGCGAGGCGCCCGAACCAAGACAAGCAAGGCGGAGACCCTATTGCGTGTCGCGGCACGACGGCCAACAATCGCTGACAAAGGGAGACGGACCGATGACCGAGCCGACCAAGCTGGATATCTTCACCGACTACGTCTGACCGTGGTGTTACCTCAGTACCGGGCGTATTGAGAAACTGAAGCAGAAGTTCGAGATCGAGGCGAGGTGGGTGCACTTCCCGCTGCACCCGGAGACGCCGGCGGAAGGGCAATCACTGGAGGAGCTGTTCGCCGGCCGCGGCGTCGACCTGGAAGCGATGTATGCCCGCATGAAGGGGCTGATGGAGGAAGAGGGCCTGCCCTATGGGCGGCGCACCCACACCTACAACAGCCGCTTGGCGCAAGAGCTCGGTGCCTGGGCCGACACTCAGGCCGACGGCGAAGCCCTGCACGACGCCCTTTACCGGGCCTACTTCGTCGAGGCCCGCAACATTGGCGACGCTGATGTGCTGATCGAGATCGCCGAGGCAGTCGGCTTACCGGCGGAAGCGGCGGCCAAAGTGCTGTCGGAGCGCAGCTTCTCCGACGTCGTCGATGCCGATTGGGCACGATCGCGCGAGATCGGCGTCACCGGCGTCCCCACCTTCGTCGCCGGCGGCTAGCGATCCGGCCGGCGTTTGCCCTCACGCGCCGGGGCCGATCATACTGTCCCTCTAGTCATTCGCTCGACCGGGGAGGAACGGCATGTCGCTGCCGAGCTACGAGGTATTCGCGATCAAGTACGGCGACCGGGTCGGCAGCCGCGGCACGATCTTCGTCCACGGCGACCCGCACGACGCGCCGCTGGCGATGGACTACTTCGTCTGGGCGATCCGGGGGCCGGATCGGACCATCGTGGTCGACGTCGGCTACGGACGCGAAGAGGGCGAGGGCCGGGGCCGGAGCTTCCTGCGCTGCCCGACTGAGGGGCTGAGCCTCGTCGGCATCGACGCGGCCGAGGTCGAAGACGTCGTCATCACCCATATGCACTACGACCACGCCGGCAATCTGGCGCTCTTCCCCAAGGCCCGCTTCCACATCCAGGACGACGAGATGGCCTTCGTCACCGGCCGGGCGATGACCCACGAGTCGCTGCGCCACTCTTTCGTCCTCGACGACGTCTTGGAGATGGTGCGCAT
>JASLMY010000259.1 GCA_030746295.1 Alphaproteobacteria bacterium | reverse complement strand
CTGACCCCGACGGAGCGGCTGACGGAACTGCCGGAAGCCGGACAGGCGGAGGTCCGGTGGCGGGCATTGGGCCGGGCCATGGCGCTGAACAGCGATGTCGAGGCCGACGCGACCGGCGACGCGCAGGGCGATCCGACCGAGATCGCGATCCAGGAAGCCGCGGCCGCCGCGGGATATGACCGGCAGGTCCTGGAGACCGCCTGGCCCAGAGTCGCAGAGGCTCCGTTCGAGGCACGCCGGCAGCGCATGACGACGCTGCACCGAGGCGCTTCCGCCGGTCTCGCCATCGTCAAGGGGGCGCCGGAGGCGGTGCTGCCGCTCTGTCTCAGCCAGCAAGGCCACGAAGGCGCCGAGCCGTTGGACGCCGACGCCATGCTCGAGATAGCCGAAGCGACCGCACGGGCCGGCTACCGCGTTCTCGCCTTCGCCGAGCGGGAGCTTTCGACACTGCCGTCGCCTCCAAAGGCCGCAGACGCGGAGCGCGAGCTGACCTTTCTGGGGCTCGTGGCGCTGGCTGACCCGCCGCGGCTTCAGGTCAAGGAAGCGATCGCCTCGTGCGCCAGGGCCGGCATCCGCGTGGCCATGATCACCGGCGACCACCCGGCGACCGCGAAGGCGATCGCGGTCGAACTCGGCATCGTCGACGACGGCGAGGCCGTGCTGACCGGCCCGGAGCTGCAAGCGCTCTCGCCGACGGATCGGGCCCAGACAGTCGCCGACTGCCGGGTCTATGCCCGGATCTCGCCGGAGCTGAAACTCGACCTCGTCACGGCGTTGCAGGACCGCGGCCAGTTCGTCGCCATGACCGGCGACGGCGTCAACGACGCGCCGGCGTTGAAGCAGGCCGATATCGGCGTGGCAATGGGGCTGAAGGGCACCGACGTCGCCCGCGAGGCCGCGGACGCGGTGCTGCTGGACGACGATTTCGCCACCGTGGTCGCCGCCGTGCGCGAGGGCCGGCGGATCTACGACAACATCCGCAAGTTCATCAAATACACGATGGCCAGCAACGCCGGCGAGATCTGGACCATCTTCCTGGCCCCCTTCTTGGGCCTGCCACTGCCGCTGCTGCCGATCCAGATCCTTTGGATCAACCTGGTGACCGACGGCCTGCCCGGCCTCGCCCTCGGCATCGAGCGGGAGGAGCGCAACATCATGCGCCGCCCGCCCCGGCCGCCCGGCGAAAGCGTCTTCGCCCGCGGCAACTGGCAACACATGATCTGGGTCGGATTGCTGATCGGCGGGCTGTCGCTTGGCGCCCAGGCCTGGGCCTATCACCGAGGTTCGGAGAACTGGCAGAGCATCGTCTTCACGGTGCTGACCTTCTGCCAGCTGGTGCACGCCATGGCGATCCGCTCGGAGCGGGATTCGATCTTCACCATCGGCTGGCTCACCAATCCATCGCTCGTCGGCGCGGTGCTGCTGACCGTCGCCCTACAGATGGTCGTCGTCTATTTCGGCCCGCTCCAGGAGGTGTTCTCGACCAGCGGCATGACCGGAGAGGAGCTGCTGGTGGCGTTCGGCCTGCCTTGGATCGTGCTGGTCGCAGTGGAGTTCGAGAAATGGCTGGTCCGCCGTGGCCTGATCTACCGCACGTCGTCGGAGTGACGATGCCTTCGGTTTGACGAGGTTCCCGATCTTGGCCAACCTTGCCTCAGGGCGCCGGGCTCCGGCACCAGGATGAGCACTCGAAGGATCGGAGATCGCCATGACAGAACACCGCGTCGTCGCCACCGGGCTCAGGTTTCCCGAAGGTCCCATCGCCATGCCCGACGGCTCCGTCATCGTGGTCGAGATCGAGCGCGGGACGCTCAGCCGGGTGCTCGCCGACGGCACGGTCGAGGTCGTGGCCGACCTCGGCGGCGGGCCGAACGGTGCCGCCATCGGGCCGGACGGACGCTGTTACATCTGCAACAACGGCGGCTTCGAGTGGCACTACGAGGAAGGCGGCCCCGGCATGCGCTCGATCGGCCAGGCCAACGACTACACCGGCGGCCGGATCGAGGCGGTCAATCTGGAGACGGGCGCTGCCGAGGTGCTCTACACTCATGCCGGCGAGACCCAGCTCAAGGGTCCGAACGACATCGTCTTCGACCGCGAGGGCGGCTTCTACTTCACCGATCTCGGCAAGGTGCGCGAGCGCGACTGGGACCGGACGGGCATCTTCTACGCCACGGCCGACGGCAGCCACATCGAGGAGGTCGCACACCCCATGGTGACGCCGAACGGCATCGGCCTGTCGGCGGACGAGAAGACCCTCTACGTCGCTGAGACTTGGACCGGGCGGCTTTGGGCGTTCGACGTCACCGCGCCCGGGCAATTGGCGAAGGCACCTTGGCCCTCGCCGCACGGCGGCCGGCTCGTCGGCAACACCAGCGGCTTTCGCAATTTCGACAGCCTGGCGGTCGAGGCCGACGGCCGCATCGCAGTGGCGACCCTGATGGACGGCGGCATCACCGTCTTCACGCCGGACGGCGCCAGCATCGAGCACGTGCCGATGCCCGACGTCTACTACACCACCAACATCTGCTTCGGCGGCCCGGACTTGAAGACCGCCTACATCACCGAGTCCTGGCATGGCACCCTGATCGCCGTCGATTGGCCGCGCGCCGGCCTGCCGCTCAACTTCCTCAACACCTGAGGCCGGTGGCGCGCAACAGCGAAGGGAGAGAAGAGATGACGATGACGGGCCGCTACCTCTTGACCGTCAGCATGGACGTGCCCGCGGACAAGGAAGCGCTCTTCAACGAGGTCTACGACGGCGAGCACTTGCCCGCGCTGGCCGCGGTGCCGGGCGTGATCTCCGCAGCCCGGGCCGAGCGCGTGCCCTTGCGCATGAACATCGGCGGCGAGGAACAGACCATCGAGATGGCGGACGAGCCGACCTACATGGCGATCTACGAAATCGAGAGCCCGGACATTCTGCTGAGCGAGGCTTGGGCCCGTGCCGGCGAGGCCGGCCGTTGGAACACGGAGGTCCGCCCCTTTACCACCAATCGCCGCCACGTGCTGCGCCGAGTCATGTGACCGCTTGTCGGGAGCGTCAACCTCCGCGACAGTCCTCGGCGAGGCGCTTGCGGAAGCGCCGATCCCGCTTCAGGTGCCATTCCCGGCTCATGGCCTCGCCCCGTGTCGGGTAGCGCTCGGCGTAGAGCAGCCGCCAGCTCCGGCCCCGAGTGCTGCGGGCGCCGCTGCCGGCATTGTGGGCCGACAGGCGCTGCGCCAGATCGGTGCTCCAGCCGACGTAGGTTCGATAGCCGCCACGGCCGTCGCTGCCCAGGACGTAGACGAAGCAGGCCAATGCGGCCCGACGCTCAGCGGGCGCCGAAGACGCGCTGCAACAGCTCGGTCGTCCGCTTGGCCGGGTTCCGGCGGATCGCCGCCTCCTCCACCGCGACGTAGTGGAAGAGCCCGTCCATCGCCTTCTCGACAACGTACTTGGTCATATCCGCCTTGACGTCGGGCACGAAGGGAACGGCCTTGTACTGGGCGATCATCTCGTCGTAGGTGCGGATGGCGCCGACGTCAGCCAGCGTGCGGTCGACGATCGGCACCATGCGCTCGGCCAGCGGCGGCGACATCTTGCCCTGAAAATAGCGCGTCGCCGCATCGTCGGGGCCGTTGTAGATCTGCTGGACGTCGTCGAGCGTCATCTCCGAGATGGCCTGAAAGAAGAGCTGCTTGGCCTCCGGCGCCGCGGCCTCGGCGGCACGGTTCATGCGGAGTTCCAGGTCGTCGGCGAGCGAGCCCATGCCGAAGCCGCGCAGCACCGACTGCACGTTCTTGAGGGCGCCCGGCAGGGGGATATGGATCTGGGGATCGGCGTTGAAGCCGTCCTCGGCACCGACCTGGCCGACGACCCGCTCGGTCCCGACCTTGAGGGCCTCGCGCAGGCCGGCGGCGATCTCGCTCTGGCCCAAGCCGCCGGTGCCGCCCGATGACCCGCCGAGGCCCTTCAAGGCGTCCCAGACGCTGCCCTGGGCCGCCATTTGGCCTTGCGGGCTGATGACCACGAATGCGATCACGAGGATGGCGAGCAATCGAGCGCTGAAAATCATGAGCCGAACCTCCGATGTCATGATAGCAAGGGAACCCTTCTAAGGGTTGGGGAAATCGCTGCTCGGTCGGGCCGCGGGGGCACCGATCAGCGCCAGGACCGCCCCCAGCACCGCCAGCGTCGCGAGCAGCGGACCGAAACCAGCAAAGCCGATGCTGGCCAGCATCCAGCCGCCAAAGGCGGCGGCGACAAGCCAGCCGACGCTGGCGCAAGCGCCGTTCAACCCCATCACCGTACCCCGCACCTCGGACGGCACGTCGGCGAGCGAGGCCATCAAGGGCGGCCGGGCAACCGCGTTGCACAAGGCATAGGTGAAGCCGAGGGTGATGGTGAGCCAGAGCGTCGGGTGCCAGGCGAAGAGCAGAATCGCGACACAGGCGGACAGGCACATGGCGATGGCGAAGATCAGCCGCCGGTTGCGAAAGTGGTCCGAAAGCCGTCCGCCGAGCAAGGTGCCCAGGATGTTGCCGACGGCGAAGACAGCCAACGGCATCGCCACCGCCGCCAACGACAGTGCGTGCGTCAATTGCAGGAAGGTCGCGTAGTAGACGGCGAGCAGACCGAAACAAACCCGCTCGGCACCGACGCTGCCCAGCAGCCGGATCACCGGCGGCGACAGGGCTTCCCGGAGCGTCGGCGGCCTGGCGGCCAGGCGCACCGGTTGGCCCGCCTTCACCGCCACCGGCATCGTGGTCAGAAACATGGCGAGGGCCGTGATCAGGGCCAAGGCGGCGACACAGACGTGGACGCCGCGCCAGCCGACGCCGGCACCGATCCAAGCCGCCAGCGGCACCCCGATCAGGAGCGTCAACGACTGACCGGCCATCACCCAGCCGAGTGCCCTGCCGAGCTGCCGCTCAGGCACCCGCATCGAGACCTCGGCCAGACTGACGCCGGTGAAGACGCCGCTGCAACCGCCGGCGAGCGCGGCCCAGGCCGCGACCCAGAGAAAGCCGTCGGAAACGGCGACGCCGACCAACGACAGTGCCAGTGCGACCAAGCCGCCGATCAGGAACGGGCGCCGGCCCCAACGGTCGGAGCCGGCGCCGGCCAAGACCGATGTGACGCCCCAGCTCACCGAGGTCAAGCCGAAGAGGTTCGCCACCATCGGCAGGCCGACATCGAGGTCGCGCGCCATGTCGAGCAGGAAGGGCGCCCTTGTGCTGCCGCCCGAGGTGACCGCGAAGGTAGCGAGGCCGGTCGCCGCCAGCAGCGCCCAGGGCATGCGCGCGGACGACACGGAATCGGCCATTTAGGGCCTCGACAACCCGGCCGCCTGCTCGAGCACTTCGGGCGCATCAAACGGACAGAGCAACAACACGTCGTCGACGCCCAGATCGCCAAGTCGGTCGAGACGACCGCGCGCCTCTTCCGGCGAGCAGATCAGGTCGATGGTGGAATGCTTGACGTAGGGATGGGGCACCGGCTCGGGCCGGAGGTCGGTCAAGACGTTGGCCAGCACCACGCGCCCGCCGCCGAGCCCGCGGTACATGGCAATGCCGGCCTCGAGGTCGGCCCAAGAGGTATAGAGACCCGAGGCAATCCAGCCACCACACTCCCGCGCCGCCATCTCGATCCAGCGCCGCCGGTGCCAGGCGCCGAGCAGCACCGGCGGGCCGCCCTCGCTGCCGGGCCAGAGCGGCAGCGCCGGACCATAGACCGCCTCGCCGCACCAGACCCGGCGCATGGTCTCCAATGCCGCCGGCAGGGCCTGGAAGCGTGCGCCATAGTCGGCCTCGACGGCCAGGAAATCGGCCTCGGTCGAGCCGGCCCCGACGCCGAGGCGGAGCCGGCCCTCAGCCAGCAGGTTCAGGGACTGGATGCGGTGCGCCAACTCCACGGGGTGGCGCAACGGCAGCTGCAGGACGCCGGTGCCGAGCTCGATTCTACGGGTCTCGCCGGCGAGTGCGGTCAGCAGCATCAACGGATCGAGCGACGGCCAGGTGCGGCCGATCGAATCCGTGACCCAGAGTCCAGCAAAGCCGAGCTCCTCGGCAGCACGGCCGATGCCGCGAATACGGGCCACCGTCGCGGCGGTACCGCCGTCGTTCTCGGCCACGACCTCCGGGACCACGACGATTCCCAGCCTCATCGACTCTCCCCCATGTCCGGTGTGCGGCAGGATGGCGAAACCCAAGACGGCGGGACAGCCGATGCCTGCCGGCTTGACCCGCCCGGTGCCCGACTTCTACCGTTTCCGACCGAGGCACGTAAAGGCGAAGGGATTGGGCCCAATGAGCGAGACAGCGGACGGCACCTACGACGTGGTCGTGGTCGGCTGCGGCATCGCCGGCCTCGCCGCCGCCGTCACCGCCCTAGA
>JASLMY010000258.1 GCA_030746295.1 Alphaproteobacteria bacterium | reverse complement strand
AATGTCGCCGACTCGCCGGTGCCCCAGTCGACCCGGCCATTGGAGACAAGGTCGAGGGTGGCGATCCGCTCGGCCAGGCGGGCGGGATGGTTGTAGCCGGGCGGCGTCAGGGTGATGCCGTGTCCAAGGCGGATGTTGGTCGTGCGCTGCGAGACCGCGCCCAAGAACACCTCCGGTGCCGGCGAGTGGGAGTATTCCTCCAGGAAGTGGTGCTCGACCTCCCAGACGTAGTCGAGGCCGAGCTTGTCGGCGAGCTCGATCTGATCGAGGGCTTCGTGGAACATCTTCTGCTCCGCATCCTCGGTCCACGGACGTGGCATCGGCAACTCGTAGAACAGACCGAACTTCATGCTGCAAATTCCTTCTCTGTCAGAACGTCTTTCGCGCCCACGCCGAAGGCGGGCACGTCGATCGCGGCTCTCACCGCGGCGGCACGTAGGCCGCCTGCGTCCCGCCGTCGACCGGGATCGTCGTGCCCGTGACGTAGCCGGCCTCTTCGCTCAAGAGGAAACGGACGACGCGCACCACGTCCAGCGGCTCGGCCACTCGACCCAGCGGCGAGGGGCCGGAGGGTCGCCAGCCCCCTTGTCTCTCGGGATCGCTCTGGTTTCGGATCATCGGCGTATCGACGGTTCCTGGCGCCAGCGCGTTGACGAGGATGCCGTCCTTGGCGCATTCGGCTGCGAGCACGCGCGTCAGCTGGCTCACTGCCGCCTTGGAGGCGGCATAGGCGCCGCTCTCGATCTTGGGCCTGAGCGCCGAGACGGACGACAGGAAAACGATCCGCGCGAGGCCGTCGCGCGCCGCCTCCTTGAGCCACGGCATCGCCTCGCGGGCGCAGAGCCAGAGGCCACGCGTGTTGACGGAGAAGATCAGATCGAAGTCCTCGACCGACATCTCCGAGAGCGCGCCAAGGCGAATGACGCCGGCCGAGCAGATGAGCGCGTTTATCGCGCCGGCCTCCTCGCCGACGCGCGCCATGGTCGCGCGCACTGCGTCGGCGGAACGCACGTCGCAAGGCAGGGCGACGAAGCGGTTGCTCGCTAGCGTGTCTTCCGCCTGCTGCAGCTCCGTTTCCGCCGCGTCGAGGCCGAAGACGGTCCACTTGCGCTCCAGCAGATCGCGCGCCGTCTCCAGCCCGATGCCCGACGCGGCGCCCGTGATGACGGCGGTGTTGCCCATGCTCTGCTCCCTGCTCTCAAGCTCAGATCCTCATGCCGGACCGGGGATCGGCCGGTCGATGCCTGGTGACGTTGACCGCCCTCATTCTTGGGCGCAACGTCGCACATCGCAACTTCGCGGCCGAGCGCTCGCCGGCGCGCGTCGGGCCGGCCGCAGAAGGAAGGGTATCGAAGGCATGATCCGAAATGAAGCCGCATTGGACGAGATGCTCCAGACCATGACCCGTTTCGTCTCCGAGCGGTTGGTGCCGAACGAGGAACGGGTGGACCGGGAGGGCGTTATCCCGGAAGACATCGTTGCCGAGATGCGCAGCCTCGGCCTCGGCGGATTGAGCCTGCCCGAGGCATACGGCGGTGTCGGCCTGACGGTCGAGGAGAAGATCCGAGTGGCGATCGCCGTCGGTTGGACATCGCCGGCGTACTATCGGCGCCTCAGCACGAACGACGGTGCGGGCTTCGCGCTGGTCGCGGCCGGGACGGAGGCCCAGAAGCGGGAATGGCTGTCGAGGCTCGCTTCGGGCGCGGTCACCGGCTCGTTCGCGATGACCGAGCCGGGCGCGGGCTCCGATGCGGCATCGATCCGGACCAGTGCTCGTCGTGACGGGGACAGCTATGTGTTGAACGGCACCAAACGCTTCATCACCAACGCGCCCTATGCCGATTTGTTTTTGGTCACGGCGAGGACAGATCCCTCGAAGGCGGGTGCGAAGGGCATATCCACCTTTCTGGTGGAGGCCGACAGGCCGGGCCTCAGCAGAACTCGGGCAGACCGCAAAATGGGGCTGCACGGGAACGATACTGGCGATGTCATCTTGGACGACTGCCGCATTCCGGCCGCGAACCTGGTCGGCGAGGAGGGCGAGGGCTTCCGCATTGTCATGAAACGGCTCGACATCGTTCGCGTCGAGGCCGCCGCCGTCGCCGTCGGCAATGCCGAGCGATTGATCGACGAGTCGTTGCGGTACGCGGCTGGGCGCGTCCAGTTCGGCCGTCCCATTGCGGACTACCAATTGATCCAGGCGATGCTGGCAGACTGCCGAGCCGAGGCCTATGCCGCGCGCAGCATGGTGATCGATGCGGCGCGCCGTCTCGACGATGGTAGGGTGGCGTCGACCGAGGCGGCCTGCTGCAAGCTCTTTGCGACCGAGATGGTCGGACGGGTGGCGGATCGTGCGGTGCAGATCCAAGGCGGCAGCGGCTACATGCGCGGCACTTGCGTCGAGCGCTTCTACCGCGACGTCAGGGTCTATCGGATCTATGACGGCACCAACCAGATTCAACAGCTCCTGATCGCCAGAAACATGCTGCGCGAGGCCGGCTGACCGGCGTTGTCGAGGTGGTTAGGCCGGGATCGGGCGAAACGGCAGGGGGTCGCCGGTGCCGTGTCGGGCATCGAACGCTGGTACCACGGCCATGTCGAAGCGTACCTCCTCGGGCGCTACGTCGATCAGGTTGGTGACCAGCCTGACGCCGGGGGCGTCCTTGAATTCAATAAGGGCGACGATGTAGGGCAGTCGGTCTCGGAAGGCGGGATCGAAGGCATGGCTGACCAGCGTCCAACTGTAGATCGTGGCCGGACCGGCAACCTCGGACCAGGCGATGTCGGCGCTTCGGCAATGTGGGCACCGCTTCATCGGGTACCAATGGAAACGGCGGCAAGCGCGGCAGCAGGGAAAGCACAGGCGCCCGGCGCCGACGGACTCCCAAAAGGGGCGGAACTCGGCCGCCATCGGCGTCTCGGCGATGGCCGTCATCGACCGCGCTCCCGGCCGAGGACGAGGACGCCGTAGTCCGGGATGGAGAGCCCGCTGACGAGACCGAGCTCCGCGTCGGTCACCTGGGCCGCGCCCGCGTCGCCGCGCAACTGCCGCGTCGCTTCGACGACGTGCTCGATGCCGAGCCGATAGCTGTAGGAGAGCAGGCCGCCATGGGTGTTGACCGGTAGCTTGCCGCCGATGCCGGCCTCGCCGGCCTCGAAGAAGGCGCCGGCCGCGCCCTTTTCGCAGAGTCCCATGTCCTCGAACTGCATCAGGCAGGAGATCGTAAAGCAGTCGTAGATTTCGGCGAAGTCGGTGTCGGAGGCGCCGATGTCGGCCATGGCGAAGGCGCGGTCCGCCGCTTCCCGGGCGCCCGGAATGACCAGGACGTCTGACTTCTGGGTGAAGGCGGAATCACCGGTGATCGGCTCGGAAGCGAAACCGACGCCTTTGACGTAAACCGGCTCGGCCCGGCAGTCGCGGGCGCGCTCTGCCGAGGTCATGACGAAAGCGCCGGCACCGTCCGTGATCAAACAGCAATCCGGCACGCGCAGCGGGTCGGAGACGAGCTTGGAGTCGAGATAGTCCTCGATCGAGAGCGGCGCCGTCACCTGCCCGCCGCCATTGAGCACGGCGTGGCGGCGTTGGTGCACGGCGACGGCGCCGAGCTGGCGCTCGGTCAGCCCGTATTCCAGCATGTAGCGGCGCGCCCAAAGCGCGAAATAGGCGGGCTGGGCATTGAAGCCGTAGGGTTTCTCGAAGGCCGTCTTCGCCGGATAGAGGTCGTGGAAGCCGTAGGGCCCCGAGGCGCGCGTGCCCCAGTCCACCCCGAAGTAGCAGACGACGACGTCGGCGAGGCCGTTTTGGATCGCCAGTGCGGCATGCAGTGGCGCACAGACGATACCGGCGCCGCCGAGAGAGATCGCTGAGTCGTAGCGGCTCTTCATGCCGAGCTGCGCCGCGATGTAGTCGTGCGGCACGGTGGTCGGCATGATGATGGCGTCGGTGACGATACCGTCCACCTCTTCCGGTGCGATGCCCGCATCGTCGAGCGCCGCCAGCACCGCTTCAACCACCAATGCACGGATGTCCTTGTCCGCCCGCCTGACGGGCGCCGTCTCCGCGACGCCGACGATGGCAATATCGGGTTTCATGCCTGCATCCCCGGTTCTTGCGACGGCCGCCTCAGGGCCGGAAGGCGGGGATCACTTCCCCGGCGGTCATCTCCAGGTTGGCGTCGATGTAGTCGCCCGGGCAGGCGGACGAGATGACAATGGTGCTGGCCCCGGCATCGATGTATTCGCGCAAGCGGGCTTGGCAGTGCGCCGGATCGCCGGCCAGTGCGTATTTGTGCACCAGCTTGCTGAAATCCTGCGAATACTGGGTGCTGAGGCGGTCGACGGCGTAGCTCACCGCTTGGTCGTTGTCCTCGTGCACGGCGGAGAAGATGTAGAGCCCGAAGCGGAAGTTCGACATGTCGCGGCCCTGGTCTTCGCCGTAGGCGCGGATCGACGTGATGCTCTCGGCCAGTTGTTCCGGCGTGTACATGTAGGGCAGCCAGCCATCGGCGTACTTCGCGGCCCGACGCATCGCCGCGTCCGTGCGGCCCGAGACCCAGATCGGCGGCCGCGGCTTCTGGATCGGCAGCGGCTTCAGGCTGAAGTTCTCGAGCTTGGTGTAGCGGCCTTCGTAGGTGACGTTGGTCGCCGTCCAGGTCCGCGTGATCACCTCCAGCGCATCGTCGGTGCGCGACCCGCGCTGATTGACCGGCACGCCGCAGGCTGCGAACTCGTTCGGGAATTCGCCGCCGACGCCGACGCCCAAGGTAAAGCGTCCGCCCGAGGCGACGTCGAGTGCCGCGCCCATCTTGGCGAGCAGGGCGGCGGGATAAAGCGGTGCAAGCGTAATCGCGCTCATCAGCCGAATCCGCGTCGTGGCACCAGCCGCAACCGACAGCGAGACCAAGCCATTGGCGGTGTCGACGTAAAAGCTGACATGCTCGCCGCAGCCGAGGATGTCGTAGCCGAGATCTTCGATCTGCCGCGACAGCCGCGCCACGTCATAGGGCGAGCGCAACGTGGTGCCGAACTCAATACCAATCTCGGACATCATGGGACTCCCTGCTTGATACCGAAGGCAGGCCTCACGGGCCCTACGCGCCTAATCGAAACCTCTCATCTCCAGACTCTGTCGATCCTGTCGCCCTGGTCAAGATCGGCTACGACCGCTACCGGCAAGGCCATGGACGGGAAGGGACGATGGCCTGCGGCACGCACCGCAACGCTACCAGAAGCGTTTGTCGACGAAAGCCTTGCCGGAGCCGGATTTGAAATACCCCTCGAGCGCCCGTGCGCACTGTTCGTCTTGCACGGCGACTTCGGCTCGAGGTTGTCACCCATGTCTTAGGTGCAAACTGTTACCCATGTCTTCGGAACGGACCCGGCGCAGGGTGGCGGAGGGAGTGGGATTCGAACCCACGATACGGTGTTTGCCGTATACACACTTTCCAGGCGTGCGCCTTCAACCACTCGGCCATCCCTCCGGGGCGGGCGCACCATATAGCAAGCGGCCCGCGGCCGGCAACAATCGCGCCCGGATGGACGCTCGACCGGCGCCGTGGCAAGCTGGCCGCGGGTGGTCGGATTGAAAAGCATGGTCTTCGGGCGGATCGCGGGGTGCGTTTTTTGGGCCTTGGCCTTGGTGGCGGCGGGCGCCGAGTTCGTGCGCTCGTTGGAGCACGCGGCCTGGATGCCGTTGGCCCTGGGCGAGGCCTGGTTCACCATCGACCGGGCCAGTCTGGGCCTCGCCCAAGCTGGAATCCAACGCCACGTCCACGCGATGCTGTGGGACCCGGTGATCGTCACTTTGCTGTTGGGGCCGCTCTGGCTCTATGGCGGTATTCTGGGAACGCTATTGCTGTTGCTGTTCCGGCGCCGGCAGCGGCAGGCCGGATTTCGGCAGTAAGGTCGGGCGGAGCTACTCGCCGGTCTTCAGGGCGGCGATGAAGGCTTCCCGCGGGATTTCGACCTTGCCATAGGTCCGCATCCGCTTCTTGCCCGCCTTCTGCTTCTCCAGGAGTTTTCGTTTTCTGCTGACGTCGCCGCCATAGCACTTGGCGAGCACGTCCTTGCGGAGCGCGCGGACGGTCTCGCGGGCGATGATGCGCCCGCCGATGGCGGCCTGAATGGCGATGGCGAAGAGCTGGCGGGGGACGATCTCCTTCAGGCTCTCGCACATCGCCCGGCCGCGCTTCTCGGCCCGGCTGCGGTGCACGATGGTCGCCAGCGCGTCGACCTCCTCGCCGTTGACCAGGATCGACATCTTCACGAGGTCGCCCTCGAGATAGTCCTCGAGCTGGTAGTCGAAGCTGGCGTAGCCCCGGCTCACCGACTTCAGCCGGTCGTAGAAGTCGAACACGACCTCGTTCAGCGGCAGGCGGTATTCGACCATGGCCCGGCTGCCGACA
>JASLMY010000257.1 GCA_030746295.1 Alphaproteobacteria bacterium | reverse complement strand
GGATCGGCATCGTAAGGTCGAGCACAGGGTCATAGACCATTTCGTCACTTTCGAGCCAAGCGTGCCCCATCCGGCCTCGGTAAAATGGGCCGACCGTCTCCCCATGAACGAGTTTCCATCCCTCACTATATCGCTCGTCGAAGATCAGATAGCGGCATGCCAGTTCATAGCATCGGCCGTGCCGGGACCGTGGTCTGAGTTTCATGTCATCACCTTGCCACTAATGGAGCCCCGCCAGCGCACGGCCAGGGGCATGTGGAGGCCCAGACCGCCTTCGGCGCCATCTACGGCGGGGAGGATGCGCTGAAAGATCTCGTTCAGTCTCGGATATGGCATTTTATCGTGGAAGAGCAAGGATCTAAGAGAGCGAGACAATATCTCGAACTGATTGCTGCGGACGTGGCAATGAACATGTCCCCAGCCCAGATCGCCGAGGCCCCGCGCCTCGCCCGCGAGTGGTTGGCGTAGCACAGCATGTAGGCCGTAGCCGCAAAGTGCGCACCGATGTTGCCACGGACGCTACCCACGACCAGATCGCCGAAGTAGAAAACCCCTTCAAGCAGAACGAACTTCCGGGGCCGTTAGAGGGCCAGTTAGGGAGATACGCAGCATACTACCCACCTACGTAGAAGCCAGCGACGGCCTGACGGTGGTCTAGGACGGCGCCAGCGGCCGGATCGATACATATAGCCGCTCCCACTATCGATACGAAATATACCCACCCCAGAAATGGAACCCGAACAACAGGCGAACGAGTTTGAAATATTGCTGATCGATTGTGCGGAATATCATGTAAGGCCGATCCCGAGAGGCCCCCGGCCATATATGCGGGGTGGGGGCAGGTGGGGGTCGAGGATGGCCGAATTTGGCAAAGGGGTTGGGGGCACGCTGTACCTCTCCCAGGGAATGCGAGCGCCCTTGACATCATTGCTTGGTCGATCAATCCGCCCCGATATCGTGGTGCCGTGCTTACTATGTGCTTACTGACAAAGACAAAGCCGCGTTGTGTCGCAGAATTGTCTCATAACGCATTGAAAACAAGAAAGAAAATGGTGGGCGCGACTGGACTCGAACCAGTGACCTCTACGATGTCAACGTAGCGCTCTAACCAAACTGAGCTACGCGCCCCTCGCCGCAAGCATGCGGTGGCGGGCCGTCCGCAGCCCGCTCATGGGCCGATATATTGGAATCGGGATTTGCTGGCAAGAGCCCGTCGGCATCGCCGCACCGAGTGCCGGCCCGAAGGCCCGGCTCAGGCCGCCATCAGCTTGTCGATCTCCTCGACCAGCTCGCGCAGGTGAAAGGGCTTGGAAAGGATCTTGGCGTCGTTCCGGGCGCTCTGGCGCTTGCGCAGCGCCACCGCGGCAAAGCCGGTGATGAACATGACCTTGATGCGGGGGTCGATGGCGACCGCGCGCTGGGCCAACTGAATGCCGTCCATCTCGGGCATGACGATGTCGGCCAGCAAAAGATCGAAGCGGCCCTCGGCGATCACCGGCAAGGCCTGATCGCCACGGGCCACGGACAGGACCTCGTGCCCGGCCCGCTCCAGCGCCCGCTGCAGGAAGTGGCGCATCGAATCGTCGTCTTCCGCCAGAAGAATTCTCGCCATCGAAGTCCTCGATTCCCGGTTTTCCACCACCGCGGCAGGCATTCGGCGGTGGCGGGCATGCTAGCGCCTGAGTTCTAACAAAGTTTGAACACTGCCGCCCACCGCCACGGCACGGCCCATCGCACGGCCGCGCGTCTCATGCTAGCATATTGCCGCCGCCGCCGGGTGGCCAACTCTGAGAACGGTTGTGTGCTTGCCGAGTGGGGGGTTGAGGATGAGCCAGCCGAACGACGGGCCGGAGGCCGCCAGGCCGGCTTTCGAAGTCCTGCAGCCGGCGCGCCAATCGACGCCGATCGTCTACGCCTCGCCCCATAGCGGCGACTACTATCCGCCCGAGTTCGTCGCCGAGTCCCGGCTCGATCCCCTGACCCTCAGGAAATCCGAGGACAGCTTCGTCGACGCCCTCTTCGGCGCGGCACCGGCCTTCGGCTCGCCGCTCCTTCGGGCCCGCTATGCCCGCGTCTACCTGGACGTCAACCGCGAGCCCTTCGAGCTCGACCCCGGCATGTTCCGCGACCCCCTGCCGCCGCAGGTCAACTCGACCTCGCTCAGGGTGGCCGGCGGCCTCGGCACCATCGCCCGAGTGGTTGCCGACGGCGCCGAGGTCTACCGCGACAAGTTGAGCTTCGCCGAGGCCGAGGAGCGGCTGGCGCGGATCTACCATCCCTACCACGCAGCCCTGGCCGATCTCTTGCGCCGGACCCGGGCGCGCTTCGGCCAGGCGGTCCTGATCGATTGCCATTCGATGCCGTCGGTCGGCGGGCCGATGGACGCGGACGGCGGCCACCGGCGGCCCGACATCGTGCTCGGCGACCGCTTCGGCACCGCCGCAGCGCCGGCACTGGTCGACTTCGTGCAGTCGACGCTGAGCGACCTCGGCTACGCGGTGGGCCGCAATACGCCCTATGCCGGCGGCTTCACGACGCATCACTACGGGCGGCCGACGGCTGGCCTGCAGGCGCTGCAGATCGAGATCAACCGTGGCCTCTACATGGACGAGGCGCGCTTCCGGCGGGGCCAGGGCTTCGCCGCCCTGAAGTCCGATCTGACCGCCCTGATCCGGCGCCTGAGCCGTTTTCAGTCGAGCCCGGCCCTGGCCGCGGAATAACGGCTTTTTCTGGCATGAAAGTTGCTGCGCCGTAGACATGAAAAACCAGTCCCTTCGCCATCGCCTCCTCTTCATCGGCGCCTTGCTCGCCCCCTCGATCTTGCTACCGGGGCCGGGCGGCAGCGCCCTCGGCATCACCATAAAGGGCGACCATTCCCGCGGTTCCAGCGTTCTCTGTCGCAAGGCGGTGCGCCAGGCCGAGCAGCGGCATCGAATTCCAGCGCAGCTCCTGTCGGCGGTCTCGATCGTCGAATCCGGGCGCTGGAGCAAGGCGAGGCGGGAAGTTATTGCCTGGCCCTGGACCGTTCATGCCGAGGGCCGGGGGCGCTATCTGAAGAGCAAGGCCGCGGCCGTTGCCGAGGTGAAGCGGCTGAAGGCGCGCGGCATCAAGAACATCGACGTCGGCTGCATGCAGGTCAACCTGCGCTACCACCCCAAGGCCTTCCGCAACCTGGAGCAGGCCTTCGAGCCCAAGTCGAACGTCGCCTACGCGGCCCGCTTCCTGGCCGACTTGCAACGCGAGACCCGTTCGTGGACCGCTGCCGTCGGCCGCTATCACTCGAAGACGCCGAAATACAACCTACCCTATCGACAGAAAGTACAGGCGGCCTGGCGCGGCGAGCGCCGGCGCGCCGCGGCGGCGCGCCGGGTCAAGGTGCAAGCCCGCGTCGAGCATCGTGCCTCCAGCAAGCGGCGCTCGCTCTATCAGCGGCGTTTCTCCAGCATCGGCCGGCTCTACGTCAGGCGCTGAGGCGCACCGGCTGGCGCTTGCGGCCCCATCGGCCAGGGCTTGCCTCGAAGACGCCGGCGACCGACGTGCCGCAGTGACGGCACTTCCCGCCGGCATCCAGATGCCAGCTCGACAGCTCGTACCAGTCGCGCCCGATCACCAGACCGGCACAGCCAGGGCAATAGGTGCTGTCGGCTTCAGCATCGTGCACGTTGCCGACATAGACATAATTCAGACCGCTCTTGAGCGCGATCTCGCGAGCCCGGCGCAGGCTCTGGGGCGACGTGGCGGGCTTGTCTTGCATCTTGTAATCGGGATGGAAGGCGGAGAAATGCAACGGTACGTCAGGGCCCAGGTTGTCGAGAATCCACTCCGACATGGCCCGGATCTCGGTCTCGGAATCGTTCTCCCCCGGGATCACCAGGGTGGTGAGCTCGAGCCAAACCTCGGTCTCTCGGGCGAGGTAGACCAGCGTCTCCAGCACCGGCGCCA
Source organism: Alphaproteobacteria bacterium (assembly GCA_030746295.1). Next base: position 2,601 of record JASLMY010000257.1, on the reverse strand, counting down.
GGTGCGCGCCGGTGAGCTTGTAGTAGAAGCGCTCGGTGAAGGCCTTGAGGTCGACGTTGGCGGCGTCCATATGGTGGAAGAACTCAACCCGAGGCTCGGCCGAGATGTAGCCGTTGGTGACCGCGACGGTGCGAATGCCGGCCTCGTGACAGGCGACCGCGGTGTCGACGGCGTACTCCAGGAAGATGATGGGGTCATTGTAGGTAAAGGCGATCGAGCGGCAGTCGAATTTTGCCGCGACTTCGGCCAGCCGCGCCGGCGAGGCGGTGTCGGCGAGAGTGTCGAATTCGCGCGATTTGGAGATGTCCCAGTTTTGACAGAATTTGCAGGCCAGGTTGCAGCCGGCAGTGCCGAAGGAAAGCACCGGCGTCCCCGGCAGGAAGTGACTGAGCGGCTTTTTCTCGATCGGGTCGACGCAGAAGCCGCTGGAGCGGCCATAGGTGGTCAGCACCATGTGGCCGTTGGCCACGCCGCGCACGAAGCAGAGACCGCGCTGCCCCTCGGCCAGCCGGCAAAGGCGCGGACAGAGATCGCATTGGACACGGCCGTCGGCGAGCCGATGCGCATAGCGGGCGGGGAATTCGCCGTCGAAGCTGGTGCTCATGCCTGGACCTCGCCGCCGGCGCGACCGGGTCGCACATCCGGCGGGCATTCTCGCTTCTATTGGACTATATATAAGTCGTCTGGAGAGCGATTGGGATGGCTCAGCAGGAATCCATGACAGTGCGGCCGGCCGCCGTCGCCGGCACCTTCTACCCGGCCGAAGGCGCCCGGCTGGGGGCCCAAGTCGACGACTTCCTGGCTCGCGCGGTGGCAAGGTTGCCGGCCGACGCGCCGACGCCGAAAGCGCTGATCGTGCCGCACGCCGGCTACGTCTATTCCGGTCCGATCGCCGCCACCGCCTATGCGCGGCTCGCCGCGCTTCGCGGCCAGATCGAGCGCGTCGTCCTGCTGGGCCCGGCCCATCGCGTCGCCCTCACGGGCCTGGCGGTGCCGAGCGTCGCCGCCTTCGAGACGCCGCTCGGGCGGCTCGCCCTCGACCGCCCGGCGATCGAGGCCCTCTTGGCCCTGCCCGAGGTCCAGGTGAGCGACGAGGCCCACGCTCAAGAGCACTCGCTGGAGGTTCACCTGCCCTTCCTGCAACGGACACTGGGCAGCGTTCGCTTGGTGCCCATCGTCGTCGGCGCCGCAGCGCCGGAAACGGTGGCCCGGGTCCTGGAACAGCTCTGGGGCGGACCCGAGACCCTGATCGTGGTCAGCACCGACCTTTCCCATTTTCACGACTACGATGCGGCCCAGACGCGCGATGCGCGGACTTGCGGCGCCATCGAAAGCCTGGCCTACCGTCAGATCGGGCCCGAGGATGCCTGCGGCGCCCGCCCGGTCAACGGCCTTTTGCGACTGGCCCAGCTGAAGGACCTGAGGGCGACCACGCTCGACGTCAGGAACTCGGGCGACACCGCCGGCCCGCGCGACCGTGTCGTCGGCTACGGTGCCTGGTGCCTCACCGAGGGCACGGCGAGCCGGACCTCGAAGGCCGGGCGGGAGACGCTGCTGACTGTCGCCGCCCGCTCGATCCGAAACGGCGTCAACAACGGCCGACAATCGGAGGTCCGAATCGGCACATTCGGGCCCGAGATCGAGGCCCGGCGCGGCAGCTTCACGACGCTGAAGTTGGACGGCCGGCTCAGGGGCTGCATCGGTACGCTCGAGGTCCGGCTGCCGCTGGTCGCGGACGTGGCAAAGAACGCCTATGCCTCGGCCTTTGCGGACCCGCGCTTTTCGAAACTAACCAAGGCCGAGTTTCCGGCGCTCGAGATCTCGATCTCGATCCTGGGCGCGGCGGGGGAGATGCGGTTTCGGGACGAGGAAGACCTGATCGGCCAACTCCGCCCCGGTATCGACGGCCTGATCCTGCGCCGGGGCAGGAACCGTGGTGTCTTCCTGCCCCAGGTCTGGGAGCAAGCCGCCGACGCACCGGACTTCCTGCGCATGCTCAAGCGCAAGGCCGGACTTGCCGCCGATTTCTGGGCCGACGACGTCGCTGTCTCCCGCTTTACCACGGAAACTTTCGCCGCGCCGGTCGGCGGCCTGCCGATTTGAGGCCCGGGCGAGACGAAGCGACGGATCGAGCCTCCCTTGCCGAATTTTCGAAGATGGCGCGTCGGCGACGACCTGCCGCCAGCCTAAAAATTGTAGCGCAAGCCGCCCAAGATGGTGTGAAAGACGACGTCTTCGTCGGACGATGCATGGTAGCGGTAGTCCAAGGTGACGGCGAGCGTCGGCGAGAATTCCCAGGCCAGGCCGCCGATCAATTGGTAGCCGATCTCGACGCCTTCCTTGCCGCTGACGCTGAGGCCGCCGGCGGAGAAGCCTTCGCCGCTCAAAATGTCGAGACCGACGCCTGCCCCGAGATAGGGGTGGATCGTCCAATCGGTGAGAAAGTCGTAGTAGCCGTTGGCCATGAAGGAATAGGTGGTCAGGTTGGCGGAGCCGGCGCCGACGCTGCCGATGGTGGCGCTGCTGGAATCCGACGCCCGATAGGTGAAGGCCAGCTCGCCACGAAAAGCACGGGTGAAATAGGTGCCGATGGCCGCGTCG
>JASLMY010000256.1 GCA_030746295.1 Alphaproteobacteria bacterium | reverse complement strand
ACTCGCGAACCATGGTGAGAAAGGCGGCTGCGTCGACGTCGTCCAGCTTTTCCGCCAGCTCCTCCAGGGTGTCGGCCTGGACCTTGGTGACCTGGCGGATCCGGTACTCGTCGCGGAACAGGTTCGTCACCTTGTCGTCGAAGACCTGCCAGCAGAACTGGCCCGGCTGCTGCAGGATCATGCGGCCGTACTTGGCGTAGGTGTAATTGCGGAAGTCCGCACCCTCGTCGACGAAACGCTTGCCCTCGGCGTTGACCATGATGCCGAAGGGGTAGCAGTGCTTTTGGAAGTTGTCGCCGACCTCCAGGTCGCCGAAGGGCGGGGCGTTGCGGTCCCTTGCGACGGCATGACAGCCCGACCTGTTGCCCCTCGGCATGGCGCCGGCGTCCTCCGCCATGGCGTTGCCGTCGCCGGTGTTGAAGCGGGTGCCTCGAACCTTGGCCAGGTCCCAGCCGGGACCGAGATATCGGGTCCGCCATTCGGCGTTGGCCTCGAAGCCGCCGGCCGCCAGCACCACCGCCTTGGCCCGCATCTCGGTCGTCCGGCCGTCGCGCTTGACGCGGACGCCGTGGATGCCGTCGTCGTCGTGCAACAAGGCCGTCGCCCGGGCGCCGTAGAGGATCTCGATGCCCTCGCGGGCCGCCGCCTTGGTCCAGTTCTCGATCAGGCCGGGGCCGCCGCCCCAGGCCTCGACCGTCAGCCCGCCCCAGAATTTGAAGCGGCCGTCGATCTTGAAGGCCTGTCGGCCATACATCGGCGCGAAGCGGACGCCCTTGTCGCGCATCCATTTCATGGTCGGGAAGCTCTGGTGCACCAGGGTCTCGGCCATGTCCGGGTCGGCCCGGTACTCGGTGAGCGTGCCGATCGAATCGAAGTAGTCGTCGCTGGTGTAGCTGCCGAAGTCGCTCGTCGCCCTCTCTTCCTCGGTGAGGTCGGGGACGAGTTCGGCCACGTCCTCCAAGCCGTTGTAGACGACGCGGAAGGCGCCCGCCGTGAAACGGCTGTTGCCGCCGGCCTCTTCCTCCGGCGCGCGCTCCAGCATGACCACGCTGGCGCCCTTCTCGCGCGCCGCCATGGCGGCCGAAAAGGCCGCGTTGCCGGCGCCGACGACGATCACGTCATGCTCGGACATCCCACTCCCTCTACTTGCCTGCATCGGATTCGAGGCACGTCACGGCATCGCGCCGGGCGTCTCGACAGTCCGTAGGCAAGTAGACCGGGCGCGCGCGGCTGTCAAATCCGGCCGCCCGGCGGCAGTGCGGTCGCCCAGAGAGGGTCAGGCGGTGCGGTAGGCCCTCAAGAGCGGTGCGAGGCTGAGGCCACGGCCGCTGAAGTGGCCCTGAACGCGCACCTTGGTCCGTTGCACACCCTTCGTCAGGTCGCGCGCGACCTCCTCGATCTGATCGCGCCTGAGGCCGATGTCGTTCAGTTGATGGTCGGAGAGGGCGTTTAGCTGCCGACGAGTGTCGGCAGCGGCGACGCTGTTGCCGGTGGTCCATTGCAGCACAAACATGGCCTCGTTCCTTCTGCCAGAGCTTTCAGCACCATCCCGCCACATCGCGGGACAGCTTGCAGATAGGACCGATTGACCACCGGCACCAATGCCGGTTTTTCATCCCAGATATGCAGGCATTACATACCTATACCGAACTCGCCGGCGCGATTTATGCAAGGATTTGATATGCTAAGAAGAGATATAATAAAATTTATTACATATGTGAGAATACTGAAGATAACGAAGCATAATGATAGTAAAATTTATTAAGCGTCAAGTAATCCCATACCCGATGGACCACGGCTAGATTCAAGCCCGATTTTGCGCTTATTCAGCGATACGCGGACGTAGCAGGGCGCCGGGCTGCCGTTCCTCGCCGCGACTTTGCCGGTCCGCCGGCGCCGCGCGCCGATATTTGGCCGTCTCAGCCGCCGTGCTTGGCCTTGGCCTCGCGGCGCCGGGCGTGGAGGATCGGCTCGGTGTACCCGCTCGGCTGGCAGCGGCCCTTGAAGACCAGGTCGGTGGCCGCCCGGAAGGCGATCGAGGCGTCGAAGTCGGGCGCCATGTCGCGGTAGGCCGGGTCGCCCGCGTTCTGCCGGTCGACGACGGCGGCCATGCGCTCGAAGGTCTCGCGCACCTGCGTTTCCGAGCAGATGCCGTGGTGCAGCCAATTGGCGATGTGCTGCGAGGAGATCCTGAGCGTGGCGCGGTCCTCCATCAGGCCGACGTCGTTGATGTCGGGCACCTTGGAGCAGCCGATCCCCTGGTCGATCCAGCGGACGACATAGCCGAGGATGCCCTGGACGTTGTTGTCGAGCTCGTTCTGGACCTCTTCCGACGTCAGGTTGCGCCCGCCCAGAAGCGGGATCTGCAGGATCGAATCGAGGCTGGCCCGGGGCCTTGCGGCCAGCGCCTTCTGCCGCTCGGCGACGCAGACCTGGTGGTAGTGCATGGCGTGCAGCGTCGCGGCCGTCGGCGAGGGCACCCAGGCGCAGTTGGCGCCGGCCTCGGGGTGGGCCCGCTTGGCCGCCAGCATCTCCTTCATCTCGTCGGGCTTGGGCCACATGCCCTTGCCGATCTGCGCCCGCCCCTTGAGGCCGGCGCGAAGCCCGATATCGACGTTCCAGTTCTCATAGGCCTGGATCCAGGGCATCGCCTTCATCGCTTCCTTGCGCTCGACGGCGCCGGCCTCCATGGCGGTGAAGATCTCGTCGCCGGTGCGGTCGAGGAAGCCGGTGTTGATGAAGACCAGGCGGTCGGCCGCGGCCCGGATGCATTCCTTGAGATTGACGGTGGTGCGGCGCTCTTCGTCCATGACGCCGATCTTCAGCGTCGCCGGGGCCAGGCCCAGCGCCGCCTCGACACGGCCGAAGAGCTCGGCCGTGAAGGCGACCTCGTCGGGGCCGTGCAGCTTCGGCTTGACGATGTAGATGCTGCCGGCGCGGCTGTTCCGGTGGCTGCCGAGTCCCTTCACGTCGTGGATGGCTGCCAGGCTGGTCATCATGGCGTCGAGGACCCCTTCCGGAATCTCCGCGCCGTCACGGTCCAACACCGCGTCGGTCGACATCAGCAAGCCGACGTTGCGGACCAGCAGCAGGCTGCGGCCATGCAGCCTGAAGCTCTCGCCGTTCGGCGCGGTGAAGGCGCGGTCGCCATCCAGGCTACGGGTCAGCGGCCGCCCTTCCTTGTCGAAGGTCTCTTCCAGGTCGCCCTTCATCAGGCCGAGCCAGTTGCGGTAGACCAGCACCTTGTCCTCGGCGTCGACGGCGGCGACGGAGTCTTCGCAGTCCTGGATGGTGGTGATCGCCGCCTCCATGACCACGTCCTTGACGCCGGCGGGGTGGTCCTTGCCGACGTTGTGGTCGCGGTCGATCTGCAGCTCGATATGGAGGTTGTTGTTCCTGAGCAGGACCGAGGTCGGCGTCTCGCCGCCGAGATAGCCGGCGAATTGCGCCGGCTCGGCGAGCCCGGTCTCGCGGCCGTCGGCGAGCGCGACGATCAGCGACTTGGCCGCCGCGCCGTCGGTCAGGCGATAGGCGACGGCGTCGCCGTGGCTGGCCTCGGCCAGCGGCGCGGCCTGGTCCAAGAATTCGCCGGCATAGGCCATGACCTTGACGCCGCGGGCGGGATTGTAGCTGTCGCCCGGCTCGGCGCCGCCCTCGTTGGAGATCACGTCCGAGCCGTAGAGCGCGTCGTAGAGGCTGCCCCAGCGCGCGTTGGCGGCGTTCAAGGCATAGCGCGCGTTCATTACCGGCACGACCAGCTGCGGCCCGGCGATCTTGGAGATTTCCGGATCGACGTCGGCGGTGGTGATCTCGAAGTCGTCGCCCTCGGGCCGCAGGTAATCGATCTCGGCGAGGAACGTCTTGTAGGCGTCGGCGTCCAAGGGTTGGCCCTTGCGGGCCAGGTGCCACGCGTCGATCTTGGCCTGGATATCGGCGCGTGTTTCCAGCAAGGCCCGGTTCTTCGGCCCGAGGTCGTCGAGGATGGCCTCCAGTGCGGCCCAGAAAGCGTCCGGGTCGATGCCCGTGCCGGGGGTGATTTCGTCCGCCACCAGGTCGTGGAGAACGCGGGCGATGCGCAGACCGCCCTTCTGAATCCTGTCCGTCATGACCTCAGTCCCGTTACCTAGGTGCTCTCGCGTTTCTCGTTGGCCCCGGGCATGAGGCAGGTCACGCCGGTTGTCGGCGTCGCGGCCCCGCCCGAAGGCGGCCCTCCATAGAACGAGACGGGCTCAATTTCAAGAACGCGAATACGAGGGGTTGGACGAGGTCTATACGTGCGCTTCGACCATCTCCGGGAAGATCGGGCCGTCGTAGGGATGGGCGGCGGCGACCGCTTCGTCGAGCTCGACGCCGAGGCCGGGCTCGGTCGGCGGGATGATGTAGCCGTCCTGCCACTGGATCGGCCGCTTCAGGATCTCGGCATGGAAGCCGTCGAAGCGCTCGATGCTCTCTTGGATCAGGAAGTTGGGGCTGCAGGCGGCGACCTGGATGTTGGCGGCGGCCTCGATCGGGCCGCAATAGAGGTGCGGGGCGATCTGGGCGTAGTGCGCCTCGGCCATGCCGGCGATCTTCTTCGCCTCCAATATGCCGCCGACCCGGCCCAGCGCCGGCTGCAGGATGGCGGCGGCCTGGGCTTGCAGCAGGCGGGCGAACTCGTACTTGGTGGCGAGCCGCTCGCCGGTGGCGACGGGGATCGAGGTGTGGCGCGCGACCCGGGCCATCTCGTCGGTGTTCTCGGGCGGGACCGGCTCCTCGAACCAGAGCGGGTCGTAGGGCTCCAGCCGCTTGGCGAGGCGGATGGCGCTGGAAGTCACCATCTGGCCATGGGTGCCGACCAAGAGGTCGCACTTGCTGCCGACGGCCTCGCGCAGGTTTCGCGTGACGCGCTCGGCGTTCTCCAAGGCCTCCAGCGACAGCTGCCGGGGATCGAAGGCGGACATCGGCATCACGGGGTCGAACTTGATCGCGGTGAAGCCCTGGGCCAGGTATTCGGCCGCGCGCTTGGGCGCCAGCTCGGCATCGCCGAAGGCTTCCGCGATCGCCATCGCGTCGCCGTCCTCGTCTTCGGCGCCCATGTCCTCGGCCGCCGGGTAGAGATAGGTGTAGGAGCGAAGCTTCTCGCGCACCCGGCCGCCGAGCAAGTTGTAGACCGGCTGGTCGAGGGCCTTGCCGACGATGTCCCAAAGCGCCATCTCGATGCCGCTCAAGACCCCCATCAGCGAGAGGTCGGGGTGCTGGGTGAAGCCGCTCGAATAGACGATCCGCCAGAGCCGCTCGATCTGGAACGGGTCGGCGCCGACGACGTGCCGGGCGACCACGTCCTCGATCATCTTCGCCACCGTGTGCGGCCCGAAAGGCACGCCATAGGCCTCGCCCACGCCTTCGATGCCAGTGTCGGTGGTGAGCTTCAGGAAGACGAAATAGGGCCCGCCCCGATGCGGCGGCGGGTTGGCGACGACGAAGGTCTTCAACTCGGCGATTTTCATGGGTCCTTGCTCCCTTCACACGCCTCGCCATGGTCGGCCCGATGTGGTCCCGGCACAAGGCCCCGCCGGCCCACCTACCAGGCGTCGATCCAGGCGCGCTTCTTGCCGTCGCGGGGGGCCGCCGGGGGCTGGGCGCGCAGGCCCGCCATGATCCAGGTCCGCGTCTCGGCCGGGTCGATGACGTTGTCGAGCTCGAAGAGCGAGGCGGCGTTGATCGCCTTGCCGCGCTCGTACATGCCGGCGACCAGCTCCTCATAGCGGGCCATGCGGGCGTCCGGGTCTTCGATCGCGGCCAACTCGTCGCGGAAGCCGAGCTTGATGGCACCCTCCAGGCCCATGCCGCCGAACTCGCCGGTCGGCCACGAGATCGCGAAGAAGGGGGCGTGGAAGCCGCCGCCGGCCATCGCCTGGGCGCCGAGGCCATAGGCCTTGCGCAAGACGATGGTGAAGGTCGGCACGGTGACATTGGCGCCGATCACGTAGAGCCGGCAGCAGTGGCGCACCAGTGCCGTCTTCTCGGCGTCGGGGCCGACCATGTTGCCGGGCGTGTCGCAGAGGAAGACGAAGGGGATATCGAAGGCATCGCAGAGCTGTAGGAAGCGCGCCGCCTTGTCGGCCGCGTCGCTGTCGATGGCGCCGGCGAGATGGGTCGGGTTGTTGGCGACGATGCCGACCGGCCGGCCCTCGATCCGGGCGAGCGCGGTGACCATGGCGCGGCCGAACTTGGGCCGCAGCTCCAGAACCGAGCCGGCGTCGGCCAGCGTCTCGACGACGCTTCGAACGTCGTAGATGCGCAGGCGGTCCTCCGGGATGGCGCGGCGCAAGAGGCGCTGATCGGCGCAATCCCAGTCCGTGACCGGGCCCTGGAAATAGGAGAGGTACTGCTTGGCGGCCTCGACCGCCTCGGCCTCGTCGGCGACGGCGATGTCGACCACGCCATTTGCCGTCTGCACCGACATCGGTCCCACTTCCTCGGGCCGGAAGACGCCGAGGCCGCCGCCCTCGATCATCGCCGGGCCGCCCATGCCGATGCTGGAATTCTCGGTCGCGATGACGACGTCGCAACAGCCCAGCACGACGGCGTTGCCGGCGAAGCAGCGCCCCGAGGTGACACCGACCAGGGGCACGAGGCCGCTCAGCCGGCCGAGCAGGTGAAAGGCATGGGTGTGCAGGTTGGCGGCGA
>JASLMY010000255.1 GCA_030746295.1 Alphaproteobacteria bacterium | reverse complement strand
GTGGCGGATTTTTGCTCCGCCCGCAGCCGGACATCCCAGCCGCCTCAGTGGTGTATTTTTGCTCCGCCGCTTACACCCAGCGTCGGCGTCAAGGCGCTGGCCGGCGTCCGCAGGGTCGCGCAGCAGGGGCTCGGCATCGAGTTCGACGACCACACCATCGGCGCCATCGTCACGGGCTGGGCCCGCGGCTTCGCCGTCTGAGACAACCGGCTGGTACTTCTGGTCGCCGCGATGTCTCCGGAGCTGGCCGGTTTGGTGCGACCGGACAATACTCTATGATGACGCCCGACCAAGGGTTCTCGGGGGAGGTGCTCTGGACCAGTTGACGCGTGCCGGCGCTGGGTCGTGCCCAGAGGAGGACGCGCGATGGACAGTCAAGTGAGCAACAAGGGCGAGCTTAGTGATCTCGACATCTGGCTCGAGAAGGCCGAGAGCCATGGTGAGTTGATGCGGATCACGGCCGAGGTGGCACCGGATCTCGAGACCTCCACGATCGCCTATATGAGCGGCAAGACCGTTGGTAGCCCGGCCCTGATGTTCGAGAACATCAAGGGACATGAAGGCTTTCGCTCGCTCTACAACATGATGGGCAGCAGCCTGGCCCGGGTCTGCCTCTCGATCGGCGAGTCGCCGATCGACGATCCGGTGGCGGTGGTCGAGACTCTCAAGACCAAGATGCACCGCAAGATGGCGCCCGAGAAGGTGGCGGAATCGGAAGCTCTGGTGAACCAGAACGTCGACATCGGCGACGCCGTCGACCTGACGAAGTTCCCCGCCCCCCGGATGTGGCCGCTCGACGGCGGCAAGTATATCGGCACCGGCGATGCCATCGTGACACAGGATCCGGAGACGGGGCGTATCAACCTCGGCACCTACCGGCAGATGATCAAGGCCAAGGACGAGGTCGGCTTCTATGTTTCACCGGGCAAGGATGGCCTCTTGGACCGCGAGAAGTGGTGGGCCATGGGTAAGCCGGCGCCGGTCGCGGCGGTCTACGGCGTTGACCCGTTGCTCTTCATCGTCGCCGCCACCAGCTTTCCCAAGGGCGAGAGCGAGTACGAATATTACAGCGGCATCAACGGCAGCCCGATAGAGCTTTTCGAAAGCGAGCTCACCGGCCTCCTCCTGCCGGCCCGTGCCGAGATCATCGCCGAGGGCTTCTGCTATCCGGACGAGACCTTTGACGAAGGGCCCTTCGGCGAGTTCACCGGCTATTACGGCCGACCGGAATCGCCCACCCCCTACGTCCGTATCGAGAAAGTCCGCTATCGCAACAACCCGATCCTGACCTGCGCCCTGATGGCCGATTGGCCGTCGAACGAATGCGGCCTCTTCTGGGCCATGGCGCGGGCGGCCAAGATCTGGAACGACCTCGACAAGATGGGGGTGCCGGGAATCAAGTGCGTCTGGTCGCCGCCCGAGGCTGCCGGCTGGGGCATGACCGTGGTCTCGATCAAGCAGATGTACGCCGGTCATGCGGCGCAGACCATGGCGCTGGCGGCGCAATGCATGGGCGGTGCTTACTTTTCGAAATATGTGGTCGTGGTCGACGACGACGTCGATGCCACCAACCTAGCCGAAGTGGTCTGGGCGATGGTGACCCGCTCGCGACCGGCGCAATCCATCGACATTTTGCGCGAGACCTGGAGCACCTATCTCGATCCCAGCCAGAATCCGCCCGAGATCCGGCCCTGGGGCTCGAAATGCCTGATCAACGCCTGCATGGAATTCAAGCACATCGACGTCTTTGCGCCGCGCAGCAAGCTGTCGGAGAAAGCCTACGAGCGCGCGGTGGCGCGCTGGGCCGAGCTCGGCTTCGAAGGCGAGCCACCCCGGCTCTCGGTCTTCGAGGAGACGGCCTTTTCCGAGACAGTATGAGGCCTCGATGCGACGCATAACGGTCAGGACTTCAGACGCCGACTACTTGGTCGAGGCCGAGGCCGTCTTCATCGGCGATGATCTGCTGGTCTACATCTGGGGCGGGGATCGGCCGCACATCGGCGCCGTGGCGGCGGCGCAACCGAGGCCCAGCCTCGCCGATCCGGACACGGTCAGCGCCACCGCCTCGGTGCTGACCTACCTAGGCCACAAGGAGGACGAGGTCGTCAAGTGGGCCGCCGAGGCGATCGCCGCCGCCCTCGACACCAACGTCGTTGTCACTGCCGGAATCCATTGGGACGACCTCAGCGCCGAGGCCGTCGGCATCGTGCTCTCCCGCTGCAAGGAGATTGTCGCTAAGCTCTTGGAGGCGTTGGAAGGGGAAGCTCAGGGGAGACGGCCATGACCCTGCCACTGGTGGTCGCGATCACGGGGGCGAGCGGCGTCATTTACGGTGTCTCGCTGCTCAGGGCGCTGAAGACCTTGGGCGAGCCCGCCCACTTGGTGATCAGTGAGTCCGCGAAGCGCAACATCGGCATCGAGACCGATTGGGACCCGGACGACGTCTGTGCGCTCGCCGAGGTCGTCTACCCCAACAGTGACGTCGGCGCCGCGGTGGCCAGCGGCTCGTTCCTGACCCGCGGCATGATCGTCGCGCCCTGCTCGATCAAGTCGCTGTCGGCCATCGCCAACTCCTTCAACGCCGATCTGGTGGCCCGCGCAGCTGACGTGACGCTGAAAGAGAAGCGTCGCCTAGTCTTGATGGTGCGCGAGACGCCGCTACACAAAGGCCATCTCGACTTGATGGCCAGGGTCGCCGATCTCGGCGCCACCATTCTGCCGCCGATTCCGGCCTTCTATCACCAGCCCGAGACGGTGCAGGACCTGATCGATCAGAGTATCGGCAAGGCCCTCGACCAGTTCGGAATCGCGCACCAACTCTTCAAGCGCTGGCGTGGCGAGCCGGAAGAAGAGGGCATCGAGGTCTGAACGAGCCCCCTACCACTCGATGCGCTCGACCCCTTCGAAGGTAAGGTCGCTGCCGTCCGACAGGGTCACCGTGCCTGCCGTATCTTCCGACAGCACCAAGTAGTCGGCGCCGGTCTCGAGCACCGAGCCCTCGGTCAAGTCGACGGTCCAGTCGCCGCCGGGCGGTGCGGCTTCGCCTTGCACCTGGATGACGTCGGTCCAGCCGCCAGCCTCGCCGCCGGAGAAATAGTCGCTTTCGGCTCCGCTCGCGAAGATCAAGGCGTCGCTGCCGTCGCCGCCGAATATGGAATCGGCGCCCGCGCCGCCGTCGAGCGTGTCATCGCCGGCACCGCCGTGTAGAGAATCCTTACCGTCGCCACCATAGAGGGTGTCCTGGCCGCTGCCGCCATCAATGGTATCGTTGTCATTGCCGCCGCTCAATGAGTCGGCACCGTCGCCTCCGGTGATCGAGTCCTTGCCTTTGCCGCCATCGATGGTGTCGTTTCCGGCGCCGCCGTCGATTGTGTCGTCACCCATTCCGCCGAGGATCGTATCGTCGTCATTGCCGCCCGTTAGCAAATCGTCGCCCTTGCCCCCGTCGATGATGTCGTCGCCGCTGCCTCCGGTCAGAGTATCGTCGCCGTCAGTGCCCGTGAGCGATTGACCGGCGTCGGCGGCGACGGCGACATCGATGGTGCCGACCGTGCTCTCGGTGCCGTCGGCGTTCGCGACCGTGAGGCTCGGCGCGTCGGCGACCGTATCGGCGATGGATTCGGTCATCGCTTGGGCACTCGGCGCCTCTTCAGCCGAGGTAGCGGTATCGCTCAAATGCGACGCCTCGATGCTTTCCGATTCAGCCGTCTCTTCGACCGAATCCGTGGCCGTATTCTCGTCGGTATCGGTGATCGGGGTCGCGGGTTGTGAGGCCGCGAGCGGGACGATATCTGGCCCGACCGGAGTCGACGCCTGCGCGGATGCTTCTGGATGGTGTTCGACCGTAATGTTCAGGGCCGTGCTGGCCGTGTTCAGACTTCCATCGGACGCGAGCGGCGCGTCGGCGAGGTCGACATCGACCTCGCCGACCATGCCGGCGCGGACCCCGGCATCATCGGCATCGGAACTTACCGACGCCGGCCTGGAAAGCACGTCTTCGGACGAGGTGCTTCCGGCGTCCGCCTGAGACCCGACGCGGCCTCCCTTGAGAGGAGCAGGGCTCGACGGTGCCTCGGATCCGGCAGCCGGCGGCGAGAACGCGGTGCTTTCGAAGCTGGGCACCCGATCCTCGACGGGCGGCGTGCCGTAATGCAGGCTGCCGTGGCTGGCCTGTTCGCCGATCTCGGTCGGAGAGCCGGCTGCATCGCTCCCGTCCTGGCCACGGTCCGAATTCCGCGAGCGCGTCTCGTCGTCGAGCAACGCCTCTAAATCGTGCGCCGCCGCCTCGCCGTCCTGCTTCGGCTCGTGATCTGCCATGGTCGAAGCCTCCTTAGAGCTGATCCCGGCGCGCTATGCCCAGTCGCCGACCGGTCTACCCGAAAGACGCCCGATTCTGTGTCGCGAGCCATGAACGGACTTCTTACGAGCGTGGTTAACGACTGGGGTCCGGAGGCCGGCGATCGGCATCCGAGGCAACGTGTCTACTGCTGCCAGCGGATTGCGTTAACGATCCGGAAATCACCACCTGCTATGGCTTGTGTCCTGATGTAGCGGCGAAATTCGCCGGGGGATCGGATGCCGTGCTCTGATGCGAGGCTGTGGCCATGAGCTGTGACGCGGCCACTCGCCTACCGCGGATCGCCTTTTGCCGGCCGAGCGCGATCGCGGCTTCGCTGGTGATCAACCTGATGGCGGTGGCGCTACCGCTGGTGATTTTGCAGGTCTACGACCGCGTGCTCCCCAACGAGAGTGCCGAAACGCTGATCCTGCTGGTAGCGGGCCTGGCAGTGGTGCTGGTGCTGGACGCGATCCTCAGATTGTCGCGAACGGCGCTCGCGAGCTGGGCCGGCATGCGCTTCGAGCACGAAACCGGTTGCCTCTCGGTCGACACCATTCTGAAGGCGCCGCAATCGCACATCGAGAGCGAGGCGGCAGGTGTCCATCTCGATCGGTTGACGGCGATCGATCGCCTCCGCGACTTCCACACCGGTCCCGGCCTCTCTGTACTGGTCGACCTTCCCTTCGTCGCCGTCTTCTTGGTGTTGATCGCGTTGATCGGCGGTGAGCTGGTTCTCGTCACTTGCACCGTCTTTCTGCTCTTTGTGATCTCTGCCCTCGGCGTCGGTCGGCGGCTGCGCAGCGTCCTCGAACGCCGAGCCGTGATCGACGATCGTCGGATCAGCTTTGTCGTCGAGCTCTTCGGCGGCATCCATACCGTCAAGGCGATGGCGATGGAGACGCAGATGATGCGGCGCTACGAGCGCCTGCTGCAGAGCACCGCTGAGGCCTCCTACGCGACGATCAAGGCCAGCACGGCGTCGCAAACCGCGGGCGCGATCTTTTCGCACCTGACCATGTTGTCGATGGTCTCCGTCGGCAGCATCCATGTCCTTGCCGGCGAGCTGTCGGTCGGCGGCTTGGCGGCCTGCACCCTGCTCGCCGGGCGGACCATAACGCCGATGCTCCGAGCAATGGGCATCTGGACACATTTCCAGAACCTCCGCGTCGCCCGCGGCCGGCTGCAGACGCTTCTGCAGTCACCGAGGGAAGGCGGAGAGCAGGTGCTCCAGGCCGATCGAGTTGCAGGACGGCTGACCCTCGAGGACATCCATTTCGCCTATGAGGATGGCTACAAACCGCTGTTTCGCGGCCTCGACCTCGAGGTTGCGGCCGGCGAGGTCGTCGCCATCAAAGGCGGCAACAGTTCCGGTAGGTCGACACTGCTGCATCTGACGATGGGGCTGATCCATCCAAGGCGGGGCCGGGTCCTGCTCGACGGCCAAGACATCGCGACTTACGAGCCGGAGAGTTTGCGCCGCGCCCTGGCCTATCTGCCGCAGCAGGGAACCCTGTTCCGCGGCACGATACTGGAAAACATGACGCTCTTCCGGCCGGAGTATACCGATCAGGCGATCGACCTCGCGGCACGACTGGGTCTCGACGGCTTCATTGCCCGCCTGCCGCAGGGCTTCGATACGGGCATCGGCGAAAGCACAGGCCATATGCTACCCGGCGGCGTCCGCCAACGGATCGCCATCGTTCGAGCGTTGGTGGGCGACCCGCGAGTGGTCCTTTTCGATGAGGCCAACAGCTCCCTAGACCGGCAAAGCGACACGCTGCTGACCGAACTCCTCCTCGACCTCAAGGGCAAGGCGACGTTGGTGCTCATCACTTATCGTCCCTCTATGTTGCGATTGGCCGACCGGGTCTACAAGCTGAAGGATGGTCGGGCCGAACCCGAGGCCCAAACCGCGCCGCTGCGAGGTCCGGAACTCGCCATCGCCATGGCCGGGAGCGACTGAATTGTCGGTTGTCGCCACCGATATCGGCGCCACGGTGATTGCCGAAGAAAGCGTCACCGACGCACTGGCGACAGGAAAGCTGCATGCGGTCGAGGACGCGAACGACCTGACCGCCTGCCTGGTTCCGCTACTGGCGGCCTTGGGTTGGCGCGGCAATGCCAGGCGGTTCGTCGAGGCCTTGCCGCACTTCGTCGACGATTTGGATATCGACGCTTTTCGCAACACACTGGCGCATTTGAGCTACCGCAGCCGTAGCGCCGCGACGGCGCTGTTCGCCATCGATCCACGTCTCCTACCCTGTCTGTAAGCGGCGGAGCAAAAATACACCACTGAGGCGGCTGGGATGTCCGGCTGCGGGCGGAG
Source organism: Alphaproteobacteria bacterium (assembly GCA_030746295.1). Next base: position 15 of record JASLMY010000255.1, on the reverse strand, counting down.
CAAAAATCCGCCACT
>JASLMY010000254.1 GCA_030746295.1 Alphaproteobacteria bacterium | reverse complement strand
GGAGCACGAGCTTGCGGCAGCGCGAGCGCACCGTCGGAATGACCCGGTTCGGCGCATGCGCGACGAGCAGCAGCAGCGCCCGTCTGGGCGGCTCCTCCAGGATCTTCAAAAGCGCGTTGGCGGCGTTCGGGTTCATCTCGTCGGCACCGTCGACGATCGCGACCCGCCAGCCGTCGCCGCCAGCGGTGAGGGTAAAAAAACGCACGATCTTGCGGATCTGATCGACCCGGATGACGTTGCTGAGCGCGCCCGTGCGCTCGCTCTCCTCGCGCTCGACGGTGACCAGATCGGCCTCGCTGCCCGAGGCGACGCGGCGGAAGACGGGATGCTCTGGATCCAGGTGCAGGCTTTCAGGCGGGCCGCCGAAGAGGCCGCCGCCGGCCCCGGCCGGCGCTTGCGCCAGCAGAAAGCGCGCGAAGCGATAGGCGAGCGTCGCTTTACCGATGCCGTCGGGTCCGGCCAGCAGCCAGGCGTGCGGCAGCCGGTCGGCGGCGAAGGCGCCAAGCAGTGCCGCCTCGGCCGCTTCGTGGCCGATCAGCTCGGCGCGTTCCCGGGGATGCGGGAGGCTGCCGTCGTCGTCCATGGCGGTATACCGGGCGGGCTCAAGAGGCCGGCTTGGGGGGCGCGGCGGCGCCCAGCAGGAGATGGCGAAGTGCTGCCCAGAGCCGCCCGACCGGCCCCAGTTGCTCGACGTCGGCGGCAGCGATCAGCGGATGCTCGACGGCCTCGGCGCCCGGCGCCTCGACGCGAAGCCTGGCCACCACCTGACCCTTTCGAATAGGGGGCGGGATCGGGCCGTCGTAGACCGCCGAGACCTTCATCCCACGGCGGGCCTTGCGCGGCAAAGTCACGGTCAGCCCCTTCTCCAAGACGAGCGGCACCGTCTCCTGCGCGCCGAGCCAAACCAAGCCCTCGGCCACCGCTTCGCCCGGCTTGAAGAGGACGTAGTTGTTGAACTGGCGAAAGCCCCAATTCAACAGCCTGGCGCTCTCGCGCGAGCGTTGGTTGACGCTCTTCAGCCCGTTCACCACCAGGATCAGGCGCCGGTCGCCCTGTTTGGCCGAGGCGACGAGGCCGTAGCCGGAGGCCTCGGTGTGGCCGGTCTTGAGGCCGTCGGCGCCGAGGCTCTTGTACAAGAGCGGATTACGGTTGCCCTGGCGGATCTTGTTGTAGGTGTACTCCTTGATCTTGAAGTATTCGTAGTACTTGGGGAAATCGGTGATGATGCGGCGCGAGAGTTCCGCCAGGTCGCGGGCGCTCATCAGATGCTCCGGATCGGGCCAGCCGCTGGCGTTGCGGAAGGTACTGTCCCGGAGGCCGATCTTCTTCGCCATTTCGTTCATTTCCTGGGCGAAGGCCTCCTCGGTTCCGGCCAGGCCCTCGGCCAGAACGATGCAGGCATCGTTGCCCGATTGCACGATGACGCCCAACAGCAGATCGCCGACACGCACCTCCTTGTTGACCTCGACGAACATCTTCGAGCCGCCCATCTTCCAGGCCTTCTTGCTGACCGTGAAGGTATGGTCGAGGTCGAGGTCCTGGTTCTTGAGGGCATGGAAGGCCATGTAGCTGGTCATCAGCTTCGACATCGAAGCCGGCGGCATCGGCACATCCGAATCCTTCTCCAGCAGCACCGTGCCGGTCTCGAAATCGATCAGCAGGGCGTGCCGGGCCGGTGTTTCCAAGGCGGCGGCCGGCGCCGCGACGAGCGCCAGCAACGCCAACATCGCCAGCCGGCCGAACCGGACGTAGCGTCGGCGACGGTCGGCTTCGATCGGGATCACGGGGGGGATCGCGGGGGGGATCGCGGGGGGAGGAACCATGGTCCGACTTTCATCCGATCCTGGGTCTGGCGTCAACCTCGCCGCCACATTGGCCCGTCCGCGCGGGGGTGGCATCCGGGTACCGGCGGCTTCAGTCGACGATGATGCGGGCATCCTTCAAGCCGCTGGCGATGACTTGCGCCAACATGCGGTCGGCGTCGGGGACCGTCGACAAGGGCCCCAGCCGAACCCGGAAGAACTCCTGGTTCTCGAGCAGGACAGTGGTGATTTTCGTCGGCCCGAGGCTGGCCAGCCGGGCTCGCAACCGGTTGGCGTTGTCGTAGCGCAGAAAGGCGCCGGCCTGGACGAAAATGTTGCTCGGCTTGACCGGCAGGACCTCGACCTTCTTGGTCTCGGGCTTTGCCTTTGCAGCTGCCGGCTCGCTTCTGGGGCCGGCAGTGGCGACCCGGGCCGGCGCGGCCGCGACCGGCTCGACCGGGGCCGGCGGGGTGCCCTTGGGCGGCGGCAGCGTTTCCGCCCTTACCGTGTCCTGCGGCAGCGCCGGTAGGGCGCGCCGCTCGGCGGCCGTCGTCACCGGCTTCGGCACGGTCGCGACCCCCTTCTCTTGGCCGCCGACCAGGGTCACCCGCACCTTGGCCGTGCCCGCCTTCTCAAAGCCGAGAAGCTGGGCGCCGCGGCGCGAGACATCGATGATGCGCCCGTGCGCGAAGGGCCCGCGGTCGTTGACCCGCAACATGATCGAGCGCCCGTTGGAGAGGTTGGTCACCCTGACCCGCGAGGGCATGGGCAAGGTCTTGTGCGCCGCGGTCAGCGCGTTCATGTCGAAGCGCTCGCCGTTCGCGGTCTTGCGGCCGTGAAAGGGCTCGCCGTACCACGACGCGATACCGGTCTTGTCATAGCCCGGCTGCCGCTTGGGATAGTACCAAAGCCCCGCCACCTTGTAGGGCTTGCCGACCTTGACGGGGCCGGCGTCGTTCGCGGCTCTGGTGCGCTCGTCGTCCTCGTGGATCACCGACTTGGCGGTGTGCACCGCGAGTTGCGCCTCGGCGCAGGCGGTCAGGCCGACGATCATGCCCGCCAAAAGAATTGCCGTCCTATACCCCATCATTTCGTGTCTCGATGACTGTTGGAAGACACATGTTGTAAATCTAGCCGCGTCGCGGTCTTCGGACAAGCATCCTTTTGGGGGCCTCCGTTTCGGGTCCCTTCGATGCCTAGGGTTGGACGATGGCGTCCGACAGGCGGCTCACGGCCAGGGCGAAGTAGTTGGAGCGGTTCCATTTCAAAATGGTCCGGTAGTTCTTGTAGACGAGGTAGGCGGGGCCGCCCCCGCCTCTCTCCGGCAGCACCAGCGAGGCCTTGAGACGCTTTGTCGGTAGATCGCTGCCGTCCGCCTGGCGGACGCCCAGGCGCTGCCACTCGTCGAGGTATTTGCGCACTTTCATGTCGACGAGAGAGGCATCGAAGCCCGCCGGCAGGCGCACCCGGCGGCCCCAGGTCTGATCGCCGCGCCAGCCCGAGCGCGCCAGGTAGTTGGCTGCAGAGGCGAAGACGTCGGCCGGTGTGGTCCAAATGTCGCGTCGGCCGTCGCCGTCGTAGTCGAAGGCATAGGCGAGGAAGCTCGACGGCATGAACTGGCTCTGCCCCATCGCGCCGGCCCACGAGCCGGTCATGTTCTGGATGTCGATATGGCCGCCTTGCAGGACCTTGAGGGCGTTCAACAGCTCGCCCCTGAAATAGCTGCTGCGGCGACCGTCGTGCGCCAGGGTGGCGAGTGCCGCGATCACCGAAAATCCGCCGGTGCGGCGGCCGAAATCGCTCTCGATGCCCCACAGTGCGACGATATAGCGCGGCTGGACGCCGAACTTCCGGCCGATTCGGCGCAGCAGGTCGCGGTGTAGGCGATAGCGCTCGCGCGCGGCGGCGATTCTGGCCGGCGTGACGACGCGCTCCTGGTATTGGCGAAACGTCATCGTCGATTCCGGCTGCTTGCGGTCCAACTCGATGACCCGCGCGATCGGGGTGACGCCGTCGAAAGCCCGGTCCAAGGTCTCGGCCCTGATCCCCTTGGCCAACGCCTCGGCCTTGAAGGCCTTCAGCCACTCGGGAAAGGCCGCCGCCGTTGCCGGCGTCGCCCCCGAAGAGAGTGCCGATAGGAGCAGGACCAAGGCCGGCAGGCGGCGGAGGATCGACATCATCGCGCTCGACATGTGATGGGGCCTCGCTAGTCCGCAAAGGTCAGGGAGTGGTCGTCGGGGCAATAGGCCTCGCCGTTGGTGCGCCATTCGGGCGGCTTGCGGTCCAGCGCGCTAAAGAAGAGGAACTTGGTGCTGACGCAGACGCACTTGCGCAGTTGACAGGCATCCGCCATCCGCGGCGTCGGCCCTTGCGGCTCCGCCGCCTCCTGCGCGCAGCCGGCGATCAGCACCAGGGCCGCGAGGAGCCCGAGCCCGAACCAAGATCGCGCCATGTCGGCCTTTCCTCCGTTCGCCGCCATCGACAAGGGGGCCTCCGGTCGACCGGAGAGCCAGCCAGCAGCTATAGGAGATGGCCGGATCGGGCAAGCCCTTTCCTACTGGGCCTTGGCGCCAGGCCGGCTCGGAATCGGTGGACAGGCCCCCAATGGGCGGGTTAGGGAGTCGGCGCCCGATGTTTGCCCGGCGGCACCCACATCCGGCCGCGCCGGACCCTGCCGCCGCGGGTGGCGAATCGAGGAGGGGTGGCAGAGTGGTCGAATGCGGCGGTTTTGAAAACCGTTGGCCTGGCGACAGGCCCGGGGGTTCGAATCCCTCCCCCTCCGCCAGCCTTTGCTCTTCGAGCTTCGGCTGGCTTACGCCAGTAAGATAGTCGGAGCGAGAGTAGAGCGAAGCTGCCCTCCGTAGCCTTGGCGAAGGAGAGCCGATGCAAGGAACGCACGATGTTCTACGTCTACCTCGTCAAGAGCGAGAGGTTTCCTGAGCAGCGGTACGTCGGGTTCACTACGGACCTAAAGGAACGAATTGCCACGCACAACGCTGGCGGCTCGGTCCACACTGCGAAATACAAACCGTGGAAGCTGGTCAGCTATCACGCCTTTGCTGACAAGCGACGCGCACAGGAATTCGAACACTACCTGAAGTCCGGCTCCGGCAAGGCCTTCGCCAACAGGCGATTGTGGTAGCGGCTTCGTTGCACTCGGCAACGCCGGCCTGCCGCGCCGCCAACACCATGGCACGGGCGGCCAATAGTGATTTCGTTATGACTGCCGTCGGCGTCCCTGTTTGCGGTCGCCGACGCTCATGCGTTCAGGTGGTTGCGCGGTGCGTCCTCTGCCAGACGAACAACGCGCCGACGATGACGATCATTAGCGCCGCAACGACGATTGCGGCATAGGACAAAAGCCTTTGCAGAGAATGGCTACCATTTAGCTCGAACTCGATCTTCTGGCCTTTCAGCGCGCGGGTGTTGGCGACCATGACCCGGTCGACGATCTGGTCGGGGATGACCGATATCTTGGCGTTGGAGACGCTGATCGAGTTGTCTTCCCAGATCGAGATCTCCGCGATGTCGTCAAGGGCGATGAGGGGCATCTCGAAGAGGATACCGTTGCCGATGGGCGTGTCCTCTTTGGTCTCGGTTCGATACGCGTCGCCGGTCTTGAAGCGGACCTCGAGTGCATAGTCGGGCGCATCCGGCAGGGAGATGATCTTAAGGTCGACGCCCGGCGCCTTCTTGACGAGAATCGATTCGACGCTGCCGTGGGGAGACAGATAGGCCCCGGCCAGGCCGGCAACGAGCAGTGCCAGGGCGCCCGGCAGAAGCCAGCGGTAGCCGGTCATGGCGCGCCGATCCGCGGGCGCCGCGGTCTCGCCTTCGCCGTCATCCGTATTCGCGCCACCAGATCCTCCGAGTGCGGCCCGCCGTCGGCTATCGAAATCGAGAGCGCCGCCGGAGACGACGGAAAACACTATGCCGGCCATGAAAAAATACAATCCCCACTCGACCCGCGCCGTGAAGACGTCCTGCACCTTGTAGACGACGATGAAGACGGCGATGACGAAGACGTCCAACATCGAATGCTTGCCGAAGCGGTAGCAAAAATCCACCAGGCGATAGCCGGCGGACTCGGGCGCCGACGGCGGGGCCATGGCGACGAGAAGCGCCACCAAGAGCTTGAATATGGGAAACAGGATGCTGAAGACGACGATGATCGTGGCGATCGCGTAGCTGCCGGTGTTGGCCATGACGACCGCGGTGTCGACGATCGAATAGCCGACCTCGTCGCCGAAGCGGCCGATGGTGAGGGCGGGAAGGAAGACGCCCGGAACGAGGCAGCCCAGCCCCGCATAGGCCGCGAGCGCGGCGATACGGCGAAGGCTCAACCGGTCGACGAGGTTCGGCATCGCTCTTTGGCGCAGCGACGGCCGATGGCCAGCCGACTTGGAAGGGCCGTCAAGGAGAGGCTGTGTTGCGCAATCGTATCAGCTTTCGGTTTCCGAAGATGTTGATCTTCCGGCTCTCCTCCACGCCGACGCCTACCAGTTCGAGAAAGGCGCCCTCCTCCAGGTCCGGCCGAAAGCCGATCGTCGACGACAGCGGCACCATGATCCGCTCGAGCAATCCGGCGAGACCGCTGTTGGAGGCGAAGTGGTTGACCACGACGATGCGGCCGCCCGGCACGCAGACCCGCCTGATTTCCTCGAACATCCGCGCGACGTCCGGCACGGCGGAGACCGTGTACATCGCCACAACGGCATCGAAACTGTCGTCGGCAAAGCGCATCTCTTGCGCGTCCATCTCGTGCAAGGCCTCGACTTGGCTCAAGGCATGCGCGGCGACGCGCTGGCCGGCGCGGCGCAGCATCTCGGGCGAGACGTCGATGCCGACGACACGAGCATCGGCCCGATATCGCGGCAGCGACAGGCCGGTGCCGACGCCGACCTCGAGGATTCTCTGCT
>JASLMY010000253.1 GCA_030746295.1 Alphaproteobacteria bacterium | reverse complement strand
CATGCGCATCACCTTTGCCAGGTGATGGCTGGAGATGCCGTATGTCTCGGCGATCTCGGCGGTGGAGCGCTGGCGCGCCGGGTCGCTCGCCAGCTCCAGGACGGCGTAGAGCGCGAACTGCGATGATTTCTGTAGCCGCATGGCCTCTCGCCGATCCTCGAAAACGGCACGAATCGCTAATTTGGTATTTTAGTACCAATTATTATAGGGCGGCTATCGGCGAGGGCAATGGCAGTACGTTATTTCACGTCAGCTGCCGCTCGAGCTCGATGTAGGGGCCGGCGGTGAGGCCGAGGCCGCGGAAGAAGGAGAGGTTGAGGGTGTCGTGGCGCGAGATCATGGTGCGCACGGTGTCGACGCCTGCCTCGGCGAAGCGGCGGCAGATCTCCTCGAAGAGGTGGCTGCCGACGCCGCGCTCGCGGACCTCGGGTGCCACGTTGACGGCGAAGACCCAGCCGCAGGGGGGCGAGCCGAACTCCCAGGTCCGGATCTCGCCGACGATGAAGCCGGCGACGGCGCCGCCGGCTTCCGCGATCAGGAAGAAACGGCCCGGCCGGGGCTCGGCGACATAGCGCTGGAAGATGTCCTGCCAGTAGTCGGGCTTGGCGAGGCCGGTGCCGACCTCGTCCATGTGCACCACGGTCTCCAGGTCGCCCCGCACGGCGCCTCGGATCGCCAGATCGGCTAGGTGGGTTTCCGACATTCGCCCTCGCATGCGGTGCGGTTCGGCGCGCTCGCGTGTGGCCGAATCCTAGCCTCCTCGACCTCGAAACGGAATGCCGGGGAAACGGCGCTCCCGGGGATCGCCCGGTCGGGCATCCTCATGCCAACGCGTCCGCCAGCGATTTGAAATCGGCGACCACCAGGTCGGGCTGGGCGGGCCAGGCACCGAAGGGACGGTTGCGACGGTCGATGAAAGCCGCTCGCATGCCGTACGACTTGGAGCCGACGCAATCGAACTCGTGATTGGCGACGAAGAGAATGCGCGCGCGCTCCTCGCCCAGTAATTCCGCCGCCTTGGCATAGGTCTTCCAATGCGGCTTGAAGTAGCCCGCCTCCTGAACCGAGATCACCTGGTCGAACGGGAAGCCGATATGGGGCTTGGCCGCGTCCAGCATGTCGCGGTCACCGTTCGACAGGATCGCCAGCTTGTAGCGAACGCTGAGCCGTTCCAAAGCCTCGATCACATCGGGAAATGGTTTCAAAGCTTCGATCTGGCCGACCAACCAAACGACGTCGTCCTGTGAATAGCTAATCCCGGCCCGGTCCATGACCTGTGCGACGGCGCGCTGGCCGATCAGGCGATAGGGCGTGTGACCGCGATCGCAAAGGGCGTCGATCATCGAATTCTCGTAGTGGGTCCGACGCCACCAGGTGACGAAGCGATGCGGTTCGCCCTGCCAGCCCCGTTCGCGCAGGAACGGCGTCACCGCCTCGACCAAGCCCGTTTGCATATCGACGACCGTCCCGTATTGATCGAAGAGCAGAACCCCGATCTCACCCTTCAAGCTCTCTTGCATGGCTGTCGTCATAGCGCTGTTCCCACTCGATTTGACGGAGTCGGCGACGGAAGGCGCGTCAGGATATCCGGAGCGCAGGGCGGCGGGTAGGGTCGCCCGGGATTTCGGCTTCCAATCGCCGGGGCGATTCCAACGGCGGCTCGGGCGCAGAGGATGCGGCTGCGGCGTCTTGTCGCATCCAGGGGTCGAAGTGTCTTTGAAATTCTTCTTGACGGTTAAATCGGTATTCCAGTACCATTTTACGGAATAGAAGCTGGGTACGATCAAGGGGCGCCAGGAGGAGACCGGAGGATATGTCGCTCGAAACCATCATCGACCGCTGCCAGACGCTCTTCGACGATCTCGATTTCGAGAACGTCAAGGCCTGGAAGGCGGCGGCGCCGGGGCGCAAGGCGATCGGCTACATGCCAATCTACGTGCCCCGCGAGATCATCCACGCCGCCGGCATGCTGCCGGTCGGCATTGTTGGCGGCGGCGAGCAGCTCGAGGTGATCCAGGGCGACGCCTACTATCAGAGCTACATCTGCCGCATTCCCCGCTCCACTATCGAACTCGGCCTCACCGGCCGGCTCGACGTTCTGGACGGCATGCTCTTCCCCTCGATCTGCGACGTCATCCGCAACCTTTCGGGCATGTGGCAGATGTTGTTCCCGGAGAAGTACGCCCGGTATTTCGACGTGCCGCAGAACTACCAGGACGGGGTCGGCGGCAACTTCTACACCGAGGAGCTGAGGATCCTACGCGACGATCTGGCAAAGATGGCCGGGCGCGAGATCACCGACGACGACCTCCGCCGCTCGATCGAGCTCTACAACGAGAACCGCCGCGCCATCGATGCCCTCTATCAGCTCAGGGCGGAGACGCCGTGGCTGGTGCCGACCTCCGAGGTCTATCTGGTGCTGCGGGCCGGCATGGTGCTGCCGGTCGAGGAGCACACCCGGCTCGTCAACGAGTACACGCAAGCCGCCGCCACGTCCGACCGCCCACTCCGCGACAACTGCCGCGTCGTCGTCCAGGGCACCTTCTGCGAGCAGCCGCCCTTGGGGCTTATCAAGTCGATCGAGATGGCCGGCTGCTACATCGTTGACGACGACCTGTTGCTGGTGACGCGTTGGCTGCTGGGGGACGTGGCGAGCGAGGGCGACCCGCTGGAGAACCTGTCGCAGGCCTTCCTGCACCACTCGGCCTCGACGTCGGCCAAGTACGAGCCCGACAAGCGCGACAAGGGCAAGTTCCTGAAAGGTTGCGTCAAGGACCGCGGCGCCGAGGGCGTGATTTTCGCCTCGCCCAGCTTCTGCGATCCGGCCTTGCTGGACCGGCCGATGCTGCAGAATGCCCTCAGCGCGGCCGAAATCCCCCACACCGCCTTCAAATACGCCGAGAACTCCGGCCAGCTGCAGCCGATCCGCGAGCAGGCCGGCACCTTTTCCGATTCGATCAAGCTCTGGAGCGCCTGATGTCAGACCAAACCGCCCAAGACGTCCAAAAAGAAGACTCGATGTGGAAGCAGAAGACCATGATCAACGCCAACTACCACGCGTTGGCGACGGCCCACGAGACCGGCCGCAAGGTCGCCTCCACTTTCGTGCCCGGCAACCTGAACGAGCTGCTGATGTGCTTCGATCTGGTCTCCAACCTGCCCGAGACCAACGCGCTGCAGAACGGCCTCAGGAAGAAGAGCGGCAAAATGATCCAGGATGCCGAGCGCGCGGGCCATTCCGAGGACGTCTGCACCTACGTCAAGGCCGACCTCGGCATGATGTTGCAGGGCAACGTCGGCCCGACCGGCGAGCCCCTGCCCTCGCCCGACGTCCTGCTGCTCTCCTACACCGGCTGCTTCACTTTCATGAAGTGGTTCGAGCTGGTGCGCGAGCAGTGCGACGCCGAGACCGTGATGCTGCACATCCCCTACCAGGGTGACGGCCATATCACCGACAACATGCGCGACTACGTCGTCAAACAGATCAAGGAAGACGTGATCCCGACGCTGGAGCGGGTCAGCGGCGTCAAGTTCGACATCGACCGGCTGCGCCAATACATGCGGGAGTCGGCCAAGGCCGAGGACGATCTCGTCTGGGTCCTGCAGTCGGCCAAGCACAAGCCCTCGCCGATCGACGCCTATTTCGGCGGCGTCTACTACATCGGCCCGATCTTCACCGCCTTCCGCGGCACCGAGGACGCAAGCGAGTACTACCGGCTGCTCCGGGCCGAGGTGGAGGCCCGCATGGCCGCCGGCAAGGGCCCGATCACGCCCGAGGGCGAGCTCGAGAAGGAGCGCTACCGCCTAGTCGTCGAGGGGCCGCCCAACTGGACCAACTTCCGCGAGTTCTGGAAGATGTTCTACGACGAGGGCGCCGTGGTGGTGGCCTCGACCTACACCAAGGTCGGCGGCGTCTACGACCTCGGCTTCCGCCACGACCCCGCGCAGCCGCTGGAGAGCCTCGCCGACTATTGCCTGGGCTGCTACACCAACCTGAACCTGCCGAGCCGGGTAAAGATGCTGTCCGACTACATCGAGGAGTACGAGGCCGACGGCCTGCTGATCAACTCGATCAAGAGCTGCAATAGCTTCTCCGCCGGCCAGTTGCTGATCTTGCGACAGGTCGAGCAGCGCACCGGCAAGCCCGGCGCCTTCATCGAATCCGACCTCGTCGATCCGCGCTACTTCTCGCCGGCCAACGTCAAGAACCGGCTGGAGAGCTACTTCCAGATGGTCGAGCAGAAGCGCACCAAGACGGAGGCAGCGGCATGAAGTGTTTCATCGGCATCGATCTCGGCTCGACGACGACCAAGTCGATCGTGCTGGACGAAGGCGGCACCATCCTCGGGCGCGGCATCACCAACTCGCGCTCCAACTACGACGTCGCGGCCGAGGTGGCGAAGCAGGAATCGCTGCTGACGACGCGCTTCACGCTCTTCCGCCGGGCGCTGGGCGAGGTCGGCGCGCTGGACGGCAAGCTGGATGAATTTCTCGGCCAGCTCGAGCGCGACTTCCGCCTGGAGCAGTTCGTCGAGCAGCTCGACGATTTGGAGCGGACCTGTCTCGACAACGTCGAGGAACGCCGCTTCGGCGACGCGGTCGGCCCAATCCGTGAGGCCCTGCTCGAGATCTTCCGCCGCCTCGCCGACGAAGCGCCGGCCCTCTTCGCGCCGGGTGCGAAGCGCAAGTCCGACTTCTTCCGCGACGTCGCCGGCTCGCGCTACCTCAGCCTCGGCGAGGAGGTGGCGAAGGACGCGGGTGTCCCCTTCGACTATATCCTCAATGTCTACGACCGCTCGATCATCGACGTCGAGAACCGGATCTCCGAGGAATCGACCAGCACCAAGCTGATGCGCGCCCTCGACCGCACGCTCACCACCCTGCCCGACCTCGCGGCGGCGAGCGACGCCGTCAGGGCCCCGGTCCAGGGCGTGCTCGATACCGAGCTCGAAGAGAGCTACGTCGTCGGCACCGGCTACGGCCGCGCCCGGCTGCCGTTCTCGAAGGAGCACATCCGCTCCGAGATCCTCTGCCATGGCCTCGGCGCCCACGTCATGTACCCCGAGACCGCGACGGTGCTCGACATCGGCGGCCAGGACACCAAGGCGATCCAGGTCGACGCCGACGGCATCGTCGAGAACTTCCAGATGAACGATCGCTGCGCCGCCGGCTGCGGCCGCTACCTCGGCTACATCGCCGACGAGATGAACGTCGGCGTGCACGAGCTGGGGCCGATGGCGATGAAGTCGACCCGCTCGGTCCGCATCAACTCGACCTGCACCGTCTTCGCCGGCGCCGAGCTGCGCGACCGGCTGGCGCTGGGCGAGAAGCGCGAGGACATCCTGGCCGGCCTGCACCGCGCCATCGTCTTGCGGGCGATGTCGATCCTGGCCCGCTCGGGCGGCATCCGCGACCAGTTCACCTGGACCGGCGGGGTCGCCAACAACGACGCCGCGGTGAAGGCGCTCAAAGACCTGGTGGCAGAGAACTACGGCGACCTCAAGGTCAATATCGACTCGGATTCGATTTACACAGGCGCGCTCGGCGCGGCGACCTTCGCCCGCCGGGCGGTGGAGGAATGATATGTTGCTGACCGCAGGCATAGACATCGGCACGGGCGCTGTGAAGACCGTGCTCTTCAAGACCGACGGCGACGAGCAGGAATGGCTCGCCAAGCGGGTCGAGCGGATCCGCCGCCGCGACCCGCTCGAACTGGCGAAAAGCGCCTACGACGACATGCTGGAAGAGGCCGGCGTGGCGGCCGACGAGGTCGCCTATGTCGCCACCACCGGCGAGGGCGAGAACGTCGCCTTCCGCACCGGTCACTTCTATTCGATGACGACGCATGCCCGCGGCGGCGTCTACCTGACGCCGGGCGTGCAAGCCGTCCTCGACGTCGGCGCGCTGCACGGCCGCGCCATCTCGATCGACGAGCACGGCAAGGTGCTGGCCTACAAGATGACGAGCCAATGCGCCTCAGGCTCCGGCCAGTTCCTGGAGAACATCTCGCGCTATCTGGGCGTCACCGTCGACGAGGTCGGCGAGCTGTCGCAAGAGGCCGACGCGCCGGAGAAGGTCTCGGGCATCTGCGCCGTGCTGGCCGAGACCGACGTCATCAACATGGTCAGCCGGGGGATCTCCACGCAGAACATCCTCAAGGGCATCCACCAGTCGATGGCGACCCGGCTCGCCCGGCTGTTGAAGGCCACCAAACTGAAAGACGGCCGCGCGCTCATGACCGGCGGCCTCGCCGGCGATTCAGGCCTCTTGGCGGCGATGCAAGAGGAGATGGTGGCACAGAAGATCCAGGTCGAGGTCCTGACCCACCCCGACTCGATCTACGCCGGTGCCATAGGTGCCGCCCTCTGGGGCGCCTTCCGCCACCAAAAACTCGCCGACCTCGGCCAGCTCCAGATGGCGTCCTGAATCCTCGGCAAAGGGCGTCGCCCGAGAGGAGAGGCCGACACCCCTTCACCCCGACCCTCTCCCCCTCGAAGGGGGAAGGGAACCGGACGACGCCTGTGGGGCCTCACTCTGCGTTCTTCCAGGACCTCAAGAATACGCTGCAACACGCCGTCGCGGTTGGCCATGACGTCATGGTTCCAAAACCGCAGAACGCGATAGCCCTGGACTTCGAGCCAGCGATTGCGTGCGGCGTCTCGGCGCGATCGCCAAGCGTGCTAGCAGTCTGTCGGACTTGAGGTCCGTGATTGGTTGTCGCCCGATTGCCGGCGATTGTTCTGGCGGTCGGGC
>JASLMY010000252.1:623-6801 GCA_030746295.1 Alphaproteobacteria bacterium | reverse complement strand
ACCAGGCGAGCCTACTCCGCCGCCGCAACGCCTTCCAGTCCCGCCATTTCCTCAAACCACCAACGCCGGCCGCCGTCGCCGCGGGCGACCTTGAGGTGGCCGAGCCAGTCGTCGTCGGCCTCGGGATAATCGGCACGATAGTGGCCGCCCCGGCTCTCGTGGCGGCGCGTCGCGGCGTCCAGGATCAGCTCGGCAGCAGCGGCCGAGAGCTGCAGCTCGAGATGCTTTTGCAAGATCCTGGGCTCGTTCAGCCCGCGGGTCTTGGCGGCCTCGGCGGCGATCTCGCGCACCTCGCGAAGGCCGGTCTCCAGCCCTTCCCGATCGCGATGGATGCCGCCGTAGCGCCACATGCTCCGCTGCAGCTCGCGCTTCAGCCGATCCGCGCTGGCCCTGGGCTCTCCCGTGCCGACAGGCGCGGTCGTCGAGGTCTCGGGGTCGAGCCCGGCGCCTTGCTTCCGCCTCGCGGCCCAATCGGCGGCGGCCAGGCCGGCTCGATGGCCGAAGACGACGCATTCGGTCAACGCATTGCCGCCCATGCGGTTGGCGCCGTGGGCGCCGCCCGTAGCCTCGCCGGCGGCGAAGAGGCCGGGCACGGTGGTGGCACCATGGGCGTCGATCTGGGCGCCGCCGCCGGCGAAATGCGCGACCGGGGCGATCCGCAGGGGCTGGCCCCAGGCGTTGTAGCGCTGGCCGAAAAAGGCCCACTTCGTGGCCGAGATCGGGTTGACGCACCAGTCCTCCTTGGAGACCCCGGTGAGGTCGATATAGACCTCGCCGCCCTCGTTCTCGATCTCCTGGAAGATCGCCTGCGACAGTTGATCGCGGGCATGCTGCGCCGCCGGGCGCACCGTGATCTCGTATTTGTCGAGAATGTCCTCGCCGGCGCCGTTGACGATTCGCCCCAGGTCGACGCCGTCGGGCTCGATAAGGAAGGGCGGCTTGTCGGGCTCGGAAATGCAGACGGGGTAGAACTGGACGAACTCGACGTCCTGCAAGACGGCACCGGCCTCGTAGGCCAGCGTATAGGCGTCGCCGCCGATCCGCTGCGGGTTGTCGTGGTGTTGGAAAAGGGCGCCGCCACCGCCCGCGGCCAGGATCGCCGCGCCGCCCTCGAGCGTCACCCAGTCGCCACGCCGGGCGCCATAGGCAGTGAGCCGGACGCCGGCCTCGCCAGCCTCGATCCGGCGGACCACCAGGTTGTTTACGAAGCGAACGCCGACGGCCTGAGCCTTGGCGACCTGACAGCGGACGATCTCGCGGCCCCAGACCGGCATCGGCTCGTTCTCGCCCTTGTCGTTCTCTGCGCCGGGCAGCGCCATGAAGGCGCCCGGCGACGATTTCGAATGCAAGCCCCAGTCGATCAGGTCCTGGAAGCGGGCGGCACCCTCGGCGACCAGGATGTCGACCAGCTCGGTCTCGTTGATGCCGCGCCCGGCCTGGAGCGTGCGGGCCCGGTAGTCCGCCTGGCTCAAGCCACTCCAGGCGCCCGAGAAAGCGCCGACCGCCATCGTCGTCGAGGTCGCCTTGCCCGGTCCGCTCTTGCCGACGACGGCGACGTCGGCACCCTCGAGGCGCGCCGCGATCGCCGCGGTCAGCCCGGCCGCGCCCGAGCCGACGACCCAAACGTCGGCTTGAAGCCTTTCCATATTCCCTACTCCGAATACCCTCTTGATGCTCAATTCCTAATACTCGCAAGGAAGCCCGCCGGAGACGAGAGAAAAGCCGATGCCCTCCGCGACGGAATGCCGCAGCGTGGATCGCGGCTCGACACTCGGCTAACCTTCCGGCCGGGAGCGAGGGGAGGCAGGACATGGGGCAACTCAGGGTTTGGGGCATCGAGTCGGGCCGCGCCATCCGCGTCTACTGGGCGTTGGAGGAACTCGGCCTCGACTACGAAGTGGAGCCGATCGGCGCCCGCACCGGCGAGACCCAGACGGCCCGCTACCGGGCCATCAATCCGCGCGAGAAAATCCCCGCCTTGCAGGACGGCGACTTCACCCTGCGCGAGAGCGCCGCCATCGTCACCTACCTCGGCCAGACCTATGACGACGGCAGCCTCGGCCTGGTGCCGAGCGACCCGCTGGCCCGTGCCCGCTACGACGAGTGGTGCTTCTTCATCGCCATGGAGCTGGACGCCACCAGCCTCTACATCATCCGCCGCCACAAGTATCTCTCCGAGATTTACGGCGAGGCGCGAGAGGTGGTGGCGGCGGCCGAGGCCTATTTCCTGCGTATGGCGGCAACGGTCGAGACGGCGCTGGCGGATGGCCGCGCCTACCTCTTGGGCGAGGCCTTCACCGGTGCCGACATCCTGCTCGGATCCTGTCTGGCCTGGGCCCAGCGCTACGAGATTCGCCTGCCGTCGGGCCTCGAGGCCTATTGCGAGCGCTTGGTGGGCCGTCCGGCCTATGCCCGGGCCCTGGCCGCCACCTACCCGAACGGGTTGCCCTGAGCGGACCCTCAGTCGGAGAGATGTCGGCGCAGCATCGCCACGGCGTCGTCGAACCCCAAGATCTCCGCCTCCTCCAACGGCGTCGCATAGTCGTCGATACGGGTCCTGGCCTCGGGGTCGGCGCCGTGTCGGAGCAGTAATGCGATCGCCTTCTCGTCGCGGGCACCGACGGCGTAGTGCAGCGGCGTGTAGTCGTTGACGCCGCGGCGCTGGATGTCGGCGCCGAATTGGAGCAGCAGCTCCAAGACCGCGTATTGATCGGCGCTGGTGCCTGAAAGCGCGGCGATCAGCGCCGGAAAGCCGGTCTGGCTGTCGTAGTTGGGGTCGGCGCCCAGCTCCAGAAGCGTGCGGATGAAGGCCAGCGGGCTGTGGTAGATCGCGTATTCGAGGCAGGTCTCGCCGAAGGCCGGCGGACAGGTGCAGTTGGGGAAGTCCGCCGGCTCGCCCAACTCGACCCTCACCGCCGCCAGATCGCCGTGCTTATACGCCTCATGCAGGGCCAGCGGGCTACCCATTAGTCCGCTTTCCCCCGCCTCAGCCGCCGCCGGCCTCACGGAGGTCGGCCGCTGGGGCACCGCCGTTGTCGAACTGCAGTGCCGCCAGACGGGCGTAGAGGCCATCGCGGGCGATCAGCTCGCCATGGGTGCCCTGGTCGACGATCCGGCCCTGGTCCATGACGACGATGCGGTCCGCCTTCAGCACCGTGGCCAGGCGGTGGGCGATGACGATCGTGGTCCGCCCGACCATCAGCTCGTCGAGTGCCGTCTGCACCATGCGCTCGCTCTCGGCGTCGAGCGAGCTGGTGGCCTCGTCCAAGAGCAGCACGGCGGGGTCGCGCAGGATCGCTCGGGCGATGGCGAGGCGCTGGCGCTGGCCGCCCGAAAGGCGAACGCCGCGCTCGCCGAGGTGAGTCTGGTAGCCGTCCGGCAGGGCGGTGATGAAGTCGTCGGCGTTGGCGGCCCTGGCCGCGGCCACCACCTCGTCGTCGCCGGCCTCGGGCCGGCCATAGCGGATGTTCTCCATGGCGTCGGCCGAAAAGATCACCGGATCCTGCGGCACCAGGCCCAGGCGGGCGCGCAGCTCGCTCGGCACCACCTGGTCGATCTCGGCCCCGTCGAGGCGGATACGGCCCGCTTCCGGATCGTAGAAGCGCAACAGCAGCGAGAAGACGGTAGTCTTGCCGGCGCCCGAGGGTCCCACCAGAGCCACGGTCTCGCCCGGCCGGACCTCGAGATCGAAGTCCTTGATCACGGCGCCGTCGGGGCGAGAGGGATAGTGGAAGGTCACGGCCTCGAACTGAACCCGACCCTCAGCCGGCATCGGCAGGGCGAGCGGCGACGGCGGGGCCTTAATATCGATCTCGGTGCCGAGTAGTTGCGCCAGCCGCTCGGCCCCGCCAGCGGCACGCTGCAGCTCGCCGAAGACCTCGGACAACGCACCGAGGGCGCCGGCGACGACGATGGCGTAGAAGACAAAGGCGGCCAGCTCGCCGCCGCTCATCGCCCCGGCGGCCACGTCCTTTGCACCGATCCAGACCACCAGGTCGACGGCGCCGAAGACCAACAGCATCACCAAGGCCGTCAGCCAGGCCCGGGCCCGGGTACGCCGGACGGCAGTGGCGAAGGCGCTGTCGGTGACGGCGGCGAAGCGGGCTCGGTCGAAAACTTCGTGACAGAAGGCCTGCACGATGGCGATCGCATTCAGGCTTTCCTCGGCGTGGCTGGAAATATCGGCGACGCGGTCCTGGCTCTCTCGCGACAACTTCCTGACCCGGCGCCCGAAGACGATGATGGGTGCGATCACCACCGGCAGCAAGATGAAGACGAGGCCGGTGAGCTTGGGGCTGGAGATCACCAAGAGGACGCTGCCGCCGAGGAAGAGCAAGACGTTGCGCATGGCGACCGAGGCGGAGGAACCGACCACCGACTGGATCAGCGTCGTGTCGGCGGTGAGGCGCGAGAGCACCTCGCCGGTCCGTGTCGTCTCGAAGAACGCCGGCGAGAGCGAGATCACGTGGTCATAGACGGCCTTGCGCAGGTCCGCCACCACCCGCTCGCCGAGCCAGGTAACGAAGTAGAAGCGGCCGTAGGTCGCCGCCGCCAGCACCGCTACGACGCCCAGCAAGGCCAGGAAGTACTGATCGATGAAGACGCCGCCGCTGCCGAAGCCGTGATCGACGACGCGGCGCACCGCCTGACCGATCATCAGCACCGACCCCGCCGCCACGATCAACGAGAAAAAGGCGCCCAAGACGGCGCGCCAATAGGGGCGGACGAAGGGCAGCAGCCGGCGCAGCTCGCCCACCCGGGCGCGCGTCTCGTCGGCGGTCTCGCTTTGGCCTTTGCGCATTATTTCGACCTTCCGGGTGGGCGCGGCCTAGGTATCGTATAGCGGCGGGTGACGCAAGCCGTCGAAGTGGGCCAAGGGCGCGTCGTGGGGGTCGTCTTGCGCCCACTACACGGATCGGCTGAAATGACGCCATGCTGGCCGGACGCGCTTTCCACATTGCGATCCCGTTGCTTCTGCTCTGCTGGTTCGCGGCCGGCTGGTCTGCGGCCGCGGTGGCGACGGGCGACGTCGCGGGCAGTGCCGATCACCCTCTCATCGGCCGCTTCGAGGGCTCGGTGATCAACTATTACGACCGCAAGGACTTCGACGAGTACGAATTCGTCACTGGCCCGATCAGGCGCGGCAAGCCGAAGCCGGCCGAAGCGATCGAGGGCCAGAAGACCCGTATCGCCTACAAGCTGGCGCCAGGTCCGTCGATCGCTGAGGTCTTCCGGAACTACAGGATCAAGCTGGAGCAATCGGGCTTCGAAGTTCTGTACCAATGCAAGGACAAGGATTGCGGTCGGGGCGACTTCTCTTATGGGATCGAGGTCTTACCGATCCCCACCATGACCGTGGATCCCTGGAAGTTTCGCTATCTCGCCGCCAGGAAGAGCGACGACTCGGGCCAGATCAGCGTCTCGGTGCTGGTCAGCGTGGATGCCAAGAAGAACATCCGCACCCAGGTCTTCGTCCTCGAGGCGGAGGCGCTCGCCTTCAAGATGATCGACGCGGCCGAGATGGCGAAGCAGATCTCGGAGAGCGGCCGGGTGGCGCTTTACGGCATCTACTTCGACACCGACAAGGCCACGATCAAGTCCGAATCCCGCCCGACCTTGCAAGAGATCGCCCAATTTCTAAAGTCGCAGCCAAAGCTGAAAGTGATCGTCGTCGGTCATACCGACAACCAGGGCGCGCTCGACTACAACATGGCATTGTCACAACGGCGTGCCCGATCCGTGGTGCAGGCGTTGGAGGGCGAATTCGGTCTGTCGCCGGGTCGCCTCGGTTCTGCGGGCGTCGGCTTTCTGGCCCCGGTCGCCACCAACAGCTCGGAAGCCGGGCGGTCGCTCAACCGCAGGGTCGAGCTGATCGAGCGGTGATGGGCACGGATCGCGCTTGCTCCAGAGCCGCCACTTCGGTATATACGGCGCGCCAGAGCAGGAGCGGTAGGCCGATGAAGAGCGACATTCACCCCGAATACCACGAAATCACCGTGGTGATGACGGACGGCACGGAGTTCAAGACCAAGTCGACTTGGGGCGCACCCGGCGACGTCTTGAAGTTGGATATCGATCCGAATACCCATCCGGCCTGGACCGGCGGACCTCAGCGTGTCTTGGACACCGGTCGCGTCGCGAAGTTCCGCAACAAGTTCAAGGACTTCAAGATCGGCTG
>JASLMY010000252.1:0-614 GCA_030746295.1 Alphaproteobacteria bacterium | reverse complement strand
CGGCGGACCTCAGCGTGTCTTGGACACCGGTCGCGTCGCGAAGTTCCGCAACAAGTTCAAGGACTTCAAGATCGGCTAAGCCTGTCCCGCTCAGGCCGCCTCGCCGGCCGAGAGCCGATCCAGCCGAGAGATTCTGACAAACAGCCGCTCGCTCCGCTCGAGCAGGTCCCTGAACCCCGCCGGCAGCGCCTCGGTACCCCGGGTCGGGTCGGCGAGGCAGACCTCGTGGCCGCCGAGGCGCCAGCGCTCTTCGCGCAGCTCGTCGCGGCTGAGCTCACCCTCGTGCGCCGCCCGCATCGCCATCAGCCACGCCATCACCTGCGTCAGCCGTGCCGTCATGCGCATGCTTTCCACGCTGTAGGCAAGCGTCGCCTCGACGCCCAGCGCCGTGACCTCCGGGCGGCTGCGCCCGCCGAGATAGTGGCGCGCCTCGAGAACGAGCTGAAACGCCTCTTCATAGGTGCTGGCGAAGAACGCCGGCTGGGCGACCGCGGCGCTGTCGCTGCTGTTCTCGATCATGGCGATACCATAGCCCGCGGGTCCTGCCCCGGTGATTGGCCTGCCCTCATGCTGGCAGCCAATTATTAACAATTCCGACCGTCTTCCACACCTCT
>JASLMY010000251.1 GCA_030746295.1 Alphaproteobacteria bacterium | reverse complement strand
CCTCTGGCTGCCGGCACCCGAGGCCCGGGCCCTCGGCCAGCAGATCATCCTGGCGGAGAGCGACGGCAGCAGCCGACAGCCCGTCGAAACCAGGGCCACACCCCAGACCACGACGCCGGCCGCTACCGTTGCAGCGCAGCCCCCTACGCCGGCCGTCGCGAGTTCGGCGAGCCTGGAGACGCGCACCGCCGACTTCGTCGCGCACAAGATCGCCGAGGCCGTGGGAATGGCACGGGAGGAGATCGACCACGAGGCGCCGTTCGAGCAATACGGCCTGGATTCCATCATTCAGGTGGGGCTGCTGCGCGAGCTGGAGAAGGTGACGGGCGCGTTGTCCAACACCCTGCTGTTCGAATACAGCACCGTGGCCGAGCTCACCGCCTACCTGATCGAGAACCATGCCGATCGCTTGCGGGCCCAATTCGGCCCCGCGACGGCGGCGCCCTCACCGGCAACGACCGCGCCCGCGCCGCCGCCAGCCGAAGCACGGCCGCCGAGTACCCCGCGGCAGGCTGCCACTGGCGCGGAGGGCGACGAAATCGCGATCATCGGCCTCGCCGGCCGCTACCCAGAGGCACCGAGCTTGGAAGCGTTTTGGGCCAACCTGACGGCGGGACGCGACTGTGTCACCGCGGCTGCGCCCGAGCGCTGGCCCGAGCTGTCCGACGATCAAAGCCCTATCTACGGCGGCTACCTGACCGGTATCGACCGTTTCGATCATGCGCTCTTCGGCTTGACGGCCGACGAGGCGGCGGCATTGGCGCCGGAAATCCGCCTGATGTTGGAGATCGCCTGGGTGACCTTCGAGGACGCCGGCTATACGCGCGCCGCGCTGAAGGACTTCCAGGCCCGAGCGAGCCGCGGCATCGGCGTCTTCGTCGGCGCCATGTACAACCAGCACCTCTTGCGCATGCCGGACAAGGAGCGGGCCGCGCTCGCGTCTAATGCCACCGACTGGCACATCGTCAATCGGCTGTCGCATGCCTTCGATCTGACCGGCCCCAGCATCGCCGTCAACACCGCCTGCTCCAGCTCGCTGACGGCCCTTCACCTGGCCTGCGAGAGCCTGCGCCAAGAGAGCTGTTCCATGGCCCTCGCCGGTGGTGTGAACCTGACGCTGGACCCATCGAAATACAGCTTCCTCGACGACGTCGACTTCCTGGGCAGCGGCCCCAAGAGCGCCGGCTTCGGGATCGGCGACGGCATGATCCCGGGCGAGGGCGCGGGTGCCGTTCTGCTGAAGCCACTGGCGCAAGCCGAGCGCGACGGCGACCGCATTGACGGCGTCATCCGGGGATCCTTCGTCAATCACGCTGGCGGCCGCCAGATGTACGGGGCGCCGGACCCGACCAGACAGTCGGAATTGGTGGTCCGGGCGCTCGAAAGCGCCGGCATCGAGCCGGAGACCATCAGTTATATCGAGGCGGCGGTGAATGGCTCGCCGCTCGGCGACCCGATCGAGCTCGTGGCGCTGCGCAAGGCCTTCGCCCGCTTCACCGACCGCAAGGGGTTCTGCGCCATCGGCTCGGTGAAGTCCAACATCGGTCACCTGGAGGCCGCATCAGGCATCTCCCAGCTAGCCAAGGTGGTCTTGCAGCTTCGTCACGGGATGCTGGCGCCGTCGATCAACGCGACGCCGCGCAACCCCAGCATCAAGCTCGATGGCAGCGCCTTCCAGCTGCAGGAGACGCTGGCACCCTGGATGCCGCCGGAGGGGCTGCCGCGACGGGCGATGATCAATTCCTTCGGCGCCGGGGGCAGCTACGCGACTTTGATCGTCGAGGAATACACTCCGACGGCAGCCGCAGCGCACGACACGGCAACCGGGGGCGGCCAGCAGCTGTTCCCGCTCAGCGCCCGGACCCTCGACAGTCTCTTCGCCACCGCCGCCAAACTCTCCGAGCATCTAGCCGCCCGGCCGAAAATCGAGCCTACCGCGATCCGATCGACGCTGCTGCGCCGCGAGCATGGCCTGCCCTGCCGCCTCGCCGTCCTCGCCGGATCGACGGCGGAACTGCGGGACAAACTCGCCCGCGTGGTGGAGACGGGTGCTGCGGCGGCAGGCGAAGGCATGTTCCTATCCGGCGCCGAGCCGCAGGCGGTTGCCGGGGAGCTGGCGCGGCAGGCGCAGGATTGGGCGTTGGGCACGGCCGAGGCCGCCGGCGATGCGCCGGCGCTGCCACCGCTGCCGCTCCCCACCTATGGCTTCGACCACCGCGCGGTCTTCCCCGATCCGTTGGCGACGGCGGTTCGACCGGCGGCGGAAGCCGAGACGCGCCGCTACCGCCACGACCAGCCCTTCCTCGCCGACCATACGGTGCTCGATGTGCCGGTGCTGGTCGGCATGACCCACGCAAGCCTGGCCCTCGATGCCTTCTATGGGCGCCACCCGGACGCGACCGCCGCCTCGCTGCACCGGCTCAACTTCCTGCAACCTGTGGAGGTCCGGCCGAACCGTCCGGTCGAGGTCCGTGTGACGCTCGATGGCGAAGAGCTGCAATCGCGATATCGCGCCGAGGGCGAAGATCAGTGGGAAACGGCGGCGACCGGTCGCATCACCGCTTCCCAGGCGCCGGGTCCTACCCAAGACGTGGGTCGGCTACGTGACGGCCTCGAAGAGTTGGCTGAGCTCGGTTTGCCCTCGGACATCAATCCGATCGTCTACGTGGGCCCCAGTTTCCACACCATCGGGCGGTTGTGGCACGGTCACGACCGAGTGGTGGCGCGGATCGCGCTCGGGGATGCCATGGCCCGCGACGATCAGCTATATGGCCTCCACCCACTGGTCCTCTACAGTGCCTTTCAGGCGGCGACGTGGTTCACGGTGGGCCTCGCGGACGGCGCCTTCCTGCCCTTCGGAATCAAGCAGGTCGTCCATCGTCGGGGGCGGTCGATCGAGGCCGGCTGGGTGGCGGCAAGTCTGCGGAAGGCCTCCGATGAGTACGTGGTCTTCGATGCGACGGTCCTGGACGACGACGGCATCCCGGTCCTCGTCTGCACCGGCTGCACGTTGAGGCGGGTGCATCAGCAAAGGCTCGTGCCGGCGGCGGAGCGTGCCGAGCCGGCGACGATCGCAGCGGCGGCGACATTGGGCTCGGCCGTCGGGGACTTCGTGGTCGCGAAGGTCCGCGCGATTCTCGACGAGCCGGCCGCCACCTTGTCGCCGACGCAGAGCTTCCTGGAGATGGGGCTCGATTCCGCGGACATCTTGCGACTCTCGACCGAGATCGAACGGACGGCCGGCGTCGAGCTGGAGCCCACGACCCTGTTCGAATACCCGAACATTGCCGAGCTCACCGATTTCCTTGCCGACGAATTCGCCGACGAGCTGTCCGGAATCCTGCAACTGGAGCCTCGGGAGGCGGCCCCGAAGAGCAGCCTGCCGGAGGTGCCGCCGACCGCGTCGCCCCGGCTGGCGTCGGCGTCGGGCGAAGCGCCGCGCCCGGAAGACATTGCCGTCATCGGCATGTCCGGGCTGCTCGCGGATGCGACGGACCTGGATCAATTCTGGGCGAACTTGCGCGACGGCAGGACCTCGTTCAAGGAGGTGCCCGCCGACCACTGGGACGTCGCACCCTGGTTCGACCCAGACCCGGGAGCCGGCGACCACACCTATTGCAAGTGGGGCAGCTTCATCGAGGACGTCCGTTCCTTCGATGCCGGGTTCTTCGGCATCGACGGCCGCGAGGCCGACTGGATGGACCCGCAGACCCGGCTCTTGCTGCAGAGCTTCTATGCCGCCGCCGAGGACGCCGGCGTGGCGGCTCGGCTGCGGGGCAGCGACACCGGCGTCTTCGCCGGCATCTGCCTCAGTGGCTACATGGAAAAGATCGCCGAGATGAACCTCCCGCTCGACCTTCACGGCGGGTCGGGAGTGACCAGCATGGCGGCGCACCAAGTCTCTTACCGCTTCGACCTCAATGGGCCCAGCGTCGTCGTCAACACCGCCTGTTCTTCATCGTTGGTGGCGCTGCATGACGCCGTCCGCGCCTTGCGCGCCGGCGAATGCGGCATGGCCTTCGTCGGCGGCGCCAATCTCTTGTTGTCCTCCGAGCACTACCGATTCTATTCGCAGCTGAAGGCGCTGTCGCCGAGCGGGGTCTCGCGCCCCTTCGACGAGGCCGCCGACGGGTTCGTCCCCGGCGAGGCGGTGGTCTCGCTCCTCTTGAAGCCGCTGCGCCGGGCCCTCGAGGACGGCGACCCGATCCATGCGGTAATCAAAGGGTCCGCCGCCCTGCATGGCGGGCGCACGCCGTCGTTTACCGCACCGGGCGTGGCGGGCGAAGAGAACGTGATGCTCAAGGCCTGGGCGGATGCCGGCATCGACCCCGCGACGCTCAGCTATATCGAGGCGCACGGGACCGCGACCGGGCTAGGCGATTCCATCGAAGTTCAAAGCATCAAGAAGGCCTTGGCCCGCTTCACCGAGGCCAAGGGTTCTTGCACGATCGGCACGGCCAAGGCCAACGTCGGACATACCGAGGCGACCTCGGGCCTGGTGGGGCTGGCCAAGGTGATCCTGCAGATGCGTCACGGGCTGATTCCCCGCCTCGGCACCTTCGAGAACCTGAGCAGCTTCATCCATCTCGACGGCTCGCCGCTCGCCATCAATACCGAGCTCGTGCCGTGGCAAACCGATGGCGGGCCTCGCCGTGCCGGCGTGAGTGCCTTCGGGATATCCGGATCGTACGCCCATGCGGTGGTCGAGGCGTTCGAATCGCATGACGACCGCGAGGCAACGGAAGCGTTGCCGGTGGTCGTGCCGTTGTCGGCGCGGGACGACGACCGCCTGCGGGCGGTGGCGGCGAACCTGTTGGCGGCAGTGGAGGCGCGGCCGTACCTGCGCCTGGACGACCTCGCCCACTCCCTGCAGGTAGGGCGCGAGGACATGGCCAGTCGCGTCGGCTTCGAGGCCGGCAGCCGCGAGGCGTTGCTCGACGGCTTGCGGCGCTTCGTCGAGGCCGGCACGGCGCCGGTCGTGACGGACCCGTTGCTCGCTGCCTGGTCGGGCGGCGAGACTGTGGACTGGTCTGTCCTCTATCGAGACCGCCGCGGTCGTCGGATCGCCGGACTGCCGACCTATCCCTTTGCGCGGGAGCCGCATTGGCTGCCGGAGAATACCGTGCCGGAAGCGCCGTCCGCGACGCCGTCGGTCGCCACCGTCGCCTCGAGCCGGGCCGGGCCGGCGACACCGGCGGTTACGCAAGCCGAAGCCCTGCTTCGTGAGCTGGCGGCGCCCATACTCGACCTTCCGCCCGCCGAGGTGCCGCTTTCGGTCGAGTATCTGGAATTGGGCTTTACCTCGCGCAGCCTCGTCGGCCTGGTCCAAGCGGTGGAAAGCCGCCTGGATATCCGGCTCATGCCGGCCCTGCTGTTCGACTACCGGACCATAAGCGCGTTCGCGGCCTACCTGGCGGAGACCCACCCGGACCGCTTTGCCGCATCGTCCGAACCGGAACCCGCCCCCCGATCCGAGCCGGTGCTCGACGAGACGGTCGAGGATTGGGTGGCGCGGGCGCTTGAAAGCCTGATCGAGGGGACAGTCACGACGGACGAGGCCGAACGGATCATCGAGACGGGAGAAATGCCGTGAGGGCAGAGGACCTCCTCGTGCTCTACCGGTCGGGCCGTCTGACCGCCGACGAGGTCAAGGCCCACCTGCGGGCGATGGCGACTTCCGCGGCGGACTTGCCTCTGACGGAGGGCCAGCGGGGCTTGTGGGCGCTGCAGCGGACCTATCCGGAGAGCGCCGCCTACAACGTGCCGCTGGGCCTGCGGCTGATCGAGCCGCACGACCGGGCAGCCTTGCGCGAAGCAGTGCGGTGGTTGGGACGGCGCTGGCCGGCTCTGGGCGGCCGGGTGGTTCTGGTCGACGGCGCGCCCTGCCTTCGCCCCGACGGCGCCGACCTCGCGGTCGAGACGCAGGAGGCGGCGAGCTGGAGCGAGGCGGCGCACCGGGCGTGGATCGAGGATCGGGTCCGCGCGCCCTTCGACCTGGAGCGGGGGCCGCTTTTGCGGGGCTCTCTGCTGCATGACGGCGACGAGACCCTGGTCCTGCTCGTCGTCCATCACGTGATCTTCGACAGCAGCTCCTTCCCGCTGGTGATGGAGGCGGTGGTCGAGGCGTACCAGGCCCTGGCCGAGGGCAACGTGCCCGCATTCCCAGCCACGGACGCTTCGGGCTATCTCGCCTACCAGGCCCGGGAGCAGTCTCGGCTGACGGGCGCAGAAGGCGCGCGCCGCTTGGCCTATTGGCGCGAGGTGCTGTCGGATCTACCGGCGCCGTTGGACCTGCCGACCGACCACGCGCGTGGGCCAGCACCGTCCTTCGCCGGGGCGTCGTTCTGCCGCGCCTTACCGGCATCGCTGGGCCAGGAGGTGCGGGACTTCGCGGCGGCGCGGGGCCTCTTCGCCTCGACGGTCCTGCTCGGGGCCTGGCAGGGGCTGCTGGCGCGGCTGAGCGGGCGCGACGACCTCGTCGTCGGCATGCCGGTAGACCAGCGCGAGGCGGCGACGCAAGGGCTGGTCGGGCCTTTCATGGAGATGCTGCCGGTGCGGAGCGCCGGCCTGGGCGATGGCCCCTTCGGCGAGGCCCTGGCCGGGCTGCAGCGCCGGCTGCTCGACGGCATGGCGCAGGTGCTGCCGTTTCCGGCCCTGGTGCGCGAGCTCGGCCTCGGCCTCGGCGAGCGCTCGCCGGTCTTCGAGACCGCCTTCCTCTATCAGGACCCGGTGCAGCCGCCGGCCTGGGAGCTCTCGCGCGACCTGCACCAAGAAGGCGAGTACGAGCTGGCGCTGGAGGTGGTGGCGGTCGAGGACGGCTTCGGCCTGCACCTGAAGTACGACCCGACGCTCTTCGAGGC
>JASLMY010000250.1 GCA_030746295.1 Alphaproteobacteria bacterium | reverse complement strand
GGCGTCACCCAAGGCATCGGCCAGGCGAGCGGCGAGGCCATCGCCTACGATTCCAACTCGGGCCAGCTCCTGAGCGGCTCGACGATGGACTATCGGCTGCCCCGGGCCGACGACCTGCCGGCTTTCGAGGTCCGCCTGGAGGAGCGTCCGACCGAGGTCACCCCACTCGGCGTCAAGGGCTCGGGCCAGGCCGGCTGCATCGCCGCACCGCAGACCATCATGAGCGCCGTACTCGACGCGTTGGCACCGTTGGGAATCGACGACCTGGACATGCCGGCAACGCCGGAGCGCATCTGGCGGGCGATCCAGGACGCAAAGGGCGCCTGACGGCGACGCGCCTCAAGCTTGGCGCGCGAGGAAGTCCGCGAGCACCCGGTTGAAGGCTTCGGGCTGATCGATCGGGCTCAGATGGCCCGTGGCCTCGATGATGCGAAGCTCGGCGCCGGGGATGGCCTCGGCGATTGCTTCCGACATGGCGACCGGCGTCGCCACGTCCTCGGCTCCGGCCACGACCAGGGTCGGCAGCCTGATCTCCGGCAACCGCTTGCTGTAGGCGAGGTCGCGCATGGCGCTGGCGGCACCCTCGAAGGCCACCGGGCTGAAGTTCCGGTAGCAGGTGCTCATGTAGGTGACGGCCGGCGTCCAGGGGGCCAGGCTCTCGGGCCGGAACCAGCGTTCCAGCAGCGCGTCGTGCAGGGCCTCGATGCCGTCCTGCTTTACCGCGGCGATGCGCGCGACCCAAGCGTCGCGTTGGTCGTCGCCGTAGTCGCTGGTGGTGTTGATCAGGCTGAGCGAGCGCAGGCGCCGGCCGTGCCGAAGCGCGACGTTCTGGCCGATCATGCCGCTCATCGAGATTCCGCAGAAATGCGCCCTTTCGATGTCAAGCGCGTCGAGCAGGCGAGCCACATCGTCGCCGAAGAGGTCCAGGGTGTAGGGCGGTGGCGTCACCGCGCTTTGCCCATGGCCGCGCACGTCATAGCGGAGCACCCGATAGTCGGCGAGGGCGGGCAGCTGCGCGCGCCAGAATTGCCGGTCGGCGCTGAAGCAATGGCTCAAGACCACCACCGGCGCCCCCTCCGGCCCCTCCAGGTCATAGGCCAGCGTGACGTCACCGAGATCGATCCGCATCAGTCATCTTCCTTTCGCTCACGAGCCGCCGCGGTGGTCTTTCCGCGCAGCCAGCGCCAAAGATCGCTCAGGGCCGCGGCCAGCACCAGGTGCTTGATGCTTTTCGGCACGCTCGCATGGGGCCGACTCCTAGGTTGCGGTCGATCGTGTGCGCCCATACCTAGCCTCCCCCTCACACGGCTCGCTCGGCGAGTGCGACCAACACGTCGTCGACGTCCTGCCGGGTGTGGTCGGCCGAGACTTGGAAGCGGATCTCCTCCTCGCCGTGCGGCACCACGGGGTAGTTGATCGCGGTCGCCAGGATGCCGTGGTCATGGAGGTGGCGGACGAGCGCCGCGGTCCTGGCCGCGTCGCGGACGAGCAACGGCACGATCGGGTGCGGGCTGGGTAAGATCTCGAAGCCGAGCCCGGCCAAGCCCGCCTCCAATCGCGCCGTCATCGCTCGCAGATGCGCGAGCAGCGTCCGGCCCTTGTCGCTGTCGACGATCTCGACCGCGGCCAGCGCCGCCGCCGCTTCGGCCGGCGTGATCGGGTTCGAGTAGATGTAAAAGGGTGCCGTCTCGCGCAGGTATCGAACAATGGTCTCGCCGGCGACGACATAGCCGCCATTGACGCCGAAGGCCTTGCCGAGGGTGCCGATCAGCAAGTCGACGGGCGCCGTGCCGGTCACCTCCTCGGTGCCGCGGCCACTGGTGCCGAAGGCGCCGACGCCGTGCGAATCGTCGGCCACGACCAGGACGTTCTCAGGAAAGGCGGAATCGTGCTCGGCCGCGAGGCTCATGATCTCGTCGAGCGGCGCCTGGTCGCCGCGCATCGAGAAGATGCCGTCGGTGACGATGATCGCCCGCCGGCAGCTCTCCGCCGCTGTCGCCAGGGTCAGCGCCAGCTCGGCGAGGTCGAGATGGGGGTAGACGTGGCGCTCGGCGGGCCGCGCCAGGCGCACCGCGTTGATGATGCAGTTGTGGTTGAGCGCGTCGCTGATCACCGCCGTCTCCGGCGTCACCAGCGAAGGCAGGATGCCCATGACCGTGGCATAGGCCGAGCTGAAGACCATTGCCGCCGGCCGGTCGTGGAAGGCGGCGAGACGGCGTTCCAGCGCCAAGTGCGGGGCGTAGGTGCCGCTGATGAAGCGGACGGCGCCGGGACCGGTGCCGTAGGCCCGGACGGCGGCCTCCTCGGCGGCGACGACCTCGGCCGCCAGAGCCAGGCCCAGATAGCCGTTGGAGTTGAAGCGCAGGAAGGGCCGCTCGCCCTCGCCCGCCAACAGGTAGCGGGGGCCCTTGCCGTCGGCGGGCGGCAGGACCTGGGTGATGACGCTCTCGCCGCCCTTCAGCGTACCGCGCTCGGCCAGGTCGTCGAGCGTGGCGCTCAGCACCTTTTCCAGTCGTTCGCTCGCCATCGCCACCCTTCCCCTTTCGCCTCAGCCCTTGTCGCGCCGGCCGCCCTCCTCTTCGGCGAAGATCCAGGCGGCGATCTCGCCGATGTCGAAGCCGTCGTCGCCCGTCCAGCGCTGGCTGGCGCCGTGCGCGCGGTCGTGGCGGGACGAGGTATCGCCCGCCAGCTCGGCCGCGATGTCGTGGCGTATCCGGCCGAGCCGCGCCTGCCAGCGTGCCATGTTCTCGGGCCTGAGGTCGATCCAGCCGTGCTCGGCGTCGGCCGATTTCACCACTGGTCCCCGCAAGAGCCGTTCGCCGTCGGCCAGCAGGATCGGCACGCCGATGGAGAGAATGCGGCGGCGAAGGTCGCCGTCGTCGGCGATCTCCTTCTCCAGTTGCCGTGCTAGCGCCTCGGGCTCCGCCGCCTCGGCGGCCGATAGCGTCTTGGCGACACGGCTCAGGAGATGGGCCTCGAACAACAGCTTCGAAAGTCGGGGCGGGCCCAAGATCTCGAAGGCCACGGCCTCGCCGTGCTCCGCCTCGAGCCGCGTCAGCAACTCCCGCGCCGCTTGCCGCAGGTGGCCGCCCCGATAAGTGGGGCCCATCACCGTCGCGTCCAGGGCCGCGACGACATCGCGGCCGGTGTTGCCGCCGGCGATCTCGCGGACGACGTTCCGGGCGATCTCCTCGGCTGTCACCATCTGCATCTGGCCGGGCGCGGTAATGGTCCAGAACTCGGCAGCGCTGAAGACGCCGTTCTCGCCGGTGTCGATGTAGACGCCTTCCAGGTCCTCGCCGGTGGCGCTGCCAAAGTCGCCTTGCGGGGCCAGGTTCGACGGCTCCGTGACGGAGACCGCCTCCTGGGGCGGGCAGTCGTAGAGGGCGATAGCACGACCGCCGCGCCGGATCGGCCCATGTCCGATCTCGCGCCAGCCGATCAGCGCCGCCGGCTTGATCTCCTTGACGATTTCGGGGCCGTCCGGGGTCCGCGCCATCAGGAAGGTCAAGAGGCTCTGCGCCCCGGCGACGGCGGCCTTCGAC
Organism: Alphaproteobacteria bacterium; assembly: GCA_030746295.1. The sequence goes on along the minus strand of JASLMY010000250.1, from coordinate 3,521 downwards.
AACAGCATGCGCGAGGGCCGCTCCTCGCCGTGGGTGAAGGGGATGTTGAAGCCCATGCCGCCGGTGCCGCTGGTGCCGACCTTGATATAGGCCCGGGTGCCGGCCCGGCGCATCGCCTCGTAGAGGATCTGGACGTGGCGCACGAGCTGCGGGATGTAGAGGCCGGCGAGCAGCGCCTCCGCCGCCTCTGGCCAGGCGTCGTCGTCGGGGCGCGCGCGGCTGAGGTCGGCCAATTCCTGCGCCAGCCGGTAGAGGTTCTGATAGCTGACGGCGGTCGCCGTGTTGATGCAGTCGACGACGATATCCGCCGGCGCGCCGCCGGCTTGCGAGTGCTGCCCGAAGATCAGCCGGGCGAGCAGGGACGCTGCTAGGATGTCGTCGTCGAGCGGCGCCAGGACGTCGTCGATCAGCCGTCGCCGCTTGTCCGCTTCCGCCAGTGCCGCCGCCCGGCCGGCCTCGCCGTCCTGCCAGTCGGCGCGGATGAAGATATCGCCCCAAGTCGGCAGCAGCTCGGTCTCGGTGTCGGGATGGGCCTGTCGCAAGGCCTCGACCGCCTGGCGCGCCTTGGCTTGGCGCCGAGCCGCGACGACGATACGGGCCGGCCGGTGCGCGAGCAGGCGGTTGCAGACGGCATGACCGACGAGGCCGGCGCCACCCAGTATCAGCGCGTTCTTGCCCGTGATCTCCATGACGCTAGCCCTCGCGGGCCGCCGGGGTCGGGATCAGCCCCTCGGCCATCAGCAGTCCCGTCGCCCGGCGGACGCCCTCGATCCGCGCCAACGCCCGAGTGCGGAACTCAGGTCCACTCGAGGTGCTGTCGGACAGTCCCTCCCGCTGGGCGGCAACGGCGGTCGCCGCCGCCACGTCAGCGGCGACGCTCGCATCGTCCATGGTCGGCACAATGGCGTCGTCGGAAAGGCCCGAGGCCTCAGCATGGCGTGCCAGGGCCTCGGCGGCGGCCATCGTCATCGCCTCGCTGATCTGACGTGCCCGGGCGTCCAAGACCCCCCGGAAGATGCCGGGAAAGGTCAGCGAATTGTTGACCTGGTTCGGGAAGTCGCTGCGGCCGGTGGCAACGATACGGGCCCCGGCGGCGCGTGCGTCGGCGGGCCAGATCTCGGGCTCCGGGTTGGCACAGGCGAAGACGACGGCATTCTCGGCCATGCCCGCCACCCATTCCTGTCGGATCAGGCCGGCCTCCGAACGCGAGAAGGCGAGGCAGACATCCGCACCCTTCAGGGCCTCGGCGATGCCGCCGGTGACATGCGTGCCGTTGCTCTCGGTGCAGATCCGCCACTTGTCGTAGAAGTAGTCGCTGTCGCGGTGGATGTCGTCGCGGCCGGGGTGCAGGACGCCCTGGCTGTCGCAAGCGACGATCCGTCTCGGGTCGGCGCCGGCGGCTGTCAGCAGGCGGTAGACCGCGACGTTCGCCGCGCCGACGCCGACGAGGGCGAACCGGGTCGCTTCGATCCGCCGGCCGGTCAGTTGCAACGCGTTCCGGACCGCGGCCAGCACCACCGTGGCAGTGCCCTGCTGGTCGTCGTGCCAGACCGGGATCCCAAGCGTCTCCTTCAGACGGTCGAGGACGTGGAAGCACTTCGGCTGGGCGATGTCCTCCAGGTTGATCGCGCCGAACGCCGGCTCCAAGGCCTGTGTGATGGCGACGATCTCGTCTTCGTCCTTGGTGCCGAGGCAGATCGATACCGCGTCGACGTCGCCCAGGTACTTGAAGAGCAGCGCCTTGCCCTCCATCACCGGCAGGCCGGCGGCGGGGCCGATGTCGCCGAGGCCGAGGACGCGGCTGCCGTCGGTGACGATGGCGATGCTGTTGCCCTTGTTGGTGTGGTCGTAGATCCGCTCGGGCGTTGCTTGGATGTCGCGGCAGGGTGCGGCGACGCCCGGCGTGTACCAGACCGCGAAGTCGGCGAGCCCGTGAATCGGGCATTTCGGCATTACCTGGATCTTGCCTTTGCAGGCGGCATGCCGTTCGAGGGCGAGTTCGACGGCAGCGGCCCGGGCGTCGGCTTCGCGGTCGTTGGCGGCCATGCGCAGCCTCCCGACGGTAAGTCCTTGGCGATAGTCGGCACCTTGCCGGAGCTGACCCAGCCACGACTTGATTCATGTCATGGTTGCCGGCGGTTGCCCTTGTTCTTCAGCTTGCGGAGGCCTTCGTAGAGCTTTCGTTCCTCGTCGGAGAGCGTCGCCGGTATCGCCACCTCGAGGCGGACGTAGAGGTCGCCGCGCCCCCGCTCGCCGTAGATCGGCAAGCCCTTGCCCCTGAGGCGCAGCACCATCCCGGCGCGGGCGCCGGGCGGCACGGTCGCTGCCGCCTTGCCGTCGACGGTGGGCACGGTCAGCTTGGTGCCGAGGACCGCGTCGGCGACCTCGATCTCCGCCTCGTGCCAGAGGTCGGCGCCCCGGCGCTGGAAACGGGGGTCGGGTGCTGCCCGGATGACGACGAAGAGGTCGCCCGGCTGTCCGCCCGCCGCTTCGCTCGGTAGCCCGTGTCCGGGTACCCTCAGCACCATGCCGTCGTGGGCGCCGGCCGGCACGGTCACGGCCAACTTCTCGTCGCGATGGATCAGGCCACTGCCGCCACAGTCGGGGCAGGGTTGGTCGATAAACCGGCCGCGGCCGCCGCACGCCTCGCAAGCCGTTACCTGCTCGAAATGAATGCCGCGCCGGTCCTCGCGCCGGATCGCTCGGCCGCTGCCGCCGCAGGGCTCGCAGCTTCGAGGCTCGGTGCCCGGCTTAGCGCCCGAGCCGCGACAGGTCTCGCAAGCCGACGGGTGGCTGAGGCGCACAGTCTCCTTGCCGCCCTTCAGGATGGTCGCCAGCGGCACCGCCAACTCGACCTCGACGTTGCCGCGCGGGCGCGCCCGGCGCGGGCGGCGAAACAGACTGTCGAAGAGGCCGCCGCCGGGGCCGAGCCCGAGCCCGAGCCCGAGATCGGAGAAGATGTCCTCGAAGTCGGTGCCGCCGAAGAGGTCCTCTGCGGAGAAGCCCTCGATGCCGGTGCGGCCGCCGGCATCGTAGCTGGCGCGCTTCTTCGGGTCGGAGAGCACGGCGTAGGCCTCGGCGATCTCCTTGAACTTGTCGCCTGCGCCCGGCTCCTTGTTGCGGTCGGGGTGATACTTCAACGCCAGCTTCCGAAACGCCGACTTGATCGCCGCTTCGTCGGCGTCATGCGCGACTCCGAGGATCTCGTAGTAGTCAGCCACGGTGGCCACCTGTCCGATCGGTGGAATTCTGAAGCGGCGGCACCTGACCGGCCTTGATCCGCATCAAGGGAGTGGCATCAGGTCAAGGCATCGCAGGCCCGGTGGATGCGCCGCGCGCCTTCCTCCAGCGCTTCCATGGAGGCAGCGAAGCTGACGCGGAAGTAGCCGGAAACGCCGTAGGCGCCGCCCGGCACGACCGCCACCCCCGCGGCCTCCAGGAGATAGGCGACGACGTCGGCATCGTCCTGTAATACGGTGCCGTCCGGCGTCCGCCGCCCCGCCAGGCCCTTGCAGTTGCAG
>JASLMY010000024.1 GCA_030746295.1 Alphaproteobacteria bacterium | reverse complement strand
GTGATCAAGGGCAAGCCGCTGCCCGAGCAGGAAGGTGCGGCCTACCTGCACCGAGGCATTGCCGGCCGCGCCTTCGAGCGCCGCTTCGAGCTCGCCGACGACATCAAGGTGGTCGGCGGCCGTCTCGAGAACGGGCTCCTGCACGTCGACCTCGTCCGCGAAGTGCCCGAGCACAAGCGCCCCCGGCGCATCGAGATCGGCGGCGTCAAGCTCGAGAAGAAGAGCGCGGCCTAAGCCACGCCCGAACGGCCGAGCCCGAGGACGCGGGGCGGCAAAGGCCGCCCCGCCGACGGGATCGTTCGTCCCGACTTCCGGAAAGGATTAAAAGACATGCTGGCAACCCAACTGATTCCCCAACGGCGCCTCGGCGCCACGTCTTTCGCCCTGCCGAGGCATTTCGACGACCTCTGGGCGGGCTTCGAATCGCCGCCGGCCACGGCGCCGAGGACGGGTCCCTCCCGGCCGCGGATGGATCTCGCCGAGACGGTCGAGGCCTACCACCTGAGCGCCGAGCTGCCGGGTGCGTCCGAGGCGGACATCGAGGTCTCGGTAGCTGACGGCGTCCTTTCGGTGGTGGCCGAGAAGAGGGCGGCAGCCGATTCCGACGAGGCCCGCTATCACGTGCGCGAGCGCAGCTACGGCCGCCTCGAGCGCCGCTTTCGCCTGCCGGAGACGGCCGACGCGGAGGCCATCGAGGCGAGCTTCGAGAACGGCCTCCTAGAGGTCACCGTGCCGAAGCGGGCCGAGGCCAAGCCCGACGTCAAGCAAATCGCCATCGAGACGGCCTGAGCGCCGGGAGAGGCGAGCGAACCACCCAATCCGCCCCGGCAATCGCCGGGGCGGCTTCCACTCGCAGGCCGGATCAATTCAGGAGGTCGACAGTCAAGTCGGCTGCTACGCGCGAACGCCCAGCATTCTGAACCTTGTCTAGCTGGCGCCGGCCGCTATCTTTCGGAGATGGCCCGACGTTCCGACCACAGCCGAGAGGAGCTTTTCGAGCTCGCCATCGCCGCGGCCCGCAAATGCGCCGAGCGCGACGGTCTCAAGGGGATCACGGCGCGCAATGTCGCCCATGAGATCGGCTACTCACCGGGCACCCTCTACAACGTCTTCGAGGACCTCGACGACCTCGTCACGCATCTGAACGGCCGCACGCTGGAAGAGCTGAGCGCCGCACTCGTCGGCGCCGCCGACAACCCCGATCCGCGCACCGCGCTTCGCACCCTGGCAAGACGATATATCGCCTTTACCCGGGCGCGGCCCCGTCTTTGGAGCGTCCTCCTCGAACACGGCCCCGGCGAGGACGCGCGTCTGCCCGAGAGCTATTACGACAAGGTCCGCGACCTCATGGGCCTGGTCGAGAAGGCGCTGGCGCCGCTTTTTTCCCCCAGGGCGGCGAAACGGAGGGCCACCTCGGCCCGACTTCTCTGGTCGGCGCTGCACGGTATTTGCTCGCTCGAGGGCGCCGGCAAGCTCGACCGCGACGAGACCGTCGAAAGCTTGGTGGAGTGCCTGATCGAGCATCACGTCCTCGGGCTCGAGGCCAAAGCGGGACGTTGAAGACGCGTGCGGACGGCGCGCGCTTCGCGAATACGGTCGTCGCTGATAGGCTTGTCTGCCGGTGCTGGACGAATGGCCGGCAGTTACTCGTTGGAGGGGCGCGTGGCGACGAACTTTGACCGCACCGCCGAGGATCTCGGCAACATCGTCGGACTGGAGCACGTCAACGTCCGCATCGCCGATATGCGGCTGGCGACACTCTTCTACATGACCGGCCTGGGCCTGACCCGCGACCCCTACCTGATGGCAGGCGTCGTCAACATGTGGGTCAACGTCGGCCGCAGTCAGTTCCACCTGCCGGTCGGCGAGCCGCAGGTCTTGCGCGGCCGGGTCGGCCTGGTGTTGCCCGACCTCGACGGCCTGGCTCGGCGCCTGGAAGCGGTGCGCGGAGACCTGGACGGCACGGCCTTCGACTTTACCGTCGCCGCCGACCACGTCGACGTCTCCTGCCCCTGGGGCAACCGAATTCGATGCCATCGGCCGGCGCCGCGGTTCGGCTCGGTGCGGCTCGCCATGCCCTACGTCGAGCTGGACGTGCCGGTTGGCAGCGCCCAGGGCATCGGCGACTTCTACCGAGAGATGCTGTGCGCGATCACGCAAGTCGGCGAGCGGGACGGCGCCCCGGCGGCACGGATCTCGGTCGGGCACGCGCAAGAGCTGGTCTTTCGCGAGACCGAGGCAGCACCCCCCGCCTATGACGGCCACCATTTGCAGATCTACGTCGCCGGATTCTCGGGCCCGCATGCCCGCCTGGCCGAGCGCGGCCTGATCACCGAAGAAAGCAACCAGTGCCAATATCGCTTTCAGGACATCGTCGACCTCGCCAGCGGCGACGTCCTCTTCACGCTGGAACACGAGGTGCGCTCGATGACCAACCCGCTCTACGCCCGGCCGTTGGTCAATCGCAACCCGGACCAGACCAACAACGAATTCGCCCCGGGGCACGAGGAAAGCGCCTGGGCGATGCCCTACTCGGGCTGAGTCTCCGAAGGCCTTACTTGAAGGCCGGCATGACCTCGGCGGTGATCAGCCTCAGGCTGTTCAGGACTTGGGCCTCGGAGAGGAGGCCGCCTGCATTGAGCTCCATGACGATGCCGTCGATCCCGAGCGCGTCCTGCCAATGGCTCAGCCTGTCGACCACTTGCCCCGGTGTGCCGAAGGCGACGCGGCTGGCTAAGATCTCGTCGTAGCCGAGCGCGGCCAGCCCTTCGGCCATCTTCTCGCGGGGTGCGTTGCCGCTTGGCCGCTCCACGCCCTGCTCGGCAACGAGGCGCGCCTGGCGCTCGAAATAGTAGCTGATGCAAGCCCGGGGCTCGTCGAGGGCCGCCGCCTCCGTCTCCGCCACGTAGACCGGCACCCGCAGATAGGCGCTCGCCTCGCCGTCATGGCCGGCCTGCCGCCAGGCCCGGCGATAGCGCGCCAGGCTGTCGGCCAGCACCGACAGGTCATCGCCGCGCAGGCCGACGAAGATCGGCAGGCCCTCGGCCGCCACCTTCTCGAAGGTCTGGGCCGACGTCGCCGCCATGCGCATTGGCGGGTGCGGACGTTGCACGGGCTGGGGCACCACCGTGGCGCCGTCGACGCGGTAGTGCCTGCCTTCGTGCGAGAACCGCTCGCCCCGCCAGGCCTGGCGCAGGATGGCCAGCGCCTCGTCGAAGCGTTCCTGGCTCTCCGCGTACGGAATCGCATAGCTGTTGTAGGAGTTGACGAAGCCGCTGCGGCCGATGCCGAACTCGAAGCGGCCGCCGCTGATCTGATCGAGCGTCGCGACCTCTTCGGCGACCCGAAGCGGATTGGCCAGCGGCAAGACGTAGACGGCGATGCCGATGCGCATGCGTTTGGTCCGTGCCGCTAAGGCGCCCGCCGTCACGATCGGCGACGACAACACCGAGCGGTCGGGCGTGAAGTGGAACTCGGACAGCCAGGCACTGTCCAGGCCCCAGGCCTCGGCCGCATCCGCCAGCGCAAAGCCCTCGCGAAAGGCTTCCGCTTCCGAGCCGCCCTCGCGGAAGCCGAATTCCATGAACATTCCGAAGTGCATGGGCGAAGCATAGCAGCCTGGCCGCCCGAGACGAGACCGGTTGCCGCCGGCCGGGCATTGGGTGGAGACTGCGCCTCGTCCAACAAGAACGAGGGAGCGCCCCTGCCATGGCCCTGAGTGGCATTCGCGTCGTCGACCTGACCCGCATTCTGGCGGGTCCGTTCTGTTCCATGCTGCTGGCCGACATGGGCGCCGACGTCATCAAGATCGAGAGTCCCGGCGCCGGCGACCCGGTCCGCCACCAGGGCGCGATCCGCGACGGCATGAGCTGGTACTTCGCCCAGTTCAACCGCAACAAGCGCTCGCTGACGCTGAACCTGCGCACAGCTGCCGGCAAGGAGGTGTTGGCCCGGATGATCGCCGGCGCCGACATCCTGGTCGAGAACTACCGCCCCGGCGTCCTGGCCGAGATGGGTTTCGACGCGGCCCGCCTCGAGGCGCTCAATCCCGACCTCGTCCTCGCCAGCGTCAACGGCTTCGGCAGCACCGGACCCTATGCCGACCGCCCGGCCTTCGATTTCATCGCCCAGGCGATGAGCGGCTTCATGTCGGTGAACGGGCGCGAGGGCGAGGAAGCGATGCGGGCGGCACCGCCGCTCTCGGACCTGATCGCCGGCCTCTACGCCGCCTTCGGCGCCGTCTGCGCCCTGGTGGCGCGCGGCCGCCTGCCGGAGGAGGGTCGCGGCCAGCGCATCGAGGCCAGCCTCAACAACGGCCTGATCAGCATGCTCGCCTATCTCGGGGTCGAATGCCTGGCGACCGGCGAGGCACCGACGCGGACCGGCAACGACCACCCCATCGTCTCGCCCTACGGCCTCTTCCGCGCCGCCGACGGCGAGATCGCGGTCGCCGCCAGCCACGACGAGATCGTCCGCCGGTTCCTGGCCGCGCTCGAACTGGAGGCATTGCTGGAGGAGCCCGCCTTCGCCGACAACGCCGCCCGGATGCGGAATCGGGAAGAGATCAACCGGCGGATCAACGAACGCGTCGGCACCGATACCGTCGCCAATTGGATCGAGCGCCTGAACGCCGCCGGCGTGCCCTGCGGCCGCATTCAGGACCTGGTCGACGTCATGGCTGACCCCCAGGTGCTGGCCCAGGAGATGGTGCTGGAGGTGCCGCACCCGGGCCACGGCACGGTGAAGATGACGGGCTTCCCGGTGAAGATGAACGCGACACCCTGCCGTGTCCACCGCCCGGCCCCCGACCTCGGCCAGCATACCGACGAGGTACTTGGCGAGTTCGGCTTCGGGCCCGAGCAGATCGGGGAATTGCGCGCCGAAGGCGTGATTTGAGGCGGCGCGCCTGTCCCTCCATGGCCGAGTCCTTTACGGCCGATTCCGTTCGCCGACACCTGTGCGTGCAAGTCTCCAAGAACCGATCCTTCGAAGGCGCTGTCCGATCCGGCGAACGCGGACGGTATCGGGGCTCCGCTTGGGTGGCATAGCGGAACCGGGCATGGCCCTGTCGTCCGGCAGGGAGGCGCGCCGCGCGACAGCTTCTTTTGTCTATATGGCTTTGATACTATCGTCGCCATGTGCCCTGTTCGTAGAGTATGGGCTTTAGGAGCTGATAATTCGGGAGGCGACATGTTTCAGTTTCGGACTTTGACAACAGCCGTCATGGGCGCGGGGATTCTTTTGGCATCCGCCGGCGCCGTCGGGGCCGTGGAGCCGGTCAAGCTTCGCTGGGCCTCGGACCACAACGGACCGCCGCATCCGGCGGCTATCGCAGAGGTCTATTTCGCCGAGCAGGTGGAAAAGAAGATCCCTGGCAGCAAGGTGCAGATTTTCTGGGCCAAGTCGCTATACACAGTTCCGCAAGGCGTGAAAGCGCTGACCCAGGGCAACCTGGAAGTCCTTACAGGCCAGTTCGGTAAGACCTCCAGTATCGAGCCCTTGGCAAATGTGCTTTTGGGTGCCGGCAAACTGTCCACGGTGGGCGCCATCGATGCCGTCGACTCGACCAAGACCTTCGCGGAACTGGCCGGTGTCTTCAACAAGCGGCACGACATCACCCTTTTTGGCGCCGGTCATCTGAGCATGTACATGGGCGCCGGCGCGGTGAAGAGCCGTTTGATCGCGCCGAGCGATTTCGCCGGCAAGAAAATACGCTCCATGGGACCGGCCGAGAACGCCTTGCTGAGCGCGCTCGGCGCCAACCCACAGGCCATGGCCTTCGGCGACGTGCCGCCGGCCCTGCAAACCGGTGTCATCGACGGCCTGTTCACCTCGCTTGGCGGCTTCAACGCCACCAAGGAGCAGGCGCCGTACTTCACGGTGGCCGGCCTCAACGGCATCGTCGGCGACTACTACTGGTTCGGCGCCTCGAACCGCTGGTGGAAGCGGCTGTCGAAGGAGCAGCGCGATGTCCTGACCGACATCATCAAGAACGACTTCATGCCGTTCCAGCGCGTCATCAACTATTGCAACGACAAGCGCACGCTCGACAAGTTCGTTACCACGGACAAGAGCGCGCCCGGCATCTATGTCATGAGCCAAGCGGAAGCGGCCGTCATCAAGAAGGCCGAGGGTGGTGCCACCAACGCCTGGATCAAGGGCAAGGTCGACGATTACGGCGACAAGCTGGTCGATCAGTTCACGGCGGAAGCCGAAGCTCTGGTCAAGGCCAACCCACCGGGTTCCCACGCCCTGGAAAAGACCGACTGCTCGAAATACGAAAAGTATTTCGCGCGATATGGCAAGGGCGCGGCCCTTTACAAGGCGAAGAACCGCAAATAGCGGCTGCCACAATCGAGAGGCTTGAAGGGTCTGTCACAATCGTGACGGACCCTTTTTCCTCTTTCGCAGGGTAAGGCTGCCGAGGGGGCGCGCATGGATGGATTCCTCGTTTTTTCGCACCGTGCGAAGGAATCGATCTATTCGGTGCTCGGTTGGATCGCATCGGCGACGCTCTTGATTCTGACATTGTTCGCCCTGCTCGAAATTATTCGCCGCTATGTCTTCGGCGTCGTCTTCGAATGGGGCCAGGACGCCATTGTCGTCGGCATGGTTTCGGCCGTCGCCTTCTATTTCGGGGTCACTCAGATCCGGCGTAGCCATCTGGTGATGAACGCGATCGTGCAGTTGCTTCAGTCGCGGGGCTACTACAAGACGGTCGGGATCATGAGAATTCTCGTCTCCGCGGTCATTCTGCTGTTTTGCGGGGCCATCAGCGTCACCGGGTGGTCCACGCTCAGCTATGCGTGGGACAGGGACCTCATGACCTACAGCCTCATCATTCCGCTCTGGCCGTTCTACCTGATCTTGATGTTCGGTTTCGGCTTGATGGCCTTCATCGCGGCTTTGCAGATGATCGAGGACATCGTGAGTTTCGTGCGCGGGGAGTATGTCGACGCCGAGATCGAACTGACGACGGACGTTTAGTCGGTCGTCCGATGTAACTCTGGGATCGCTTCATGGTTCTGCTGGCGCTCGTACTTTTTGCACTTCTTTTTGTGGGCGTGCCGATTGGCATTTCGCTGGCCGGTTCCACGGCCGTCATGGTGCTGTTCGACGATTTCTTGAGCTTCAGCACGCTGTATGAAGCCTTTTTCATCTTCATCAGCAAATACACGCTGATCGCCATCCCGTTCTTCATCTATGCCGGCTTCCTGATGGAAAAGACCGGCCTGGTGCGCGGGCTCTTCAATTTCGCCGACGCCTTGATCGGTTGGGTGCCGGGTGGCTTCGCCTACGCCACCTTGATCTCGGCGGTCCTGTTCGGTGCCATCTCGGGATCCTCCACGGCCATGGCCGCCGCGATGAGCGTCATCGCCTATCCGGAAATGGTGGAGCGCGGGTATCCCAAGTGGATGGCGGCCGGCGTGATCGCGTCCGCCGGCGGGATCGCGCTGCTGATCCCGCCCAGTATCACGCTGATTCTGTTCGGCGTGATCACCGAGATATCCATCGTCGAACTGTTCTTTGCCGGCGTGGTCCCCGGCATCATGCTGGCCATAAGTGACGCGGTGATCATCGTTTCCGTTTCGATATTCGTCGCCAAGCTACCGGCCGGCAGCTTCGATCTGGGCAAGGTCTGGACGACGTTCCTCGAAGCCCTGCCGGCGCTGTTGATGCCGGTGCTCGTCCTCGGCGGCCTTTATGGCGGCCTCTTCACGCCGACGGAAGCCGGCGCCGCAGCGGCCAGCTATGCGCTGGGCTATGGCATACTCTTCAAGGGCAGGCAGTTCTTGAAGGAGCTGATGGGCGTGACCCGTCGCACCATGAACTTGACCGGGATCGTCTTCTTCCTTCTCGGCTGCGTCGGCATCTTCCAATTCTACCTCGCCAATATGGGATGGCCGCAGGAAATCGCCGCCTATGCGGGCGGCCTCGAACTCTCGAAGCACGCCTTTCTCTTCTCGCTCATGGCCACGCTGCTGCTGCTCTCCATGTGGCTGACCGGCGTCGCCATCCTGGTGCTCACCGTGCCGATCTATTTCCCGGTCGCGCTGTCGTTGGGTGTCGATCCGGTGCACTTGGGCATTTTGACGGCGCTATGCATCGAAATCGGCAGCGTCATCCCGCCCGTGGGCCTCAACCTGTTTGCCGTCAGTGGCGTTACGGGACTGCCGGTAACGCAGGTGATCCGCGGGTCCTTCCCCTTCTGCATATCGGACACCGTCGTGCTGATCATCGTGCTGATGTTGCCGATGCTGGCGCTGTGGCTGCCCGGCCAGTTGATCACCTCGTTCTTCTGACGACGTCTGAATTGGCGCGGCGACGGCAGCCAGCACGATCAGGCGCCTTCCCCCGCCGCCGCCAACTCGGCAGGAAAGGACAAGGTGGCGCGGAGGCCCGGGGCGTTGTCTTCGAGACGGATCGCCCCGCCGTGGGCGACAGCGATGGCCCGAACCAGGCTCAGGCCGAGCCCGGCGCCGGGCGCCAATCGGGTCTCGTCGAGGCGGGCGAAACGGTCCAGCACCGCTTCGCGCTTGCCCTCCGGAACGCCGGGCCCGGTATCTGCGACCGAGATCTCGATTCTCCCACCGTGCCGTTGCAGAGCGAGCTGTAAGGCCGGGGCATCGCACCCGATGCCGTATCTCAAGGCGTTCTCGATCAGGTTGACGACCGCCTGTGCCAAGAGCTCGCGGTCCGCCTCCATGGAGACATTAGGCGCGATTTCGACACCGAAGGCGAAGCCCGCCTCACGGGCGGCGGGCTCGTAGAGCTCGGCCAGGTCGGCCAGCAGCGCGGAAACATCGGTCCGCTCGAAACGCTCGCGGCCCGAGCCGGCCTCGAGCCGGGCGATTGCCAACAAAGCGGCGAAGGTGGCGAGCAGGCGGTCGGCCTCGGCGACGATACTCTCGAACGCGGCCCGCGCCTCCGCCCCGGTCGCCTCCGCCAGGGCCGCGTCCTCCGCCCGGGCGCGGATGCGGCTCAACGGCGTGCGCAGGTCGTGGGCGATGTTGTCGCTGACCTCCCGCAAGCCCGTCATCAGCCGCTCGATCCGCGCCAGCATGTCGTTCAGCGTGGCGGACAGCCGATCCAGCTCGTCGCCCGAGCCCGAGATCGGCAGGCGCCGCGTGAGGTCGCCCGTGATGATTTCGCGCGTCACGGCACTCGCCGCGTCGACCCGGCGCAACATCCGCCGCCCGGCGAGGAGGCCGCCTGCCACCCCCAGCACCAGCGTCGCCACCAGGCCCCAAACGAGGGCGGTCTCGATTACCGCCTCGATCTCCTTGCGGGCCTGGATGTTGCGCCCGACCAGCAGCACCACGCCTTCCGCCAGGATGAAGACGCGGGCTCTGGCGGCCTGCTTGGCGAAAGCCGTGTCCTGATTGTCCGCGGCGGCCGAGCGGAAGACGTCGAAGTCGACCCAGCCGCCGGCCGAGGGCGTGGCTTCCGGCACGCGATCGAGATTGCCGACGAGGTGTCGGCCGCGGGCATCGCCGACGAAATAGAGGCCGTCTCCGGGCCGGCGGCTGCGGGCACGGACCGTCTCGACGAGCGAGGCGATGCCGCCCCTGGCGTACTGCTCGTCGAGGCCCCTGATCTCGGCCTCGATGGTCTCGTCGGTCTGACGCACCAGCAGGTTGGTGCTGTTGAAGTAGACGATAGTGAAGACCACGAGCGCGGCCGCCAGGAACAGGCCCGTGTAGCCGAAGGCCAGGCGGAAGGTCGAGGTTCGGAAGAGCTTAATCTGCATCCGCCCGCAGGACGTAGCCCGCCCCCCGGACGGTGTGCAGGAGTGGGCAATCAAAGCCCTTGTCGATCTTCGACCTGAGACGGGAGATGTGCACGTCGATGACGTTGGTCTGCGGGTCGAAGTGATAGTCCCAGACGTTCTCCAGCAGCATCGTCCGCGTCACCACTTGGCCGGAATGGCGCAGCAGGCATTCCAAGAGCTTGAACTCGCGCGGCTGCAGCTCGATCCGTCGGCCGGCACGGCTGACGGTGCGGGCAAGCAGGTCCATTTCCAGGTCGGCGATTTGGAGCCGGGTCGCTGCCTGCTCCGGGGCCCGCCGGCGGGCCAGGCCCTCGACCCGGGCCAGCAGCTCGGCCAAGGCATAGGGCTTGACCAAGTAGTCGTCACCGCCGGCGCGCAGGCCCTCGACCCGCTGGTCGACCTCGCCGAGCGCGCTCAGGAACAGCACCGGCGTCGAGACCTCCAGCGAGCGCAGCCGGCGCACGAGCGACAGGCCGTCGAGGTCGGGCAGCATGCGGTCGACGATGAGGGCGTCATAGGGCGCCGACAACGCCATGGCGAGCCCGGTCTCGCCGTCGGCCGCGTGGTCGGCGACGTGACCGCTCTCGCGCAAGCCCTTCACCAGATAGGCGGCGGCCTCGGCGTCGTCCTCGATCGTCAGGATGCGCATCGGAAAGCTCGACCACGGTTGCGGCGCGAAGTTTAGCCCGGCTATCTCCCACTATCCATGGCCTCAGCGCCACTGTCGGCCTGACAGGGCAGGAGCGCCGCGCGGCGCGATGTGGGGCATCGGGCAGGTAGCGCGAAAAGTGGAGGGCGCGCCGGCATTGGGCGCGCCCTCCTGTCGCTCCGTCTTCGGCTAGGCGTTGCCGCCAAGGCCCAGGGCGAGGAACCGCTTGCCGCCTCTCGTCTCGAGCTGGAGCAGCAGAACCTCGTCGCCGGCGGCCCGCGCCTTGTCGACGGCGGCGACCACATCAGCGACGTTTCGGGTCTTCTCGGTCCCGACCGCGAGGATCGCGGTACCGGGGCGAATGCCCTTGTCGGCCGCTTCCGAGCCCGGTTTCACGGCCGTCACCACCGCCTTGCCGTCGACGTCGGCCAAGGCGATGCCGAGCTTGCCTTTTTCGTCCTCGGTGTCGGCCCGCGCCGTCGGCTCGGCCTCGCCCGGCATGGTGCCGAGGCGGACGCTCTTCTCGAGCCGCTTGCCGTCGCGCATCAGGGCGAGGCGCACCACGGCCTCAGGACTGGCGGCGGCGATCGCCCCGGTCAGGTCGCGGACCGTGGCGATCGGCTTGTCGTCGACCGCGACGACGACGTCGCCGGCCTCGATCTCAGCCTCATGGGCCGGCGCCTTCCCATGTACCGCAGCGATGAGAGCACCCTTGGCCGACTCGAGGTCAAGCGCCTTGGCCAGGTCCTCGCTCAGCGGCTGCACGGTAACGCCGAGCCAACCGCGGACAACCTTGCCGTCGTCCTTGAGGTCGGCGACGACATCGGCCGCGACTTCGGCCGAAATTGCGAATCCGACGCCGGCATTGGCGCCGGAGGGCGAGAATATCGCCGTGTTGACGCCGACCACCCGGCCGCCGAGGTCGAAGGCCGGGCCGCCCGAGTTACCACGGTTGATCGGCGCATCGATCTGGATGAAGTCGTCATAGGGTCCGGCACCGATGTCACGGCCGCGGGCCGAAACGATGCCGGCGGTGGCGCTGCCGCCAAGGCCGAAGGGCGCGCCAACGGTGACGACCCATTGGCCGGGCTTTACGCCACCGCCGTCGGCGAAGGCGACGTGGGCGAAGCCCGCACCCGAAACCTTCAGGAGAGCGAGATCGGTCTTGGCGTCGGCACCGATCAGCTTGGCCTCGAGCTCCTTGCCGTCGTCGAGGCGAACCGTGATCCGGCGGGCGGAGTCGACGACATGCTGATTGGTCACGATGTAGCCGTCATCCGAGACGAAGAAGCCGGAGCCGAGCGCCTTGGTCATGTGCGAGGGCGCATCGCGGCCTCCGAAGCCGTGGTCCGGAACGGCGGGCCCGAAACGCTCGAAGAAATCGTGGAAGGGATGCCCTTCGCCGAACCGCGGCGATCCTGGCATGGCCTGGATCGCCGAGGGCTTCATGGCGCGCTCGGCATAGATGCTGACCACCGCCGGCCGCACCGCCTCGATCACGGCGGAGAAGTCGGCCGGCGCCTGGGCCTGCTCGATGGTGACGGGGGCCGGCGCCTGAAAGGCACCGGCGGCGACCGCCAGCGGTGCCGCCAGAATGGTGGTGGCGAGAAGGCCGGCGATCAGGGCACGGCCGGCCGGGGTGTGCTTGTCCTTTTGCATCGGAGGATCTCCATGGTTGGTGTTGTGCCTGTCCGGACAGATAGGGAGGGGCACCTTTCCGACCTGTTTCCAGCGGATTAAATTTTCGCAAGGTTGTCCTCGTTGACCCGCCAAGGTCTTGTTAACCAATCGGATTTAGGATTGCCGCCATTGTGCCATCGGGAAGACACCTGCCGGACGCATGTGGCAAGAACAGCGCCAGGACCGTGACCAAGACCCTGCCCGGAGCGTCGCGCAGCTTCACTTCGCGGCGGCTATTGGCGATCGCCTGGCGCTGGCCGAGGCGCCGCTGGCAACGCTCGAGGCGGCGCTGCCCGAAATCGCGGCACATCTCGGCGTCGATGCCGGCCATTTGCGCGTTGAGGTTGTTGGCAACGACCTCGCCCTGACTACCGAGATCGCGGCCGATGGCGAGATCGGCGACGCCGACCGCGCCTTCCTCGACGTTTTGGCGCAGCTCGCCCGCTTGGCGCCGGCGAAGGCGGCGCTGGAATCTCGTCTGGCCGAGCAGCACGGGCTTGGTCGCGACCTGCAACGCGCCGCCGAGTTGCAGCAGAATTTGCAACCCGACTCTGCCCCGGACGACCTGCCGATCTGGGGCTTGAACCTGCCGGCGCGCCAGCTCTCGGGCGACTTCTTCGACTATTTCCGGCTCGACGACGCGCGCATCGCCTTTTCGCTCGGCGACGTCTCGGGCAAGGGGATCAATGCGGCGCTGTTGATGGCCAAGACGGCGAGCCTCTTTCGCTACCTCGGCAAGCGCATGGAGTCGCCGGCAGCACTGTTGGCGACCGTGAACGACGAGCTTTGCGAGACCGCGACCAGGGGCATGTTCGTGACCATGGTCGCCGGGCACTACTGTCCCCTCAGCGGCGAGGTCACCTTCGCCAACGCGGGCCACCAGCCACCGCTCCTGCGCCGGCCGGACCGAAGCTACGATACCTTCCCGGCGACGGCACCGCCGCTCGGCATCCTGCCGGCCACCGAACCGTCGGAGCAGCGGATCGATCTCGCCGGCGGCGAGCTCTATCTCTTCTCCGACGGCCTGACCGAATACCGCTATGCCGACGGCGAGCTGCTGGGCGTCGAGGGGCTGATCCAACTGGTGGAGCTCTTTGCCGAGGAAAGCCCTGCCCAGCGCCTGAAGCTGATCCTGGAGACGCTCGACCAGGGCGGCTGGGAGGTGCGCGACGATCTAACCGTGCTCGCCATCGACGATGCCTGGGTTCGACACACGGGCATCGATGCCGGCCAAGCGTCGACGAATCTCGCGGAGGCGGTCTGATGACGGCGCCGGCGGCCGAGCGGCTGATCGATCTCCGCTTTCCGGCCTCGGCCGACCGGATGACCCTGGTGCGGCCCAGCATCGAGGGCGCAGCCCGCCTCTGCGGCTTCGACGAGGCGGCGGCACGCGACATCGTGCTGGCCGTGGCAGAGGCCTGCCAAAACGTGATCCAGCACGCCTACGAGGCGCCCGCAGACGGCGACATCGTCCTGGGCCTGATGCGTGATGGTCAGGGAATCATCGTCCGCGTCGCCGACTTCGCACCGCCGGTCGATCCCGAGTGCATCCGCCCGCGCGAACTCGACGACCTCCGGCCGGGCGGCCTCGGCACCCATTTCATGGCCGAGATCATGGACACGGCGGAGTTCGTGCCGCCGCCGCACGGGGTCGGCAACGTCCTGGAGATGACCAAGAAGGCGAGGACACGGACATGAGCAACCAGGTTCGCGAAGAGGGCGACAGGCTGGTGGTCTCGCTCGAAGGCGAGGTCGACCTCGACCGGGCGCCCGAGGTCAGGCGCCTCTTGCTCGGCTGCACCGCCAAGGGACGAGACGTTCTGGTCGACCTCTCGGCCGTCAGCTACATCGACAGCTCCGGCATCGCCAGCCTGGTCGAGGCGTTGCAGTCCGCCGGCCGCGGCGGCACCAGCCTCGGCCTGGTCGCGGTCAGCCCGGAAGCGCTCCGGGTCTTCGAGCTCGCGCGCCTCGGCAAGGTCTTCACCATTCACGCCGATCTCGGCGCCGCCCTGGCGGAGACGCCATGCTGAGGGCGGCCGAAACGATCGGCCGCAGGGTGGTCGGCGGTGCCGAGGAAATCGGCTTCGCCGGCGCCCTCTTATTCGAGTCGCTCTTCTGGACCGTCCTCGGCCGCAGTCGGCAGCAGCCGGTCAGAGCGGCGGCGGTCGCCGCGCAGACGATGCAGGTCGGCATCCAAGCGTTGCCGATCGTCACCATCCTGGCCGCCACCATCGGCATGATGCTGGCCATACAGAGCCTCTACACGTTGAGCCTCTTCGGTGCCGAGGCCTTCGCCACCGTCGGCATAGCGCTCTCGGTGGTACGTGAGTTCTCGCCGCTGATCGTCGGCATCCTGATCGCTGGGCGCTCCGGCTCCGCCCTTGCCGCCCGCCTCAGCACCATGCTGATCAATCAGGAGATCGACGCCTTCAGGGCGATCGGCATAGCGCCGGTCAGGTTCCTGGTCGCGCCGGCCCTGATCGCCATGCTGATCGCGGTGCCGTGCCTGACCGTCTGGGCCAATTTGGTGGCACTGGGTGCGGCCGGCATTCTGGTCTCGTCGACACTGGGAATCAGCCTCGAGGCCTATGGTGCCGAACTCTTGGTCGTGCTGTCGGTCAACGACCTGGCGCACGGCCTCACCAAGAGTGCGATCTTCGCCGCCCTGGTGGCGATCATCTCCTCGGTCAACGGGGCCTTGGCGGAAGGCGGCGCCGAGGGCGTCGGCCGGATGACGACGCGGGCGGTGGTGCAGTCGATCGCCGCGATCATCATCGCCGACATGATCTTCGCCTTCATCGTGACCAGCGGGTGACGACGATGGCCGGCGCACCTCAGGCTTGCGAAACAGCGGCGCCGTCGACCGACGGTGCGGCACCGGTGATCCGGGTGCAGGACCTCGACGCGCACTATGGCGCGCGCCAAGTCCTGCACGGGGTCGACTTGGAGGTCCGCCCCGGCGAGATCATGGTGATCATGGGCGGCAGCGGTTCCGGCAAGTCGACCTTGCTGCGCCACCTGATCGGCCTCGAGCGGCCGAGCCGAGGCGTGGTCGAGCTATTGGGTCTCGACATCACCCGCGCCCGCGCCCGGGAGATGATGCGGCTTAGGCGCAGAATCGGCGTCGCCTTTCAGGGCGGCGCCCTCTTCAGCTCGATGTCGGTGCTGGAGAACATCATGCTGCCGCTTGCCGAGCACACCCGGCTCGACCCCGAGACCATGGCGATCATGGCCCAGCTCAAGCTCGAGGTCGTGAACCTCGCCGGCACCGGGGACTTGATGCCATCGGAACTGTCGGGCGGCATGCTGAAGCGGGCGGCGGTGGCCCGGGCGATCGCCATGGACCCCGAGCTCTTGTTCTTCGACGAGCCGTCCGCGGGCCTGGACCCGGTGGTCTCGGCCGCGCTCGACGACCTCATCCTAAAGCTCCGCGAGGCCATGAACATGAGCATCGTCGTCGTCACCCACGAGCTGGAGAGCGCCTTCAAAATCGCCGACCGGATCACGGTCCTGGACCAGGGCCGGGTGCTGTTGGTCGACGACGTCGAGGGCGTGCGCGGCTCGGACTTGGCAAGGGTGCAGAACTTGCTCAACCGGCGCGTCGAAGAAGCCGAAATCGATCCCGCGACCTATCTCGACCGGCTGACGGGTCGCGGCGCAGCCCTGGGGGCACGCTAGAGCCATGCGCAATCATAAGCTGAACTACGCTGCCGTCGGCCTTTTCGTGATCGCTATGCTGGGGACGGCCCTGGTGGCGGCAGTGGCCCTGACCGGCCGCGGCGTCGAGCGAGACGGCTATGTCGTCGTGCTGGACAACGTCGCCGACATCAAATTCGGCACTCAAGTCCGCTTCGACGGCTATCTCGTGGGCCAGGTAGAGACCATTCGGCCCCTGGTCGAGGCGGATCGGACCCGCTTCCGGCTCGAGGTCAGCGTCCAACGCGGCTGGCGCATTCCCGCCGACAGCGTGGCCCGTATCGGCAGCTCGAACTTCCTCGGCGCCAAGACCGTCGACATCGCGCAGGGCAACGCGCGCGAGGCCTTGGAGCCCGGCCAGCGGATCGTGGGCGCGGCGCCCGCCGACATGTTCGCGGCACTGGCCGACGTGGCGGCCGACATCGGCGATTTGTCGCGCAATGACTTGAAGCGCCTGCTGGCCCGGGTCTCGACACTCGTGGAGACCGGCAACTCGTTGCTCGAGAACGACATGCGCCAAATCCTGGGCTCGGCCGGGGGCGTGGCGCGGGACCTGGAGCAACGCGTGCCGGCGATCACGGGCGAGCTGGTCGCCTTCTCCAAGGAACTGAACGAGACCGTCGACCGGGCGCAGAAGCTCTTGTCCGACCGCAACATCAAGGGAACCGGTCGGGTCGTTCGGAACGTCGAGGAGGTCTCGCGCCGGCTCATCGTGATCTCCGCCGAGGTCGAGACCAACCTCGAGCAGGTCGACGGCATCCTGAGCGATGTCGGACGGATCGTCGCAGCCAACGAAGGCAAGGTCGACGGCGCTATCGCGGACGCGCGCTACACCCTGCAGGCGATCGCCCGGAACATCGATTCGATCAACCACAACCTCAGCGGGGCAGCGCGCAACATGAGCGAGTTCAGCCGCCTGATCCGCCAGAACCCGGGTCTGCTGCTCGACAGCTCGCCGCGCCGCGAGGTCAAGAGCGAGCCCGCCGTCTCGCTCAGCCGGAGGGACGAAAAATGAAACGCATGGCGATCGCACTCCTGCCCGCTTGCCTGGCCTTACCCTTGCTGAGCGGCTGCCTGGGCTCGGCCCCGCCGGTGCCGCGCGACCACTTCTACCGTCTGGTCGTGCCCGGGCCGGGCCAAGTCGGCCGCCAAGCGCTGCTGCCCGGCGTGCTCACGATCGAGCCTCTTCAGGCCGAGGGCCTGCTGCACGAGCGGCCACTGCTCTTCAGCGAAACCGGCAAGCCGCACGAGGTGCAGCAGCACGACTATCACTATTGGGCGGATCCGCCGACACGCATGTTGCAGCAGGAGATGGTCGCCTACCTGAGGGATAGCGGCATCGCCCAATCGGTCGTCACGCCGGAGATGAGGATCCCCGCCGACTACCGCTTGAGCGGCACCGCCAAGCGCCTGGAGCGACTGATCGGCGGTGGGCCGCCCCGGGTCTCGATCGAATTGGAGCTGGCCCTGGTACGGCTCGCCGACGGCGGCATCGTCGTCGCCGAGACCTATGCCGAGGAAAGCCCAGCCACGGACGCCAGCGTCAAGGCATCGGTCGTCGCCCTGAACCGGGCCATGGCCCGCATTTTTGCGCGTTTTCTCGCCGGTGCCGTGCGGACGGCCGCCGCCGGCGACGACGACGAGCGTCGCGCCGGCCGCGCCAAGGCGACATCGGTCAAGGCCTCGTTCAGACGCTAAACGGCCCCGGCGGGCGGTCGGCCGACCTCCTCAATGGCCGGCGAGCAGCCGGCCCAGGCCCGCCATCGGCTCGTCGATGCCGGCGGTGCGGGCAGCGCGCCAGAAGAGCGCCTGCGTGCTCGAAGTCACCGGCTTGCCCAGAGCCTCTTCGATGCGAGGAATGGCCTCGAGCGCCGGCATGTCGCAACAGCTCAGCACCACCGCATCAACATCCGGGCGCGAGCCCAACGCCACCGCCCGCTCGATCAGCGTCTCGGTCGGCACCCGGTTCATGTTCTTCACCTGAAGCTGCTTCTGGTCGACGATGACGCTCTCGTCCTCGACCACCTCGATACCGTTCTCGGCGAAGAAGACCCGTTCCTTGGCGTTGATCTCGGGCGGATATGGCGTCACGAGCGCGATCCGCTTGGCACCGAAGGCCGCCAGTGCTGCGACCAATGCGCCGGCCGCGGTCACCGTCGGCTTGCCGGCCTCCTCGCTCAACTTCACCTCGTAGGCGTGCGGGTCGCCCTTGGCCGAGCTCGCCGTGCAGCCATAGGCGATGACGTCGGGCTCGGCCGAGTTGGCCTCGTCGAAGACCCGGGGCACGTGGCTCTCCATCTCGTCGAAGGGCTTGTCGTAGCGCTCCGAGAAGAACGGCATGCGAGAGGTGTGCACCGTCACGCCGTCGGGCGCCATGCGCCAGAACTCGGTCTCGGCGACGGTGTTGGTGGATGGCACGACCAGGCTCATCCGAGCCCGGCCGCCATAGACGCGTTCGGGTGTCTGGCTCATGAGGGACGAGCTTAATGGCGCAAGGCAGGCGCTGCAAATCGCCAGCCCGGCCCCTCGCACTTGTTCGGTCGCGGTGCTACCGTCGATCGACAGACGGTGGCAAGGGAGGCCAGGGCCAGATGCACAACATTGGCGAGTTCGAGATCAGTCGCGTCATCGAGAGCGAGGTGCCGATCTTCGATCCCCTGGTGTTCCTGCCCGACGCCGACCCGGACATCGTCGCGGCCAATCGGGATTGGATGATCCCGCGCTACATGGAGGCGGAATCGGGCCTGCTGATCTTCGCCTTCCAGTCCTACATCATCCGCACCGCGCGCCACACCATCCTGGTCGACACCTGCGTCGGTAACGACAAGCCGAGGCCGGCCCGGCCGCAGTGGCACATGATGAACGGCCCCTATCTCGCCGACCTGGCCGCCGCCGGGGTGCAGCCCGAAGAGGTCGATTTCGTTCTTTGCACGCACCTCCACGTCGACCACGCCGGCTGGAACACGCGCCTCGTCGACGGCCGCTGGGTACCGACCTTCCCGAACGCCAAGTACATCTTCGCCCGCACCGAGTACGAGCTCTGGGAGGGCCGGCATGAAAGCGGCAACGACGGGCCGGTGCCCAACGTCTTCGAGGACAGCGTGCTGCCGGTGATGGAGGCGGGACAGGCGGTGCTGGTCGACATGGACCACCAGATCGGCGAGGGCATCTGGTTCGAGCCGGCGCCCGGCCACACCGACGGCAGCGTCGTCGTGAACCTCCGCTCGGGCGCCGATACGGCGGTGCTGAGCGGCGACGTCATCCACCACCCGTTGCAGCTGGTACGGCCCGACTGGTCGAGCCGGGCCTGCGAGGACCGGGCCCTGTCGGCGACCACGCGCCGGGCGCTGATCGAGCGCTACGCCGACACCGACACCCTGATGGCGCCGGCACACTTCGCCTCACCCACGATGGGCCACATCGTGACCAACGGCGAGGCCTTCGGCTACCGCCTCATCGACGAGGACTGAGACCGCCGATTTCCCTCGTCTCGGATCACGGCCCCCCGCTCGACGCAACCGCCGCAAACTGCTGCAATACTGCAAAACCGTTTTGCGAAGAGGAGCCGTCTCGATGCCGATCATTGATTCCCAGGTCCACGCCTATGACGCCAACACGCCGGATCGCCCCTGGCACTCGGTGCCGAACTGGCCGGATCACGTCACCGGCGACGAGATGGTGGCGGCGATGGATGCGGTCGGCGTCGACGGCGCGATCTTCATCTCCGCCTTTTCCATGTACCAATACGACGCCAGTTATGCGGTCGAGGTGCGCAATGCCCACCCCGGCCGTTTTGGCCTCGTCAAGCCGGTCGATCCGTCCGACCCCGCGGTGGCCGATGTAATCGCCGAGTGGAAGAAAACGCCGGGCACGGTCGGCATCCGCATCATGATGACGGGTGAGCCGGGGCGCGACCCCGACGCCGCCGACATCGACGTGATACTTCGCGAAGCCGTGCGGCACGACTTCCCGGTCAACATGCTCTGCTGGGGCAACCTCGACGCGGGCACGGCGACCATCGACCGCCACCCCGACACCCGGTTCATCATCGATCATCTGGGCATCGTGCAGCCCCGTACGCCGCCGGCCCCGCCGGAGCCCTGGGCCGACCTGCCGAAGGTGCTCGACCTCGCCCGCCGCCCGAACGTGGTGATCAAGGTCAGCGGGGCATGCACGCTGTCACACGCCGGCTACCCCTACCCGGACATCTGGGACCCGCTCGCTCGGGTGTTCGACGCCTGGGGCCTCGACCGCTGCCTGTGGGGCACCGACTGGACTCGCGCCTTCGCGGTCGTCAACTACGAACAAGCCGTCGAACCGTTCCGCCTCACCGACCGCCTGAGCGAAAGTGATCGGGCAATGCTGATGGGTGGCGCCTGCGCAAGGGCGTATGGCTGGGCGCCGGAGAAACATTGACTTAGGCGCCGCAAACCGTCGGCTTCTCCTCCTCGCGATAACGTCGTGCGAGTCGGCACAAGACGGCCCTGAAGCAATCGCCTCAGCGCATCCAGGGTCTCGTAGGGCTGCTCCTCGATCGTGATGTGGCCCGAGCCTTCGAGGACGACGATGTCCGCGCCCTCGATGCTTTCGGAGATCGCCCAGGCGAACTTCCAGGAGGCGTTGGCCGCGGTCTCCCGATGCATGAATAGGGGGCCGAAGAGCCGAGGGCGGAAGCACTATACCTCTTCAGTAGTTTGGCCGAGGCTCCGCGCCAGCCGGTCGAATAACGGCTTGTCGATCAACAGATTGTCGACCAGATCGCTTTGCTTGCGCTTCTGATTTCCCTCCTTGTCCTCGGAGTGCTCGATCTTTCGGACGTCGAGGACTAGGAAATTCCAGCACTTTTCGCAGGCTTGGATGGCAAACTGAAAGGTGACGCCGGGGACTTTGGGGGTCACCGGTCGGAAGTCCGCGAGGGCACTCTCGGGATCGGCCTCCAGCCGAGCCTTGAAATCCTCCTCGTCCTCCAGCGCGTTCAGTTCCGGCGACGTGTAGACGTTCTTTGCCCAATCGCCGCAGGCCTCACAGAAGGTGTTGCTGCTTTCCTCGACCATGGCGAATGCGGTGGCGGCGGAGAAGCCGATGATAAGTAGCGCCTCCACTGTCCACCAGAAATAGAGCGCACCGCCCTCGAGCTCGAATTCGTCGAAATACCAGATGCCCTCGGCCGCCGCCTCGCCGAGTGCCGTCCACATGCCAAAGCTGGAGAAGGTGGAGATGTATGCAAAATCGCTCCAGGCCAGGAGCCAGGCAACCCAACCGAAGTAGACCGCCAGCAGTCCACCGCCGAGGCCGGCGAGGGCGACAAACCCGGCGCCCCGTACCTTGGCGGCGCGTGCGGCGGCGCCGACGGCAATGCCGGTCGTAACGCCATATAGCAGCGGCACCCAGAAGGTTAGGGCGGCGTAGATGTAATACATCCAGATGCCGTAGCAAAAGCCGAGCACGATCGGAGCTGCGATTGCAGCGGCAATGGTGATCGTCGCTCCGCCCAGGCCGACGTGTCCCGACGGCTGGTAGTAGCGTGCCTCCGACATCTTGTCTCCTTGTCGAAGCTGCCATCCGTTCGGCCTAAGTATGCGGCGTTATTCGATGGCCCCCAGCCGTAATGCTCTCCATGGATTGGAGCCCAGTCAAGAGCGTGCGGTCGTTAGGCCGCCCAAACCCCCGGCAACGGCAGCACCGAAATCCGTATGCGACCTCCATATGCGGCTCTCAAAGACGCCGGCATCGGATAGCGATCAGCACCGTTTCCGAAGTCGCAGACGGAGAAAGTGAGTCATATCCGGCCTATCAGAGCCGGCCCTAGAGCAGTCGCCTCAGCGCATCGAGGGTCTCGTCGGGCTGTTCCTCGATCATGATGTGGCCGGAGCCTTCGAGGACGACGATGTCCGCGCCCTCGATGCTCTCGGAGATCGCCCGGGCGAGCTTCAGAGGCGCCATCATGTCCTGATCGCCGAGCACCGCCAGCGTCGGACAGCGGATGGCGGCGGCGGCCGCCTCGCCGCCGTCGTAAACGTGGCAGGCCTTCAAGTCGGCGTGCAGCACCCCGGGCTTGGCCTGGTTCCAGAGCCTAAGCCCGCCTCGCATCATCCACAGCCCCGGCACGCGGTGCTGGCCGATCTGCGCCGGGCGGCCGAAGCCCCAGGCGTTCATCATGTCGTAGGCGTCCGCGTCGTTGGCCTGGGCGGCGTTCATCAGTGCATCGTTGACCCGCATCGGATAGCCGGGCCCCAAGAGCGCCAGGGCGCGGACCCGGTCGCCGTGGCGGCCGGCGCAGTCGAGGCCGATGAGCGCGCCCATCGAATGGCCGACCAGCGCCGCCTCTTCGAGACCGGCCGCGTCCATGAAACGCACGAGCCAGTCGGCCATCGCCGGCACGGTCTCCAGCGGCGCCCCTTCGGAACGCCCGTGCCCCGGCAAGTCGATGGCCAGCACGCTGTTGTCGTGCCAGGCGAAATAGCGGGTCTGCAGCTTCCAGACCGTGTGATCGAGGGCGGCGCCATGGACGAAGATGATCGCCGGCTTGACCGCATCGAAGGGCTTGCCGCCGGTCGATGCGAAGACGGCCTGGCCGTCGACTTCGAATTGCATCGCTTCAACCCTTCTGTGAGGCTCTGAGCGCGATGCCCAGGTCCTGCTTCAAGTCCGCAGGATTCTCCAGCCCGATTGAAAGCCGCACCAGGTCCTCGCTGATGCCGGCCGCTTCCAGCGCCGCCGCGTCCATCTGCTGGTGCGTGGTGCTGGCGGGGTGGATCACCAGGCTCTTGGCGTCACCGACGTTGGCGAGGTGCGAGAAGATGCCCAGGCTCTCGATGAAGCGGCGCCCGGCCTCGCGCCCGCCTTTGATCCCGAAGGAGAAGATAGCGCCGGCACCGTCGGGCAACAGCACCTTGGCGAGGTTGTGGTCGGGATGTGTCGGCAGATCGGGATGGGTCACCCAGGCCACCGCCTCGTGGCCGTCGAGGAAGTGGACGATCTCGGTCGTGTTGGCGACGTGCTGCTGCATCCGGACCGGCAGGGTCTCGACGCCCTGCAGGATGTAGAAGGCGTTGGTCGGGTTCATGCAGGCGCCGAAGTCGCGCATGCCCTCGGCCCGGGCCCGCATGATGAAGGCGCCGGGACCGAACTCCTCGGCGAAGTCGAGGCCGTGGTAGCCGTCATAGGGCTCGGTCAGGGTCGGAAAGCGGCCCGAGGCCTCCCAGTCGAAGGTGCCGCCGTCGACGACGACGCCGCCGATGGCGACGCCGTGGCCGCCCAGGAACTTGGTCGCCGAGTGCATGACCAAGTCGGCGCCGTGCTCGAAGGGGCGGAACAGGATCGGTGTCGCGAAGGTATTGTCGATCATCACCGGCACGCCTTCGCTGTGCGCGATCTCGGCGATCTCGGGCAGGTTCGGCACCTCCAGGCCCGGGTTGCCCAGGGTCTCGGCGAAGACGAGGCCGGTCTCGGGCCGGATGGCCTCGGCGATCGCGGCCGGATCGCGCGGGTCGACGAAGGTGGTGGTAATGCCGAAGCGCGGCAGCGTGTGGCTCAGCATGTTGTGGCTGCCGCCGTAGATCGAGCCCGAGGAGACGATGTGGCCACCTTGGCCCATCAGGGTGGCGATGGCGAGATGCAAAGCGGCCTGGCCGCTGGCGGTGCAGACGGCACCAACTCCGCCCTCCAACGCGGCGACGCGTTCCTCCAGCACCGCCACGGTCGGATTGGAAATCCGGCTGTAGACATGGCCGGCACGCTCCAAATTGAAGAGTGCGGCGGCATGGTCGGTGTCCTGAAAGACGTAGGAAGTGGTCTGATAGATCGGCACCGCGCGGGCGCCGTAGAGGGGGTCCGGCTTCTGGCCAGCGTGCAGGCTGAGCGTCTCCGGGCTCAAGTATCTCGATGTCGCCATGATCGTCCTCGGCTGTAGTGACTAGGGCCTATTAGTAGCCCTTGCCGAGACGAAGCGACAGCCCGGATGGGACGTCGGCGGCCGGCCCCCTTTCGATCAGTTGCCGCGGCGGTGCATCTGCACCTGCTTCAGCATTCCTTCGATGTTGAGCTCGCGCCAGGCCTTGTACTGACCCCAGTCCTTATAGGCATCTAGGGTGATCGAGCGCTTCATCTCCTCGAGCGATTGGCCGGCCCGCGCGGCCGCGAGGACGGCCCGGTAGAGCGCCTCCAGATAGCCGCGGTGGTCGGCCGCATCGGCCTTGGTGCCCATCGGCCCGTGGCCCGGCACCAGGATGTCGAAGTCCAATGCCTCCACCCCTTTGATCGCCGCGATCCAATCGGGGAAATAGGCGTCCGAAAGAGTTCTGTACGGCAGGCGCTTGACGGAGATGAAGTCGACCGCGAAGAGCGCCCGCTCCTCGGGGAAGCGCATCACGATCATGTTGTCGGAGTGCGAGCGGCCGAGATGGATCAGCTCCACCGTCTTGCCGCCGTGGCTGATGGTCATGCGGTCGGAGAAAGTGAGTTCGGGCACCGCCGTCGGCCGCTTCTCGCCGACGATCGTAGCCTTGGCGGCCTCGTGCGCGACAACGGTGGCGGTATCGGCGAAGACCGCGCCGCCCGAGGAATGGTCGGCATGGTCGTGGCTCAAGACCAGGTAGGTGATCTCCTTGCCGAAGCGCTTGCGGATCTCCTCTTCCAGCCAGGCCGCCGCGTCGGCGTTGATCGGATCTGTCGCGATCACGCCCTCGGCGGTGACGAGAAAGACGGAGTAGTGGAAGTTGTTCTGAAAGCGATAGAGGTCGCCGGCGATCTTCGCGATCGCCCGCTTCGGCGCCTGTTGGGCCAGGGCCCCGCCGGCGAGCCAGCCGGCTGCCAGAAGAACGCCCGCCAGCAGGGCGACGGCCTTGCCGATGCGTCTGAAAATCATCTCAATCCCCCTTTGCCATGGCGCAACGATCGGTTGCGACCATCCGGGCCCCCGCCGGCATAGTGGCCAATCGGAGCACCGCAAGCAATCAGAGGGATAGCGGGCATAATTATGGGGGCTGCCCTCGGTCTGACAGCCCCCTCTTTGTTATTGCCCCTGCCTGTTAGACTCTCACCTCGTGCGGAGCCGGACTCTAGCGACAGCGCGGCCGGCCGGTCAAGCGCGAAAAACTGCGCCATCCCGGCAATTCGATCTATATCGGACGGCGGGAGTCGGGCCAAAAAAAGAGCCGCCCAGCGGCGGCTCGAGTCAACAGGGAGGCGTCAACAAGCTGGAATGGATCCAGCCGTCAAGCGGGATGACCGGCTTGACATCTTCAAGAGTAGATCGAATTCGTGAAAATTCCGTTAAGAGCCGGGCCGCCACCGCCGAGGCGACGACGCGGACGCGGTCGGCGACGCCCCTAGCGCTTGAAGACGCTGTCGGCCGCGCCCCGGTGCGAACTCTTGGCGTCGATCGCCGCGCGAACCCGCTCGATCTCGGCTTCGAGCTCGGCGATGTAGTCTTCCAGTTCCTCGATCGACATCACCTGGAGGTCGGGCTTGTCGGGCTTGACGCCGCCGCTCTCGATATCGTCGTCCATCCTCGCCTCCCGCCCGCCGGCACAACAGCGCGGTTGCCAGTTGGCAAGGAAGATAATAGATCAGGGGTCGACCCCGCCACCCCCCGCCGATGAGGAGCGTTGGATGAGCACGCTGCCGAAGACCATGACCGCGATCGAGATCTCGACCCCCGGCGCGCCCGAGGTCTTGAAGCCGGCCCAGCGGCCGCTGCCGGAGCCGGCCCCGGGCGAGGTCCTGATCAAGGTCGCCGCCGCCGGCGTCAACCGGCCGGACGTGGCCCAGCGTGAGGGCAACTATCCGCCGCCACCCGGCGCCTCGGACATCCCGGGCCTGGAGGTGGCGGGCGAGATCGTCGCTCTAGGGTCTGGCGTTTCGGATTGGCAGGTCGGCCAACAGGCGACGGCACTGGTCTCGGGCGGCGGCTATGCCGAATACTGCCCCGCGCCGGCACGCCAGTGCCTGCCGGTCCCAAAGGGCCTAGGCCTGACCGAGGCCGCGGCCCTGCCCGAGACCTTCTTCACCGTCTGGACCAACGTCTTCCAGCGCGGCCGTCTCCAGGACGGCGAGACGATCCTGATTCATGGCGGCTCCAGCGGCATCGGCACCACCGCCATCCAGCTCGCCAAGGCCTTCGGCGCCCGCGTTCTGACCACCGCCGGCAATGCGGACAAGTGCCGCTTCTGCGAGGAGCTGGGGGCGGAGCGTGCGATCAACTACCGCGAAGAGGACTTCGTCGCTGTTGTCGGCGAGCTGACCGATGGCCAGGGCGTCGACGTCATCCTCGACATGGTCGGCGGCGACTACATTCCGCGCAACGTCAAATGCCTGGCCGTCGAAGGACGGCTGGTGCAGATCGCCTTCCTCAGCACACCAAAGGTCGAGGCGATGAACTTCATGCCGCTGATGCTGAAGCGGCTGACCATCACGGGCTCGACGCTGCGGCCGCGCTCGGTCCAGCAGAAGGCCGAGATCGCGACTGAGCTCGCGGGCAAGGTCTGGCCGCTCATCGACGCCGGCCAAGTCCGACCCATCATCGATACGACCTATCCGCTGGCCGAGGCGGCCGCCGCGCATGCGCACATGGAATCGAGCCGCCATATCGGCAAGATCATGCTGGAGGTATAACGTCGCCTACCTTTGCCTGGCTCGGCGAAAGGTTATATAGGAACCGGAATGTTGCCGCGCGTCGAGGCCCAAGGGGCCTCGGGTGGGGCCAAGCTTGCCGGAGAGGACGATATGTCAAACCCGTTGATGCCGAAGGCCACCGCAGTCTGGCTGGTCGACAACACGAGCCTGACCTTCGATCAGATCGCCGACTTCTGCGGCCTGCACCAGCTCGAGATCAAGGGCATCGCGGATGGCGAGGTGGCACAGGGAATCAAAGGCCTGGACCCGATCGCCAACGGCCAGCTGACGCGCGACGAGATCGAGCGCTGCAGTGCGGACCCGGGCACACGCCTGGCCTTCGCCAAGACCGACATCCAGCTGCCGGAACGACGGACCAAGGTGCATCGCTACACGCCGCTCTCGAAGCGTCAGGACCGGCCGAACGCGATCTCCTGGCTGATCCGTTACCAGGCGGAGCTGACCGACGCGCAGATCGCCAAGCTGGTGGGGACCACCAAGCCGACGATCCAATCGGTGCGCGACCGCTCGCACTGGAACATGCCCAACATCAAGCCGCAGGACCCGGTGACGCTCGGCCTTTGCTCGCAAGTCGACCTGGACGAGGCAGTGCGAACGGCGCAGGCGCGCGAAGAGCGCAAGCGGATCCGCGAGGAGAAGGCCGCGGCCAAGGCCAAGGCGGCCCAACTGGCCGCCGCCGAGGCCGCCGGCGCACCCTCGACCCAGCCGGTGCCGGAGCAACCAACCGAGGAACCTACCGAGGAACCCAACGAGGAACCGACGGCCGCCCCCTTGGCCGACGCCGCGGTCGAGGCGGTTACCGAGGCGGAGCCGGACACCGCCGCCGAGCCGGCACCCGAGACCGCCAGCGAGAGCCCCGAGCCGGTCGGCGACGAGGTGCGCTAAGCCGACGGCCTACCCCAGCCGGTAACAGAGTCCCGTCTCAGCCCGACGGCGGATAGCCGACGTCCTGGAGCGCCACGGTGATCTCGTCGAGAATCACGGGGTCGTCGATGGTCGCCGGCATGGCGTAGTCCTCGCCGTCGGCGATCCGGCTCATGGTGCCGCGCAGGATCTTGCCCGAGCGGGTCTTCGGTAGCCGGGCCACGACGGTGCAGGTCTTGAAGGCCGCCACGGGGCCGATCTGCTGGCGCACCATCTGCACCAAGTCACCGCAGATCTCGCCCTCGGCCTTGGCGACGCCGGCCTTGAGGACGACGAAGCCGAGCGGCACCTGGCCCTTGAGCTGATCGGCAACGCCGATGACGGCGCACTCGGCGACGTCCGGGTGGCCCGACAGCACCTCCTCCATGCCGCCGGTGGAGAGCCGGTGGCCGGCGACGTTGATGATGTCGTCGGTCCGGCTCATGACGAAGACGTAGCCCTCGTCGTCGATGTAGCCGGCGTCGGCGGTCTTGTAGTAGCCCGGGAACTCCTGGAGGTAGGCTTCCTGATAGCGCCCATCCTCCTGCCAGAGTGTCGGCAGGCAGCCCGGCGGCAGCGGCAGCTTGACGACGATGGCACCGGTTTCGCCAGCCGCGACTTCCTTGTTGGCTTCGTCGACGACGCGGATGTCGTAGCCCGGCACCGCCTTGGTGGGCGAGCCGTACTTCACCGGCAGCTGGCCGAGACCGACGCAATTGGCGGCGATCGGCCAGCCGGTCTCGGTCTGCCACCAGTGGTCGATGACGGGCACGCCCAACTGCCGCTCGGCCCACTGCACGGTGTCGGGATCGGCGCGCTCGCCGGCGAGGAAGAGGGTGCGGAACTTGGCAAGATCGTACTTCTTGACGAAGTCTCCTTCGGGGTCCTCGCGCTTGATGGCACGGAAGGCGGTAGGTGCGGTGAACATGGCGGCAACCTCGTGCTCGGAGATCACCCGCCAGAAGGCGCCGGGGTCCGGGGTTCCGACCGGCTTGCCCTCGTAGACGATCGAGGTGCAGCCGTGGAAGAGCGGCGCGTAGACGATATAGGAATGGCCGACCACCCAGCCGACATCGGATGCGGCCCAATAAGCCTCGCCCGGATCGATGTCGTAGATGTTCTTCATCGACCATTTGAGCGCCACGAGATGGCCGCCGTTGTCGCGCACCACGCCCTTGGGTATGCCGGTGGTGCCCGAGGTATAGAGGATGTAGAGCGGGTCGTTGGCACCGACCGGCACGACGTCGGCCGGAGATGCCCCGGCGGCAAGCTCGTTCCAGTCATGATCGCGGCCGGGGACCAGCTCCGCCGTTTCCATCTCGCGCTGCAGGACGACGCAGGCATCGGGCTTGTGGTTGGAGATCTCGATGGCGCCGTCGAGGAGTGGCTTGTAGGCGATGACCCGGCCCGGCTCGATGCCGCAGGAGGCCGACAGGATCACCTTGGGCTTGGCGTCTTCGATCCGATGCGCCAGCTCCTTAGGCGCGAAGCCGCCGAAGACCACCGAGTGGACGGCGCCGATGCGGGCACAGGCCAACATCGCCACCACGGTCTCCAGCACCATCGGCATGTAGATGATGACGCGGTCGCCCATAGCCACCCCGAGGCCGACCAGCATGCCGGCGAGCCCGGCCACCTCGGCCTTCAGCTCGTCGTAGGTGAGGGCGGTCTTGGTGTCGGTGACCGGGGAATCGTAGACCAGCGCCTTCTGCGCCCCCCGCCCCGCCTCGACGTGGCGGTCGACGGCGTTGTAGCAGGTGTTGGTCTCGGCGCCGGCGAACCAGCGGTAGAACGGTGCGGTAGAGTCATCGAGAACCTTGTCCCAACGCTTGGTCCAGACGACGTCCTCCGCCGCCTCGGCCCAAAAGGCCTCGGGATCGCGCACCCAGGCGCCATAGACCTCGTCATAGCGACTGTTCATGACTTGCCTCCTCCACCTCACCCTTGCGAGCCCGTCCATTGTCGGCGAGCCGGCGGTGATTTCAACGCTTTTCCGCCCGAAGGTGGTCGTTCTAGAGTGGGCCGCGCCGGTGACCGACGGCACGCCAGTCTGGAGGACGAACCTTGCCCGATAGAGAGAGCCCCTGGATACACGAACTCACCTGGCCGGAGATCGAAGCCTACCTGCAGCAGGGCGACCTGGCATTGATCCCGATCGGCGCGACCGAGCAGCACGGCACCCACACGCCGTTGATGGTCGACACCGCCTGGGCGATCGCCGCCGCCGAGGGGGCCGGGCGGCGTGCCGGCGTGTTGGCGGCACCGCCCATGCATTTCGGTTGGTCGCCGCACCACCTCGCCTTTCCCGGCGCGATCACGCTGAGACCCGAGACCCTGACCCAAGTCATCGTCGACGTCTGCCAGAGCCTGATGGTGCACGGTTTCAAGAAGTTCGTGCTGGTCAACGGCAACCGGGTCGCCAATCTGGCACCGATGGAGATCGCCGCCGCCAAGCTCAGATACCGCCACGACGCCTTCGCCGCCGTCGTCGACGTCGGCCTGATCGCGCGCCGCGAGGTGCACGAGATCTGCGGCGGCGAGGCCGGCGCGCTGGGCCACGCCGGCGATTCCGAGACCTCGTTCATGCTGCACTACCTCCCCCACCTGGTGGAGATGAGCAATGCGGTATCGGGTGTGGCAGCAGGCGGCGGCAACCCGCGCATGTTCGCCGAGCATTGGATCAGCATGGAGCCGCCGCACGACCAGAACGCCGTCCTGTTGCGCCCGTCGCTGGAAGAGTACCGCCAGGCGTCCGAGCCCTCCGGCACCGGCGGCAACCCGATGACCGCGAACGCGGAAAAGGGCGCGCGCATCCTGGACGCGATCGTCACCAACACGGTCGCCTTCATCGACGAGGTCCGCGACCGCCCGGTCACGCTCCGCGACGTGGAATTCCCGATCTGATCGAGACGTGCCGCCGTCGCGGTTTCCGTTTGCTTGTCCGCCACCGCCGTTGGGGCTAATTTCCGCGGCATTGAGCCACGCTTAGCGGGGAGCGAGGACGATGACCAATCCGTTCGAAACCGATCTCGATGCCAACGCCGCCAACTACCAGACACTGTCGCCCTTGAGCCTTCTGCGCCGGACCGCGGCCGTCTTCCCCGACAACATCGCCATCATCCACGGGGCCGAACGGCGCACCTGGGCCGAGACCGAGCGGCGCTGCCTGCGTCTCGCCTCGGCGCTCAGCCAGCGCGGCATCGGCCAGGGCGACACGGTGGCGATCCTCTCGCCCAACACGCCGGCGATGTTCGAGGCCCATTTCGGCGCGCCGATGACGGGCGCGGTGCTGAACACCATCAATTACCGCCTCGATGCCGCCAACATCGGCTTCATCCTGGGCCACGGCGAGGCCAAGGTGCTGCTCGTCGACCGAGAGTTCGCCCCTCTTGCCAAGGCAGCCCTGGCAGAGGTCGAGACGCCGCCGGTCGTGATCGACATCGAGGACGCCTTGGCGCCCGCGGGCGAGGCCATCGGCGAGACCGACTACGAGGCCTTCCTCGCCACCGGCGATGAAGACTTCGCCTGGTCGCCGCCGGCGGACGAGTGGCAGGCGATCTCGCTCAACTATACCTCGGGCACGACGGGCAACCCGAAGGGTGTCGTCTACCATCACCGCGGTGCCTACCTGAACGCGCTCGGCAACATCGTCTCCTGGGGCATGCGCCGGCACCCGGTCTATCTCTGGACCCTGCCGATGTTCCACTGCAACGGCTGGTGCTTTCCCTGGACGGTGACGGCGTTGGCCGGCACCAACGTCTGCCTGCGCCAGGTCGACGCCGCCCACATCTACGCCGCCATCGCCGAGCACCGGGTCTCGAACCTCTGCGGTGCCCCGATCGTGATGCAGATGATCATCAACGCCGCACCTGAGGACCGGCGCGAGTTCGACCATGAGGTGGAGATGATGACGGCGGCGGCACCACCGCCCGCCAGCGTGCTGGCCGATATGGCACGCCAAGGCTTTCGCGTCACCCACGTCTACGGTCTGACTGAGACCTATGGGCCCTCGGTCGTCTGCGAGTGGCACGAGGCCTGGGACGGGCTCGACGACGAGGCCAAGGCCAAGCTGCAATCGCGCCAGGGCGTACCCTACCCGGTGCTGGAGGACTTGATGGTGGCCGACGCCGAAACGCTGGCGCCGGTGCCGATGGACGGCCGGACCATGGGTGAGGTCTTCATGCGCGGCAACATCGTCATGAAGGGCTATCTCAAGAACCCGGACGCCACGCAAGAGGCGCTTCGGGGCGGCTGGTTCCACAGCGGCGACTTGGGCGTCTGGCACGCGGATGGCTACATCGAGCTGAAAGACCGCTCCAAGGACATCATCATCTCCGGCGGCGAGAACATTTCCTCGATCGAGGTCGAGGACGTGCTCTACAAGCACGCCGCGGTGCAGGCCGTGGCGGTGGTGGCGAAGCCGGACGAGAGGTGGGGCGAGACGCCCTGCGCCTTCGTCGAGCTGAAACCCGGCGCCGAGGCGGACGAGGCCGCGATCATCACCTTCGCCCGCGACAACCTGGCGCACTACAAGTGCCCCCGGTCGGTGGTCTTCGGCGAGCTGCCGAAGACCTCGA
>JASLMY010000249.1 GCA_030746295.1 Alphaproteobacteria bacterium | reverse complement strand
GTAGCCGGTCGGCGTGCCCTCGTCGTCGATGGTCAGGCTGCCGCGGCGCCCATAGATCGTGCCGTCGTCGACCACGGTGACGCCGGGGCTGGCCACCCGCTCGCCCATCAGGCCGGCGAAGGCGGAGGTCTGCTTGCGGTTGAAGTCGCCCTCGAGGCCGTGGCCGATGGCCTCGTGCAGCAGAATGCCGGGCCAGCCGGGGCCCAGCACCACCTTCATCTCGCCGGCCGGTGCGGGCACCGATTCCAGGTTGACGAGCGCTTGCCGCAGGGCCTCGTCGACCGATCCTTGCCAGGCGCTCTCGGCGATGTGCTCGCCGTAGCCGACGCGGCCGCCGGTGCCGTGGCTGCCGGCTTCCTGCCGATCGCCCTCGCCGACTACCACGGCGACGTTGAGACGCACCAGCGGGCGCACGTCGGAGACCCGCCGGCCGTCGCCCCTCAGGATCTCGACCCGCTGCAACTCGCCCTGCAACGAGGCCGAGACCTGGCGCACGCGGGTGTCCTTGTCGCGGGCGTAGGCGTCGATCTCCTGCAAGAGCCGCACCTTATTCTCGAAGCTGCCGTCGGCGACCGGGTCGTCGGGCGGGTAGAGATGCTCGTTGGTGCCGGCCGGGGCCTCGGCGAAGACGCCCGAATGCCCCGCCTTGACTGCGGCCAGGCTATCGGCGGCACGCCCGATCGCCGCCTCGCTGATCTCGGCCGCGTGCGCATAGCCGGTCTTCTCGCCCGCCACCGCGCGCAGGCCGAAGCCCTGACTGGTATCGAAATTGGCGTTCTTCAGGCGACCATCGTCGAAGCTGAAGCTCTCGGTCTGGCGATGCTCGAGGAAGAGCTCGCCGTCGTCCGTGCCGGCCAGCGTCTCGGCCACCAGGCGCTCGGTCCGGCCGCCGTCGAGCCCGGCTCGGGAGAACAGTAGATCGCCATCGCCATCGGTCATTCGGGTCTCCTTCCGGGCTCGCTCGGCATCGGGCCGCGAGCGCGTCTGAAGGTAATATGGCGCAGCGATGCCACCCCGTCATCCCCGAGGGCGTGATTCGGAGATTTCTCCCCCCGGCAGCGTCCGCGGCGCCAACTTGACCGCGTGTGCGACATTCCGTCGCAGCCTTGTCCGAGCCGCCTCGGGATCGCGTCGTGCCGGGACAAGGCCATGAAAACATTTACCTATTGGAAAGTCGAACCAACTCGCATCCAGGCCGCGCGACGGCACCGGACATCGGCAACGGACTTGTCGGCGGCGCGGGCGCTCCTGTAGATATTGGGCCACGAATGGCGCCGTGCGCGAGGCACGGGGCGACGGCGGTCCGTTAGGGGGGGCTCTTACGGACCGGCGGGATGGGCCCCAACCTTGTCTATTCTTAAGGAGTTAACATGACGGCATCGCGGATATTTGCCGCCCTCGGGACGCTTGTCGCGACGGGCGCGGGCTTCGCGGCGGCGGCTCAGGCGGCGGGCTTGGCCGAGCCATGGCAGCTCGGGCTGCAGGACGCGGCCACGCCGGTGAT
This sequence comes from Alphaproteobacteria bacterium, assembly GCA_030746295.1. The sequence continues at coordinate 5,596 of JASLMY010000249.1, read as the reverse complement.
GCGAGAGCTCAACAGCTTTCACAACATGCTGCTGGTGCTCATCTTCGTGATCGCGATCTTCGTGATGTGCCTGTTGCTCTATTGCATGGTCAAGTTCAACGCGAAGAGCAATCCGACCCCGACCAAGACATCGCACAACACGCTTCTGGAGGTGATTTGGACGGCGGTGCCGGTGCTGATCCTGGTGGTGATCGCGATCCCCTCGTTCAAGCTCCTCTACTTCGCCGATCGCGCCGTCGACGCAGAGATGACGATCAAGGCGATCGGCCATCAGTGGTACTGGAGCTACGAATACCCGGACCACGACGACCTGACCTTCGATGCGACGATGCTGGAGGACGACGAGCGCACGCCCGACCAGCCGCGGCTTCTGGCCACCGACAACGCCATCGTCGTGCCGGTCGACACCTCGATCCGCCTGCTCACCACGTCGGACGACGTGATCCACTCGTGGGCCATGCCCGCCTTCGGCGTCAAGCTCGACGCGGTGCCTGGGCGCATCAACGAGACCTGGATGAAGGTCGAGGCGCCGGGGATGTACTATGGCATGTGCTCCGAGCTCTGCGGCGTCCGCCACGGCTTCATGCCGATCATGGTGAAGGCGGTGCCCAAGGACGAGTTCAAGGCCTGGGTCGAGAAGGCGAAGAAGGAGTTCGCCCGATCGGGCGACGAGACGCCGCTCGAGGTGGCCCGGATCAACACCGCCTCGGCCCGCTGACCAGATTGACCAGAACCAGTTATCGCCTTTTCCAATAAAGGGGAAATCGATGAGTGACGCGACCGCGCACGGCCACGACCATCACACGCCCACCGGTTGGCGGCGCTGGCTTTATTCGACCAACCACAAAGACATCGGCACGATGTACCTGACGTTTGCCATCGTCATGGGCGTGATCGGCGGCCTGATGTCGGTGATCATGCGGATGGAGCTGCAAACGCCGGGCGACGACGTGCTGGGCGGCGATCATCACTTCTTCAACGTCCTGGTGACCGCGCACGGCCTGATCATGGTCTTCTTCATGGTCATGCCGGCGCTGATCGGCGGCTTCGGCAACTGGTTCGTGCCGTTGATGATCGGCGCCCCCGACATGGCCTTCCCGCGGATGAACAACATCTCGTTCTGGCTCTTGATTCCGTCGACGCTGCTGCTGGTCGGCTCCGCGTTCGTGGGGCCGGGGCCGGGGGCAGGAGTCGGCTGGACGGTCTATGCGCCGCTCAGTACCAGCGGCGAGCCCGGACCGTCGGTCGACATGGCTATTCTGAGCCTGCATCTGGCGGGCGCGGCCTCGATCATGGGCGCCATCAACTTCATCACCACGATCTTCAACATGCGCGCACCGGGACTGACGCTGCACCGGATGCCGCTCTTCGTCTGGTCGATCCTGGTGACCGCCTTCCTGCTGGTGCTCTCGCTGCCGGTGCTGGCCGGCGCCATCACCATGCTCTTGACCGACCGCAACTTCGACACCGCTTTCTTCGACGCGGCGCGCGGCGGCGACCCGCTCTTGTACCAGCATCTCTTCTGGTTCTTCGGCCACCCCGAGGTCTACATCCTGATCCTGCCGTCCTTCGGCATCATCAGCCAGATCATCTCCACCTTCTGCAAGAAGCCGATCTTCGGCTACTTGGGCATGGCCTACGCGATGGTCGCGATCGGCGTCGTCGGCTTCATCGTCTGGGCGCATCACATGTACACGGTCGGCATGAGCGTCGACACCCGCGCCTATTTCGTCGCCGCGACGATGGTGATCGCGGTGCCGACGGGGATCAAGATCTTCAGCTGGATCGCCACCATGTGGGGCGGCTCGATGACGTTCCCGACGCCGATGCTGTTCGCGCTCGGCATGATCTTCCTCTTCACCGTCGGCGGCGTCACCGGCGTGGTACTGGCCAACTCTGGCGCCGACCTGGCCCTGCACGACACCTACTACGTGGTCGCGCACTTCCACTACACGATGTCGATGGGTGCCCTCTTCGGCATCTACGCCGGCTTCTATTACTGGATCGGCAAAATGAGCGGCCGGCAGTATCCCGAGATGCTGGGCAAGATCCACTTCTGGATCACTTTCATCGGCGTCAACCTGATCTTCTTCCCGCAGCACTTCGTGGGCCTGGCCGGGATGCCGCGCCGCATTCCCGACTATCCCGACGCCTATACCGGCTGGAACGTGGTTTCCTCCTACGGCACCTACATCACCTTCGCCGGCACGCTGCTGTTCCTCTATATCGTCTTCTACACCCTGAAGGCGGGTCGGCAATGCGAGGAGAACCCCTGGGGCGAGGGGGCGACGACGTTGGAGTGGAGCCACAGCTCGCCGCCGCCCTTCCACACCTATGAGGAACTGCCGGAGGTGAAGTAGGCTTGGCGAGAGTTGCGGAGATAGGGGATGCGGGCGATGGCTGGGGATAGCGCGACGCTTACGAGGCCGCGCGGCGAGGGCGGCATGTCGGCCGCGGTCGCCGGTGCGGCGGGCCCGCGCGACTACCTGGCGCTCCTGAAGCCCCGGGTGATGAGCCTGGTGCTCTTCACCGCCTTCGTCGGCCTCTACCTTGCGCCGGGCGATATCCACCCGGTGATCGCCACCGCAGCACTCGTCTGCATCGCCGTCGGCGCCGGCGCGTCTGGCGCCATCAACATGTGGTACGACGCCGATATCGACGCCGCCATGAGCCGCACTCGCGGCCGGCCGATTCCGAGCGGGCGCATGGCGCCGGGAGAGGCGCTCGGCTTCGGGGTCACGCTGGCGATCGGCTCGGTGCTGGCGATGGGCCTTCTGGTCAATGCTGCCGCGGCCATGTTGCTGGCACTGACGATCGGCTTCTACGTCTTCGTCTACACCATCTGGCTGAAGCGCCGGACGCCGCAGAACATCGTCATCGGCGGCGCGGCGGGCGCCTTTCCGCCGCTGGTGGGCTGGGCCGCGGTGACGGGCGATCTCGGCCTGGAGGCGTTGCTGCTGTTCGCCGTCATCTTCTTCTGGACGCCACCCCATTTCTGGGCCCTGGCCCTTTACCGGGCCCGTGACTATGCCAATGCCGGGGTGCCGATGCTGCCAGTCGTCGCCGGTGACAAAGAGACCCGGCGGCAAATCCTTCTCTACAGCCTGATCCTGGTGCCCTTGAGCCTGGTGCCGGCCTTCACCGGCCTGGCGGGAAGCGCTTACGGGATCGGGGCGGGCCTGCTCGGCACCGGCCTCTTGCTCCAAGCCGGGCAGGTCTGGCGCGCCGGCGCGGGCGACGAAGCACCGGCAAAGCGGCTTTTCGCCTATTCGATCCTCTACCTCTTTCTTCTCTTCAGCCTGCTCCTGGCCGAGCGGGCGATGGGGTGGTCAGGGTGAGATGCCGCTGTCCGAAGAGCACCGGCGCAAACGGGGCCGCAACTTCGCGCTGGCAGGCGTCTTGCTGTTGCTGGTCGTGCTCTTCTTCGCCGTCACCGTGGTCAAGATGAAGGGCGGCGGATGACTGGGAAACTGCAAAGGCGCAACCGGTTGACGGCCTCGATCACCGCCGCCGCCGTCGTCGCCATGGTGGGCATGGCCTACGCCGCGGTGCCCCTCTACCGAATCTTCTGCCAGGTCACGGGCTATGGCGGCACGCCGAAGATCGCAGAGCAAGCCTCGGCCGAGATCGGCGAGCGGATCGTACGGGTCCGCTTCAACGCCGATACGGCGCGCGGCATGCCCTGGCGCTTCCGGCCGCTGCAGCGCGAGGTCAGCTTGCGCGTCGGCGAGCAGGCGCTGGCCTTCTACGAGGCAGAGAACCAAGGCGAGCGCGCCGTCACCGGGCAGGCCACTTTCAACGTAACGCCCCTGAAGGCGGGCGCCTACTTCAGCAAGGTCGACTGCTTCTGCTTCACCGAGCAGCGCCTGGCACCCGGCGAAAGGGCCGACATGCCGGTCTCCTTCTTCGTCGATCCGGCGATCTCGGAGGACCCGAACCTGGACGACGTCAAGGTCATCACCCTGTCTTATACCTTCTTCCGCCTCGAGGACGAGGCGACGGCCGACGTCGCGGCCGCCGGGCCCGAGGAGCGGATCAATTGAGCGAGAACAACCGTCTAGGCCGCCACGGCGGCTGAGCACAGTAGGGAGCGGAGACAACATGGCTGACACCCACGCCAGAGGGCACGATTATCATCTGGTCGATCCGAGCCCATGGCCGGCGCTGGGCGCCTTGAGCGCCTTCGCTCTGGCGGCCGGCCTGATCTGGTACCTGCACGACGGACCGCCTTGGATCTTCATCATCGGCATCGCGATGATGCTCTACACCATGTTCGTCTGGTGGCGCGACGTGGTGCGCGAGGCCACGGACGAGGGCCATCACACGCCCGTCGTGCAACTGGGCCTGCGCTACGGCATGGTGCTCTTCATCGCCTCCGAAGTGATGTTCTTCGTCGCCTGGTTCTGGGCCTATTTCAACGCGGCACTGTTCCCGACCGAGCAGATCGGCGGCACTTGGCCGCCGGACGGCATCGTCACCTTCAATCCCTGGGCGCTGCCGGCGCTGAACACGCTGATCCTGCTGACCTCGTCCTGCACCGTCACCTGGGCCCACCATGCGGTTCTCAAGGGCAACCAGAAGAGCGCCGTGCAGGGCCTGATCGTGACCGTGGTCCTGGGTTTGCTTTTCACCTGCGTCCAGGGCTACGAGTACGCGGTAGCGCCGTTCGAATTCTCGGGCGGGATCTACGGCTCGACCTTCTTCATGGCCACCGGCTTCCACGGTGCCCATGTCATCATCGGCACCATCTTCCTGGCGGTCTGCCTGTTCCGCACCATCAAGGGCCACTTCAAGCCGGATCACCATTTCGGCCTCGAGGCGGCGGCCTGGTACTGGCATTTCGTCGACGTGGTTTGGATCTTCCTCTTCAGCTGCATCTACATCTGGGGCGCCGGCGCGGTCACCCACTAGAGAGCGACGCCGACCGTCCATGAACGATCAACGGCAGGAGGCCTCGCCCATCCGGGCGGGGCTTCTCTGTCGTTGTCCGCGTTGCGGTGAGGGCAAGCTCTACGCCGGCCTCTTGACCGTCGCCGCCGGTTGCGAGGTCTGCGGCCTCGACCTCTCGGCGCAAGATTCGGGCGACGGGCCGGCGGTCTTCGTCATCTTCATCATCGGCTTCATCGCCGTCCTGTTGGCCTTCGTCGTCGAGGTCGCCTTCGAGCCGCCGACCTGGGCGCATCTCGTCTACCAGGTCCCGGTCGTGGTCGGCGGCTCGATCCTGCTGCTGCGCCCCTTCAAGGCTTTGCTGATCGCCCTGCAATACCGCCATCGGGCGGCCGGCTTCTGAGGCCGGTTTGCGGTTCCGTCCGACCCTGCTGCCGACGCTGATGACGCTGCCGGCGCTCTTGGTCTTGCTCGGCCTCGGCGGCTGGCAGCTGCAGCGCCTGGAGTGGAAGGAAGGACTGATCGCCGAGCGACAGGCGCGGCTAGCTGCGGCGCCGATTGCGCTGCCGCCACGATTCGATGCCGCCCCGCTGGCGCATCGCCGGGTCCACCTCGCCGGCACTTTCCGGCACGAGGCCGAGATCCACCTGGGCGCCCGCGTCCACAAGGGCATCTCGGGCATCGAGGTGCTGACCCCGCTCCGCCTCGA
>JASLMY010000248.1 GCA_030746295.1 Alphaproteobacteria bacterium | reverse complement strand
AAGAGCGCCGGCACCATTCCCAACGGCAGTTGGATCAGGTTCATGTAGAAGAGGATGGTGAGTGGCCGCTGGTCCGTGATCATCGACTTGGTGATGACGAAGGTCGAGGCAAAGCCGATCGCCGCGCCCAGGACGGCGAAGGCGGCCGGATGGACGATGGCGACGCCCGGCTTCAGGATGATCAGGATGCCAACGAAGCCGAGGACGATGCCGCCGACGCGGATCGCGGTCAGGCGCTCCGAAAGGAAGAGCGCCGCCAGGATCGCGGTCCAGAGCGGGGCCGTGAACTCGATCGCGAAGACCTCGGCCAGCGGCAGGAAGGCGAGCGCATAGAACCAGCCGAACTGAGCCCCGAAATGGACCACGTTGCGAAAGCCGTGCAGCGCCAGCCGCTGGGTCCGAAGCAGCTCGCGGCCATGATAGGCCACCAGGACCGAGACGATCGCGAGGCAGATGGCGTTGCGAAAGAACATGATCTCGAAGATCGAGATCTCGGCCGACAGCTCGCGCCCGGCCAAGGCCATCGCCGTCAGCGAGACGATGGCCCCCATCATCCAGGCGACCGCCCCGGCCATGGAGGAGCGCTGGGCGGTTCCGTTCACGACCGGGGCCCGAAACGGCTTCGCTCAGGCGCCCAGCACGGCGGCGAGGTCGACCTCGTTCACCAGCGGCTCGCCGGCGAGATAGCGCGGCAGGTTGCCGAGGAAGAGCTCGTCGCCCCGTGTCAGAACGCCGGTCCCGGCGAACGAGGTGTGCGCCGTCAGTTGGACGCTGGCGTGACTCCAATAGGGATCGCTGGTCGGCAGCGGCTCCGGCTCGAAGACATCCAGGATCGCGGTCTCGATCGCGCCTCGGTCGAGGGCGGCGATCAGGGCCGCGTCGTCCACAATGCCGCCCCTCGCGACGTTGACGAAGATCGATCCTGCCTTGACGTGGCTAAAGAACGCCGCGTCGGCAAGACCGCGCGTCTGGTCGTTCAGCGGACAAGCCAAAACGACGACGTCCGCCTGAGGCAGAAATCGTGGCAGGTCGGCAAGGGTGCCGGTCTCGTCGGCCAGCTCCGAGGGCGCCGCCTGGCTGCGAACCGCCAGGACCCGCACCTCGAAGGCCCGGGCGCGTCGGGCGATCGCCTTGCCGATATGGCCGAGGCCCACCAAGAGCCAGGTCGAGCGCCAGATCTCAGGAAACGGGGTCCGTCGCCATTCCTTGGCCACCTGCGCCGCTTTCCGCTCGGCGAGCGGCTGATAGTGGCCCAGCACATGGGCGAAGGTGTACTCGGCGATGGCGACCGCCTGGGCGCTGGAATTGGCGATTCTAATGTCCTTGCCGACGAAGTCCCGGTAGCGCGGATGGTCGAGGCCGGCGTTGAAGGTCTGCAACCACTTCACCGTCGGCTGCGTCAGGATGGTCTCGAGGCAGTCCTCGAAGAGGTCGGCATAGGCGACGTCGAGGGTCAGCCAGAAGGCCTCAGGCGGGTTGTCCGCGAGGCTGATCTCCCGACCCTCGCTCGTATAGCGGCCTTGATCGTCGATCAGCAGCGGGCGAACCGGCAGATCGAGCGCCTGCAGTTGTTCGCGGACGCGCTCATAGGCCGCTTGATGCATGGCGATGTTGACTGTCATGGGGAAACTCTTCGTTTGTGGCCGTCGCTGCCGGCAGGCAGGCGGACGAGACTAGCGCATCGTCCGACGACGCTGAACCGCCGGGCGTCGTGCCGCCGTCGGTTCAGTCGTCGACCCTGGCGCGCCAATAGCGGTACTGCTCGGGCTCGGCGAGGGCGCGCGGCTCGAGGCGCCTGAAGAGCTCCGCCGCCGCGGCTTCCATCCGCTCCTGCCGCCCGCCCTCGGGCGGCATCTCGAGCGGCGGCTCGACCGTAACCTGATAAGCACCCGCCGCGGTGCGAATGGCCGATACCGGCAGCAGCGTCGCCTTGGTCGACAAGGCGAGATGCGGCGGGCCGAGGGCCAACATGAGCCGGCATTCCAGAAAGGGCAGGCTGAACTGCTTCAAGGCGACATGGCCGACGGTGATCGAGACGACCTTGTTGTCCTTCAGACGCCGACTGAGCCGCCGGCTGACGGCCGCCGACTGATGCGCATGCCAGACGATCCGCTCGGCCAGATGGCGGCTCTCGGCCCTGAGCCAGAAAGGCGTCAACACCTGCTGGCCGAAGCGGCTGCCGCGAAAGCCGTGCGAGGGCCGGCTCAGGTGATGCAGGCGGTAGCCCTGTTGCCAGAGCCCCTTCTTCACCAAATGGTCGCTATGGGCGAAGTTGTGGACCCACAGAATGACGCCGTGACCGTTTTCCAGCGCGGCGTCGATATGGGCGGTGCCCCGAACCTCTATGTGAGGCCGCCACGGGATCGGCGACAGCTCGCGAAAGCGTTGCAGGCCGGCCCTGAGCTCGTGCGCCAGATTACGGGCGACCAGGTCGCGACGGTCTCGGTCTCCCAGGCGGTCGCCGAAGATGCGCTGCAATTGGTGCACCCGTTCGGCCGTGAACTTGTGCCTGAGACGGACCAGGAGACGCGAAACGGATACGGCGAAGCCGTCCCAGTACCGTTCCGGCAGTCCCCAGGCGATGGCGGTGCCGACCACGATCTGCAGGGCGCGCGAGGCGTCGTGGATGGCGATGAGCGGCTCCGCGGCGGCGCGCCGTGGCTCGGCCGACCGCTCCGTCAATGACTTGGATGTTGCCATCGGCGCCGATACGCCCCGTTTGCCGTCCCGGATCCTGGAAAGTGCTGTAACTCGCCGGCCGTTTCGTCGAAGACGACGGCCGCCATGGAGGCATACCCGAAGCCGCCCCCATCGTACACCCCGCGCCGGGCAATGAACCGCCCGCCCGTGTTGTCAATATGGGGTGATTTCGGGATGATGGCGCCGACTGTCCGGCCAACCTTGGAAGCAGAGCATGTCTGAAGCCGTATCCGATCCCGCCGCCGAGGCCTTGACGAGCGAGACCATCGAGTTGTTGCGCGCCCGCGTCAGCGTCCGCAAATACCAGGACCGGCCGGTCGGAGACGACCTCGTCGAAGCCATACTGAAAGCGGCGTTTCGGGCCCCGACATCGTCCAACATACAGTCCTACAGCGTCGTCGTCGTGCGTGATGCCGACACCCTACGGCAGCTCTCGGTGATCTCGGGCAATCAAGCCCATATCGTCGAGGCACCGGTCTTCCTCGCCTTTTGCGCTGACCTGACGCGGATCGAATTCGCGCTTCGCAAGAACGGCCACGATATCGACGACAACAACCTGGAAATCGGGCTTGTCTCCAGCATCGATGCCGCGCTCGTCGGCATGTCGGCCGATCTGGCGGCGGATTCGCTGGGTCTCAAGACCGTGATGATAGGTGCCATTCGCAACGACGCCGCGGCGACGGCACGGATCTTGGGCCTGCCGCCACGGGTCTACTGCGTCTACGGCATGTGTCTCGGCTGGCCGGCCGAGGCGCCGCGACAGAAGCCGCGCATGGCCTACGATTCGATGGTGCACTACGAGCAATATGGCGAACAGCGGGGGGCGGCGGACTTGGCCGCCACGGTCGACACCTACGACGCGGCGCTGGCCCGTCACTATCCGTCGATCGGCAAGCCGACGACGCCCGACTCGTGGAGCCACGACATGGACGTCAAGTTCCACCCCCAGCTTCGCGACAACCTGCGCACCGAGCTTCGCGAGCGCGGCTTCGATTTCCGCTGATCGCACGCCGGCCCGCGATGCTGCCCCACTACGACGTCCATGACGGCGACGGACCCTACCTGCTGCTGGTGCACGGCATGCTGTCGAGCCGGGCGCAGTGGATGTGCAATATCGAGGCGCTGGCCGCCGTCGCCCGGCCGGTGGTGGTGGAGCTTTGGGGGCATGCCCGCTCACCGGCACCTGAAGACCCCGCCGCCTATCACCCCGATGCCTATGTCGACCGCTTCGAGCAAATTCGCGAGCGCCTCGGCGCCGAGCGCTGGTTCGTCTGCGGCCAGTCCTTCGGCGCCGGCCTGACGCTGCGCTATGCCCTCGACCACCCGGACCGCGTTATCGGCCAGATCTTCACCAACTCGAACTCGGCCCTGGCCGATCGGGAGACGGTCGCGACCTATCGCCAGAATGCCAAGGCACGAGCCGATCTGGTCCGCCGCTCGGGCCGGGCCGGGCTGGAGGAAATCCCAGTGCACCCGGTGCACGGCCGGCGCATTCCGCCCGAGGTCAAGGCGGCGTTGCTGAGCGATGCCGCCCAGCACAAGCCCGACGCTTTCACCCGGACCTTTCAGCACACCTCGCCGCACCTGTCGGTGCGCGAGCGGATCGCCGAGAACCAGGTGCCGACGCTTCTGGTCCACGGCCAACGGGAGTCCCGGTTCCGGCCGGTCCGCGATTTCGTCGCCGCCTCGATGCCGATGACCGAAGTGGTCGATGCGGAGGCTGGGCACGGGGTCAACATCCAGGCCGCCGAGACCTTCAACCGCGTGGCTGCAGAATTCATTGCCAAGCACGTCTCGACCGCCGACCCCGAGCCGGCCTAGCATGTCCCGGCAGCCGCCGAACGCGAAACGCCAGAAACGAGAGGATCGACCGATGACCGACTTGCCCCAGCTCGCCGACCTGAACGTCAGCTTGCAGGATTTCGTCGCCGTGGTGGAGATCGCCCGCCCGCCACACAACTTCTTCGACTTCGACCTCATCGGCAATCTGGCGACCACCTTCGAGGCCATGGACACGCGCGACGACTGTCGCGCCATCGTCCTCTGCGCCCAGGGCAAGTCGTTCTGCGCCGGTGCCAACTTCGGCGACGGCTCGGGCGATCGGCTGAACCAGGACCGCCGCTCGGGCCACCTCTACCAGGAGGCGGTCCGCCTCTTCCGCTGCACCAAGCCGGTGGTCGCGGCGATCCACGGCGCCGCCATCGGTGGCGGTCTCGGCCTGGCGCTGGTGGGCGACTTTCGCGTCGCCTGCCCCGAGGCCCGTTTCGCCGCCAATTTCACCCGCCTCGGCTTTCATCCGGGCTTTGGCCTGACGACGACGCTGCCGAAGGTGGTAGGCGAGACCAAGGCGTCGATGATGTTCTACACCAGCCGCCGGGTGAAGGGAGAGGAAGCCTACGCCATGGGCCTGGCCGATGTGTTGGTGCCGCTGGAGCAGGTCCGCGAGGCGGCGATCGCGCTGGCGACCGAGATCGCCGAGTGCTCGCCGCTGGGCGTCGTCGCCACCCGCGCCACCATGCGCGGCAGCCTGGCCGACGAGGTCAAGGCGGCGACCGACCACGAGCTGGTGATCCAGGACCGCCTCCGGGCCACCGACGACTTCAAGGAAGGCGTCGCCGCCATGGCCGAGCGCCGGGTGCCGAACTTCCAGGGTCGCTGAGCCGCCGGCCGGTCTCAGAGGTCGGCGTATTTCTCCACGGTCTCGCGCCAGTGAAGCGCGTCCTCGGGGCTGGAGATCACGGTGTCGAGGCCGGCCATGGCCGAGACCGGCACCAGCACGCGGGAGACTCCGGCCCGCGCCAGCGCCGGCAACTCGTCCAAGTCGTCGGGCAGGCTGGTGGTGATCTCCAGCGCCGCCGGATCGCGGCCGTACTCGGTGGCGGTCTCGCGAGCGAGCGCAAGCAGCTCCGCCGGCGCCCCCCGAGCCGGGAAATAGCCGTCACCCAGCCTGCCGGCGCGCCTGGCGGCAGGCTTGGAATCGCCACCGACGATCACCGGCACGGTGCCGCCCGCCGGCTGCGGCCGGCAATAAGCGCCATCGAAGCTGACGAATTCGCCCTGGTAGGTCGGCCGTTCGGCCTGCCAGAGCTCGCGCATCGCGGCGATATATTCGTCGGCGCGCCGGCCCCGGGCCTCGAACGGCACGCCCAGCGCCTCGAACTCCTCCTTCAGCCAGCCGACGCCGATGCCGAGCAACATGCGCCCGCCGGAGAGGTGGTCCAGCGTGGCGATCTGCTTCGCCGTCATCACGGGGTTGTGCTGGGGCAGGATCATGATTCCGGTGGCGAGCTTGATGCGGCTGGTGGCCGAGGCCACATAGGCGAGCCAGATCAGCGGGTCCGGCAGCGGGATGTCCTCGACGCCGCCCGCCATCTTGCCGTCCGGCGAATAGGGATACCGCGACTGATAGCCCGCCGGCACCACCGTGTGCTCGACGGTCCAGGCGGATTCGAACCCGGCCTCCTCGCCCGCCTGCACCAGCTCGACCGCCCGAGCCGGGTCGACGTAAGCGCCCGTGTTGCAATAGCGCAGTCCGAATCTCATGATGCTCCTCCCGAACGCAGCCGCGGTCCGGCCACGGTAACAAGCATTCGGCCGGCGTGCGACCGCACCTCCGCGTGCAGGCCAAAGACCCGAATTGAGGGAAGGTCCAGATGAGATTGCTCAGCTACCGCCACGCCGGCAGCGACCGCTACGGCGCGGTGCAAGGGGACGGTGTGGTCGACCTGAACGCGCGCGTGGGCGACCGCTGGCCGACGCTGAAGAGCGCCCTCGAAAGCGAGGCATTGGACGACTTGGCCCAGGCCATCGCAGGGACCTCGGCCGACCATGCGCTCGCCGAGATCGCGTTCGACCTGCCGATCCCTCGGCCCGACAAGATCTTCTGCGCGGGACGCAACTACCGAGCCTACCACGAGGTTGTGGAGAGCGGCGACGCGCCGGCCTACCCCAGCATCTTCTCCCGCCTCGCCAGCAGCTTCGCGCCCCACGGCGAAGCGATCCTGAAGCCCCGGATCGCCGACAGCCTGGACTACGAGGGCGAGTTGGTCGCCGTCATCGGCCGTCGCGGCCGCTATATCGATGCCGCCGAGGCCCTGACACACGTCGCCGGCTATACCTGCATGAACGAGGGCACGGTGCGGGAATGGGCGAGCCGCGGCACCCAGAACACGCCGGCCAAGAACTTCTATCGCTCGGGCAGCATCGGCCCCTGGCTGGTGACGGCGGACGAGATCGCCGATCCAGGCCGCCTTCACATCACCACGCGGCGGAACGGCGAAGTGGTGCAGGACGGCGGCACCGACATGATGATCTTCGATCTCGCCTACCTGATCGCCCACATCTCGCAGTTCACCTGGCTCGAGCCCGGCGACATGATCGCCACCGGCAGCCCCGGCGGCTCGATCGTCGAAAGCGAGA
>JASLMY010000247.1 GCA_030746295.1 Alphaproteobacteria bacterium | reverse complement strand
GACGCCGACCTTGTGGCCGACGGGCAGATGGACGCTGGCGCCTTCGAAGATCGGGCGCCCGGCAATACGGTAGGTGACGTCGTCGAGCCTGAGCATAGCGGCGCCTTCTATCACGGTTGCGGGGCCTGGGCGAAGCCGATATAACGCGCCCGGCTTTTTGCAGTGCACAAAGGGAGTGACAACGACCATGGCGATCGAGCGCACGTTATCGATCATCAAGCCCGACGCCACCCGGCGGAACCTGACGGGCGCAATTTTGCAGCGGCTCGAGGACGCCGGCCTCCGCGTCGTCGCGCAGCGCCGCATCCAGCTGACGCGGGCCCAGGCCGAGGGCTTCTATCACGTCCACGCCGAACGGCCGTTCTTCGACTCCTTGTGCGCGTTCATGAGCTCAGGCCCGGTCGTCGTACAGGTTCTGGAAGGCGAGGACGCGATCGCCAAGAACCGCGAAGTCATGGGCGCCACCAACCCGGCCGAGGCCGCACCCGGCACCATCCGCGCCGACTTCGCGGAATCGATCGAGGCCAACTCGGCGCACGGCTCCGACGCGCCCGAGACCGCGGCCTTCGAGATCGGCTACTTCTTTTCCGCCCTCGACATCGTCGGCTAGTCGCGGAGCTGGGCCATCACGTCCTCGGCGCTGGTGGCACTGGCGATGTCGATGTCGAGACCGGCGGCCTGCAGCCCTCGTGCCGTCCAGGTATTGCAAGTGTTGAAGAGGTGGAACTCGCCGGTGGCCGGGTAGAAGCCGCTCATGCGATAGAGTCCGTGACCAGTGGCGGCGATCCGGTCGGCGCCGCCGCGAGCGAAACTGCCATGCAGATAGGTCACTAGGCTCCGAAAGCCACCCGCCGAGAGCTTCAGCGAAATGACCTCGGCCGAGGGCAAGGCCTCGCCGGGCGGTGCCGCGAAGCCGGCCAAGTGGACGACCGCCGGCGTCGGTTGCAACGCCGCCCCCAACGCCATGCCGAAGGTCGGCCGCCGCGCCGGATAGTATTCGGCGTCGCCCCAGCCGAAGCTGAGATAGCGGGCCTCGGGAAGGTCGGCCACCTCGGGCACGGACCCGGCCGCTAGGTCCGCCCGGGCGACGACGATGTTGGTATGCCAGCCGTTGCTGGTAACGTGGATGGTGACCGTCGCATTGGCCAACCCCGTCGTGGCGGTCTCACCGACGAGCAGCGCGAAGGCGAGAGAGAGCGCCAGCCAACGACCGACGCGCCTCATTGCCTGTCGCCACATCTGAAAGCTTGCCGCCCCCGTTTCGGTCTCGGGACGCGCCTCGGACTATTCGGCGGCGGCCTCCACGCCTTGGCTGCCGTAGACCGGCGTCCGCCATTCGGGATGATCCGGCACCTGGCCGCGCACCAAGGCCTCGTAGTGATCCCAGACGCTGGCCGAGACCGGCCCGACCTCGCCCTCGCCAACACTGATGCCGTCGACGTCGACGATCGGGTGCACCTCGTAGGCCGAGCCGCAGAAGAAGAGCTCCTCCGCCATGTAGAGCTCGGTGCGGTCGATCTGCCGTTCGATCGCGGGCTGGCCGATCTTGTCGGCGAAGAGCGTCAGCATCGTATCCCGCGTGACGCTCTCCAGGATGCCGGCGGTGATCGGCGGCGTCGCCGGCTGACCGCCCCGGATCATGAAGATGCAGGCGCCCGCCCCTTCCGCGACCTTGCCCTCGGGCGTCAAGAAGATCGCCTCGTCGAAGCCGGCATCGCGCGCCTGCATCAGGCCGAGCCGGCCGTTCTGGTAGTTCGCGGCGCACTTCAAGCGGCCCGGCATGGCATTGTCGCTGATCCGCTGCCACGAGGTCACCATGGTGCGGATCTTCTTGTCCTCGATGCCCTTCGCAGCACCCGCCTCGGTGCCGCACATGAGGGAGATCGGGCTCGAGGCGTCGATGAAGCCGTCGCCCACGACGTAGGCCGAAAGCCGAATTCCGATGTCGCCTCGGTGCTCGTTGGCGCGAATGCAGTCGAGAACGATCGCTTCCATCTCGGCCACCGAGGGGATGCGGTCGTAGCGCATCACCTTCATCCCGTGGCGCATCCGTTCCAGATGCTCGGCCAGGCGGAAGACGTAGAGCTCCTCGGCATCCTCGTTCCAGTAGGCGCGAATGCCCTCGAAGACGTGGGCGCCGAAACGGACCGCCGGTGTGAAGACGTGGATCTTGGCCTCGTCCCTCGGCACCAACTCACCGTCGAAGTGAACATACTTCCCCGCGTCCATCACGCTACCTCTCTCTCAATGCCCAACCTGCCGGCGATACCGCCCGCCGCCGCCGATGGTAGACCAAACATTCCCGAAAGACGACAAAGCAAAGGCGCGACCGATCTTCTCGGGCGCGCCTTGCGTTTTCGTGAGATCGCCGGTGGCGTCAGCGCGAATAGAACTCGATGACGAGATTGGGCTCCATCTGCACCGGATAGGGCACGTCGGCGAGCTTGGGCTGGCGCAGGAAGGTGCCGCGCATCTGCTTGTAGTCGACGTCGACGTAGTCGGGAACGTCGCGCTCCGGCGACTCGATCGCCTCCAACAGCATCACCATCTGCCGCGACTTCTCCCGGACCTCGATGACGTCGCCCTCGCGGACCCGGAAACTCGGGATCGTCACCCGCCGGCCGTTGACATGGACGTGGCCATGGTTGACGAACTGCCGGGCCGCGAACACCGTCGGCACGAACTTCATGCGGTAGACGACGGCGTCGAGCCGCCGCTCCAGAAGCCCGATCAGGTTCTCCGAGGTGTCGCCACGGCCCTTCACCGCCTCGCCATAGGTGCGGCGGAACTGCTTCTCGGTGATGTTGCCGTAGTAGCCGCGCAACTTCTGCTTCGCCGCCAGCTGGACGCCGAAATCGGAGGCCTTGCGTCGGCGCGCCTGACCATGCTGCCCGGGCGGATAATCGCGCCGGTTCACCGGGCTCTTCGGCCGGCCCCAGAGATTCTCGCCGAGGCGGCGATTGAGCTTGTATTTCGAGCTAACACGCTTGGTCATGAACGCCTATCTTCCACGGGATGTCGGCTGCGGCTCGACGGAGAGGCACTGGCTCCCCAACTGAAAGCCGCGCCGGAGGCGCCGTCATACAGCCTCCCCCCGGCACTGTCAAACGCGAAAGCGCTGGCTGCCGGCGCTCTCCACGGGTCCTCGGTCCCTCCCATGGCAGCCTTGGGATGACGACATACCTCAGCTCTCGTCGCCCCCACGCTTGAGGGCGCTCAGGATGCCGTGGAGTGTTCGCAAGTCCTGCTCCGTGAAGCGGGCCCGGGTCAACATGTTGCGGATGTTGCGCAGCATTGAAGGACGCTTTTCCGGAGGTTTCAAGAATCCCTTTTCATCAAGGGCTTGCTCCAGTCGGCCAAAGAAATAGTTGAACCCTTCGAGGGTCGCGGGCGGCGATTCCTCGGCCCCCGCCCCCGACACCGCCGCGTTACCGAGCTGGAACCATTCGTAGCCGATCAACAACACCGCCTGAGCCAGGTTCAGCGAGGCGAAGCCAGGATTGGCCGGCACCTCGACGACGGCTTGGGCGCGGCTCACGTCCTCGTTGTCGAGGCCCGAGCGCTCGGCCCCGAAAAGAACGCCCGCCGCCTCGCCCCGGGCCTCGGCCGCGCGCAGCTCCGCCGCGGCTTCACGTGGCGTCAGGACCGGCTTCTCCATGTCGCGGGGCCGCGCCGTGGTCGCCAGCAGCAACCTGAGGTCGACGATCGCGCTATCGGTGCTGTCGAAGACCTGGGCGTCATCGAGCACCCGGTCGGCACGGCTCGCCATGGCCCGGGCGGCCTCGTTCGGCCAGCCGTCACGCGGCGACACCAGACGCATCTCGGAAAGCCCGAAATTCAGCATCGCCCGCGCCGCAGCACCGATGTTTTCGCCGAGCTGCGGGCGGACCAGGACGATGACGGGGCCGCCCTGCAGCAGCCTCGCCGTCGAATTCGTGCCCGCCATCGCAGTCGGCCGAGCGCTCAGCCGGCGTCGGCCTTCTCGGCCGTCGGCGGGCGCAAGGCGACGGCACCAGACGGCGCGCCTTCGCGGTAGAGCTTGTAGACGATGGAATCGAAGAGCGCCTGGAACGAGGCATCGACGATGTTGGCTGAGACCCCGACCGTGAACCAACGCTCGCCGTGGCGGTCGGCGCTCTCGATCAGCACCCGGGTCACCGCCTCGGTGCCGCCATCGAGGATCCGGACCTTGTAGTCGACCAGCCGCAAGTCGGCGATGTGCTCGGCATAGACGCCGAAGTCCTTGCGGATGGCGTTGTCGAGGGCGTTCACCGGCCCGTTGCCTTCGGCCACCGACATGATCTCGCGGCCCTCGATGGTGAGCTTGACCGTCGCCTCGGAGACAGAGATCAGCTGGCCGAGCGCGTTGTGGCGGCGCTCGACCATGACGCGAAAGCCCTCGACCTCGAAATAGTCCGGCACCTGGTCGAGGGTGCGCCGGGCCATCAGCTCGAAGCTGGCCTCGGCGCCGTCGTAGGCGTAGCCCTCGAACTCGCGCTGCTTGACCTCCGACAGCAGTCGCTCGATGCGGGGATCCTTGGGCTCGAGCTCGATCCCGACCTCGGCCAGGCGGGCCAGGACGTTGGAGCGTCCCGACTGGTCGGAGACCAGCACGGTTCGGGCGTTGCCCACCAGTTCTGGTGCGACATGCTCGTAGGTCGTCGGGTCCTTCAGTACCGCCGAGACGTGCAATCCGCCTTTGTGCGCGAAGGCGTTGGCGCCGACATAGGGCGCATGCCGGTCGGGCGCCCGGTTCAAGAGCTCGTCCAGGAGGTGCGAGGTCGGCGTCAGGTGGCGCAGCTGCTCGGCATCGAGGCCGCACGTGAAGCGCTCGGCGAATTGGGGCTTCAACGTGAGGCTCGGGATCACGGTCACCAGATCGGCGTTGCCGCAGCGCTCGCCGAGGCCGTTCAAGGTCCCCTGCACCATGCGGGCGCCGGCCTGCACCGCGACCAGGCTGTTGGCGACGGCATTGCCGGTATCGTTGTGGGCGTGGATGCCGAGCTTTTCGGGCGGCACCACTGCCGCTACTTCGCTGACGATCCGCCCGACCTCGTCGGGCAGCGTACCGCCGTTGGTGTCGCAGAGCACGATCCAGCGGGCACCGGCCTCCAAGGCGGCTGCCAAGCACTCGAGGGCATAGCCGGCGTTGGCCTTGTAGCCGTCGAAGAAATGCTCGGCATCGAACATCGCTTCCAGGCCGCGGTCGAGGACGGCGCGGGTGCTGTCGGCGATGACGGCGACGTTTTCGGGTCTCGGGATTTCCAAGGCAGCATCGACGTGGAAGTCCCAGGTCTTGCCGACCAGGCAGACCACTGCGGCACCGGCACCCAACACCGCCTGAAAGCCCGGATCGTTGTCGGCGCTGCGTCCCGGCCGGCGGGTCATGCCGAAGGCGGTCATCTTCGCGGTCCGAAGCGTCGGCGCGGCCTCGAAGAAGGCGCTGTCGGTTGGGTTGGCGCCGGGCCAGCCGCCCTCGACATAGTCGATGCCGAGACGATCCAACGCCTCTGCGATCAGCTTCTTGTCCTCGACCGAGAAGTTGACGCCCGAGGTCTGCGCCCCGTCCCGTAACGTCGTGTCGAAGAGGTATATTCGCTCCATGGCGATCACGCGCGCCGCCATTCCGTCGTGCCGTCGGGCTTGTCTTCCAAGATCACGCCTTGATCCAACAATTCATCTCGTATCTTATCCGACGCTTGGAAGTCTTTGTTTTTTCGTGCTTTCGACCGTGTTGCAATTTGCGCCTCAATGGCCTCGGCCGAAAGGCCACCGCCATCGTCACCCTGGAACCAATCGCTCGCCGTTTCCTCGAGCAGCCCCATGACCGTCCCCGCCGCCTTCAGCGCGGCGGCGGCGACCGCATCGCCGCCGAGCGCCGCATCGGCCAGCTTGTGCATCTCGGTGATCGCCAATGGCGTGTTGAGATCATCCTCCAGCGCCGCCATGACGCCTTCCGGCAGCTCGGCCACGGCGTCCGCCTCGGCCACGGCGCGGTACCAGCGGTCCAGCGTCTGCCTGGCCCGAGCCAGGCCCTCGCGGGTGAAGTCCAAGGGCTGGCGATAGTGCGCCGCCAGCAGGGCCAGGCGAATGGCCTCACCCGGATGGCCTTCTTCCAACAGCTCGCGCACCGTGAAGAAGTTGCCGAGCGACTTCGACATCTTCTCGCCCTCGACCACGACGTAGCCGTTGTGCATCCAGTACTTCGCCAAGGGGGCGCCGTCGTGGGCGCAATGGCTCTGCGCGATCTCGTTCTGGTGATGCGGGAAGACGAGGTCGAGGCCACCACCGTGGATATCGAAAGTGACGCCGAGGTAAGACTTCCCCATCGCCGAGCACTCGATATGCCAGCCCGGCCGGCCCCGGCCCCAGGGGCTGTCCCAGCCAGGGGTCTCGGCGTCCGATGGCTTCCAAAGCACAAAGTCCATGGGATCGCGCTTGTAAGGGGCGACCTCGATGCGGGCACCGGCCATCATCTCGTCCGGGCTGCGGCGCGCGAAGGCGCCATAGTCGGGCATCGAGGGCACGCTGAAGAGCACGTGACCCTCGGCCTCGTAGGCGTGCCCCTTGGCGATCAGGGTCTCGATCATCTCGATCATTTCCGCGACGTGATCGGTCGCGCGCGGCTCGACGTCGGGCGGCAGCGCGCCGAGCGCCGCCATGTCCTGGTGATAGGCCTCTGTCGTGCGCCCGGTGATCACGTCGATAGCAACACCCTCGGCACGCGCGGCATCGTTGATCTTGTCCTCTATGTCGGTGATGTTGCGCACATAGGTGACCTTGGCGTAGTGCCGTCGAAGGAGGCGCACCAGAACATCGAAGACCACCACCGGCCGGGCGTTGCCGATATGGGCGAAGTCGTAGACCGTGGGTCCGCAGACATAGAGGCGCACGTGCTCCGGCGCCAACGGCTCGAACACCTCACGGGCCTGCGTGGCCGTGTTGTAGACCCTGATCGTCACCTTAAGACTGCCCTGTAACAGATTGATTTACAAATGACTTACCGCCATTTTCCTATCCGAGCCCCAGCCCGGCCGCCCCGTAGGTAGCAAATTCCGCCGCTCCGGTCCATGGTGGCGAACGACGAGGCCCGCCCTAAATTCTTCCCTAACAGTCTGTCGGACTTTGGGAGTGTTTTCGGTTAGAACCGTGCCATGGTCAAATTTGTCGACTGCGAGCGGGAT
>JASLMY010000246.1 GCA_030746295.1 Alphaproteobacteria bacterium | reverse complement strand
AAGACCGGCCGGCCGGCGCCGCTCGACCCCTTCGAGCCGGAGAACGTCGCCATCGCCGTCGCCAAGCTGGGCCTGGCCCACGTCGTCGTCACCTCGGTCGACCGCGACGACCTGGCGGACGGCGGTGCCGAGCACTTCGCGGCCGTGATCGGGGCCATTCGCAAGGCCGCGCCCGGGACCACGATCGAGGTCCTGACGCCCGACTTCCTCGGCAAGCCGGGGGCGGTGGAGACCGTGGCGGCGGCCCGCCCGGACGTCTTCAACCACAATTTGGAGACGGTGCCGCGGCTCTACCCGGAGGTCCGCCCGGGCGGGCGCTACTTCGCCTCGCTGAAGCTCCTCTCCGAAGTCAAGGCACTGGCGCCGGAGATGTTCACCAAGTCGGGCATCATGGTGGGGCTGGGCGAGGGCCGGCAGGAAGTGCATCAGGTGATGGACGACCTGAGGGCGGCGGAGGTCGATTTCCTGACCATCGGCCAGTACCTGCAGCCGACGCTGAAGCATCACGCCATCGACCGCTTCGTCACGCCGGAGGAGTTCGAAGGCTATGCTCAAGCGGCCCGCGGCAAGGGCTTCCTCCTGGTCTCGTCGACGCCGCTGACCCGCTCGTCCTATCATGCCGACCGTGACTTCGCCGAGCTCAGCCGACGCCGGGCGGCGGCACTCCGGGAGCGGGGCTGAGGGGCGCCGATGCCGACCCACGCCGAGCAACGCACGTTACCCTACCGGCCCGAGCAGCTCTTCGACCTGGTCGCCGATATCGAGCGCTATCCCGAGTTCCTGCCCTGGTGCATCGCCTGCCGGGTGAGCCGGCGCCAGGGCAACGTCATCTGGGGCGACCTCATGGTCGGCTTCAAGGTCTTTCGCGAGAAGTTCACGTCCAAGGTGACGCTGTCGGCGCCCGACCGCATCGACGTCGAGTATATCGACGGCCCCTTCCGCTATCTCAACAACCACTGGCGCTTCATTCCCGAGGACGGCGGCCGCGCCACCACGATCGACTTCTACGTCGATTTCGAGTTCCACTCACGGGCTCTGCAGGCGGTCGCCAGGGCTGCCTTCAACGAGGCCGTGAAGCGCATGGTGCAGGCCTTCGAGAAGCGCGCCCGCGAGGTCCATGGCGATGCCCCCGCCGTGCGCCGCCAGCCCGCGCATGGCGGCGTCGCTGACTGAGGGCGAGCCGGGGCGCTCAGCCGAGCTGCCAGAAGACCCAGATGAAGGAAAGCGTGTTGTTGGTGACGTGCGCCAGGATCGGCACCCAGATGTTGCCGGACCACTCGTAGAGCAGCGCGAAGACGGTAAAAATCGTCACCAGGGCTGGCAGCACAGCGGGGTCGACATGCATCAGCGCGTGCAGGCAGGCGACGCCGATCGCGGATAGGCCTACTCCAAAGTGTCGTCTGGCCCAGGTGTAGAGGACGCCGCTAAAGACGATCTCCTCCCACAAGGGTGCCAAGACGCTACCCACCAACAGCAGGACGACGACGAGCGGCAGCGAGACCTCCGCCGTCTTCCCCAGGATCTCCAGGAAGAGGTTGAACGGCGCGCCGAGCCAGCGGCTCGTCAGCGTCACCACCGCCCATGAAAGTGCCGCGACCGCTATCCCACCGCCGACGCCGACGGCGGCCCAACGGAGTCTCAACCGGTCGAGACCCAAATAAGGCGCCGGCGCCTCGGCGACGGCAAGCGTCCAGCCGTAGGCCCAGAACAGGATGGCGGACATCGGTAGCAGCGCCATCAGGGCCAGGAAGCCGGCGCCGTCGGCCGGCGTCAGGCTGCCGAGCCGGGTGAGGACGTAGGCAACGACGCTGGCGAGGACGAGGACGGCGAGGCCGCCGACGATCAGCACCGCGACCTGTCGACCCCGCATCCGGAACATTGGTCGTGCGTCTCCTCAGTCGCTGGCGCGCGTCAACGCCATCTCGAGCGCGGTGCGGACGGTGGCCCAGCGGATGCCGTCGCGGCCGAGATCGCCATAGTCCATGCTCCGGTGCAAGGTCGGGCCGCCGCGCCGCGCCGCCGCCAGATGCACCCGGCCGACCGGTTTCGGCGCGGTGCCGCCGCCGGGGCCGGCGACGCCGGTGACCGCGACCGCGAGGTCGGCCCGCGCCCGGGCGAGCGCGCCCTCGGCCATGGCCCTGGCGGTGGCCTCGCTGACCGCGCCGTGGCGTTCGAGCGTCGCCGCCGGAACTCCCAGCATCTCCTGCTTGGCCTCGTTCGAATAGGTGACGAAGCCGCGGTCGACGACGTCGGAGGAGCCGGCGATATCGGTTAGCGTGCCGGCGATCAGGCCGCCGGTGCAGGATTCCGCCGTGGCGATCATCAGGCCCCGTTGGCGACAGGCGTCCAGCACTTGGCCGGCCAGCTGGCGAAGCTCCGGCGACGACATTCAGAAACCTCCGAAGGCGAGGCGCAGGCCCAGGACCGCAAGGCCGGACCAAATCGCCGCCAACAGGTCGTCGACCATGGTGCCGAGGCCGCCCTTGATATGCCGGTCGGCCCACCCGGCCGGCCACGGCTTCAAGATGTCGGCGATCCGGAAGAGGACGAAGCCGGCGGCCATCAGGCCGATGTCGCCGCCGGCCGGCAGCAGCGTCAGCCACTGGCCCGCGACCTCGTCGATGACGACGTCGCCCGGGTCCTCGGTGCCGTGGGCGCGGATATAACGCTCGGCCGCCCACCAGCCGACCAGGCTGACGACGACGGTGCCCACGGCCAGGAGCCAGGTGCCGCCCAAGTAGAAGAGCAGCCAGGCCAGCGGCAGGGCCGCAAACGAGCCCCAGGTGCCCGGCGCGTAGCGCATCAGGCCGACCCCGAACCAGGTCGCCAGCATGCCCGCTGGGTCGGAGAGCGGCAGCGCCGGGGTGCGCAGCTTCATGGTCCGCCCAAGCGCACGGTGGCGGTGGCCTGGGCGGCGATGCCCTCGCCGCGGCCGAGAAAGCCCAGCCGCTCGGTCGTGGTCGCCTTGACGCTGACCCGCTCGACGGCGAGGTCCAGAATGCGGGCGACGTTGGCCCGCATCCGGTCGCGGTGCGGGCCGACCTTGGGCCGCTCCAGGATCAGGGTCAGGTCGACATGGGCGATGCATCCGCCGGCCGCGACGACCAGTGCCGCGGCGTGGCGTAGGAAATCCTCCGAGGGCGCGCCGCGCCACTCGGGCTCGCTTGGCGGGAAATGCTGGCCGATATCGCCGGCGCCGATGGTGCCGAGCACCGCGTCGGTCAACGCATGCAGGCCGACATCGGCATCCGAGTGGCCCTTGAGTCCCGCGTCATGCGGCACGGCCACGCCACAGAGCATGACGTGGTCGCCGGCCTCGAAGCGGTGCACGTCGAAACCGTTGCCGACCCGGACCTCGCCGGCGTCGCCGCCGATGGTGCGTCTGGCGCGCGCCATGTCGGCCTCGTCCGTGACCTTGAAGTTCGCCTCCGTGCCCGGGACCATGGCGACGGCGAGGCCGGCGCGGGTCGCGACGGCGGCATCGTCGGTCAGCGATAAATCCTCGGCTTCGCGGTGGGCGGCCAGGATATCGGCGAAGCGAAAGACCTGTGGCGTTTGCGCCCGCCAGATGCCGGCGCGGTCGACACTGTCGGTGACCAGGCCGGCCTCGGCCCGCTTCAGGCTGTCGGCGACGGCGAGACCGGGCAGGGCGCCGTGGTGCTGCCCGAGCGCAGCCAGGGTCGCCGAGATCGTGTTCGCGTCGACGAACGGCCGGGCCGCGTCGTGGATCAGGACGCGGTCCGGTGCCGCTCCGGTTAGGCTCTCCAAGCCGAGGCGCACCGATTGCTGTCGGCTGGCACCACCCGCGACCGGCGCCAAAGCCGCCAGGCCCCGCAGCGCCCGGTCGTGGTGCTCGCGGTCGGCCGGATCGATGACGACACGCACCGCATCGACCTCGGGGTGGGCAAGGAAGGCCTCGACCGAATGACGCAGCATGGGGACGCCGGCCAGCGAAAGGTACTGCTTCGGCAGCTCGGCGCCGAGACGGGTGCCGCGGCCGGCGGCGACGATCAGGGCGATGGTGTTCATGGGCGGGTCATGGCCGAAATCGAGCTTGGGCGCCCCGCGCGGCGCGGCGCCCACCCTAACCGCCGGGGTCGCCGCCGCCAAGGCGCAAGGGCGCGCCGCGCGTCGGCGACGCACTACGGGTGCGGTGTGTTTCATGATTGCGAATATGACCTGAGTCCCCTAGTTTGCCCCTCTCAGTGCAAATGGATTGATTGCCCAAGAAATGTGCGTCGACGTCGGATCGCTGCGCCTCGACAATCCCGTCATCCTGGCGCCCATGTCGGGCGTCACCGATGCGCCATTTCGCCGCCTGGCGCGCCGATGGGGCGCGGGGCTGGTCGTCTCCGAGATGATCGTCAGTCGTGGCGTCATCCAGCGCACGCGGGAGAGCGAGCGCCGCCGCCAGCCGGACGGTGCCGAGGGACCGCTGGTGATCCAGCTCGCCGGCGCCGAACCCGAGCCGATGGCACTGGCGGCACGTCTCTCGGAAGACCGGGGTGCGCGGATGATCGACATCAACATGGGCTGCCCGGTCAAGAAGGTGGCCCAGGGCAAGCAGGCGGGCGCCGCCTTGATGCGGGACGAGGCCCTGGCGGCGCGCCTGATCGAGGCCACGGTCGGGGCCGTCTCGGTGCCGGTGGGGCTGAAGATGCGGACCGGCTGGGACGCCACCAGGCGGAACGCGCCGAGGCTGGCGAAGCTCGCCGAGGATCTGGGCGTCTCGCTCATCACCGTCCACGGCCGCACCCGCGAGCAAGGCTTCGGCGGCAGGGCCGACTGGGATTTCATCGCCCGGGTCAAGGACGCGGTCGCCGTGCCGGTGATCGCCAATGGCGATGTCGAGACGTACGACGACGCCCGCGGCATTCTGCGCCAGTCCAAGGCCGACGGCGTCATGATCGGCCGCGGCGCCTGTGGGCGGCCCTGGTTTCCGGGCGCGGTCGCCCGCTATCTCGCGACCGGCCACCGGCCGCCCGAGCCTACGCTGACGGAACAGAAGGACGTCGCCCTCGACCACTACCGGGATCTGTTGGCGCACCACGGCACCGAGATCGGCCGTCGGGTCGCGCGCAAGCACTTGGGCTGGTACCTCGACAAGGCCGGCGCAGGCGAGGCGACCCGGCGCCGGGTGCAGCAGGAAGACGACCCGGCCCGGGTCATATGCCTGGTCGCCGAGGCCTATGATCGGCTGGCGGAACGGAGGGCCGCCTAGCGATGGCGGTGTCCCGGCCGGCGACCAAGGCGCCCGCCTCGGCGCTGCCAGGCGCCGACGGCATCCTGGCGGCGCTGCCGAATCCAGTGCTGCTGGTCGACGGCGACGCTGCCATCGGCTACGTGAACCACGCCGCCGAGCAGTTCTTCGCCGCCGGTGCCCCCTATCTGGTCGGCGGCGCCGTGGCCGACGTCGTGCCTTACGACAGCCCCTTGCTGGCGCTCTTGGATCAGGTCCAGCGCCAAGGCATGACGATGTCGGAATACGCGGTCGATCTCGGCACGCCGAAGACCGGGCCCAGGCTGTCGGACATCACCGTGGCACCGGTCGCGGATGCGCCGGGGGCGGCGGTGATCGTGATCCGCGAGGCCTCGATCGCCGGCAAGATGGATCGCCAATTGACGCATCGGGGTGCGGCGCGAATGGTCGCCGGGATGGCGGCAGTGCTGGTGCACGAGATCAAGAACCCACTGTCGGGCATCCGCGGCGCAGCGCAACTTCTGGAAGACAACGTCCAACCTCAAGATCAGGCACTGACCGATCTCATCCGCGACGAGGTCGATCGCGTCTGCGCCCTGGTCGACCACATGGAGATGTTCTCCGACAAGCCATTGCAGCGCCGTCCCGTGAACATTCACCAGGTCCTGGAGCGGGTGCGCAAGGTGTCGGAGAGCGGCTTCGCCCGCAGCATCACCATCGTCGAGCGCTACGACCCCTCATTGCCGCCCGTTTACGGCAACTTCGATCAGCTGGTGCAGGTATTCCTCAACCTGGTGAAGAACGCGGCCGAGGCGGTGCCGGAAGAGGGCGGTGAGATCGTGCTGGCGACGGCCTTTCGACATGGCGTCCGGGTGGCCATCCCGGGCTCCAACAGCCGCTTGAAGCTGCCGCTCGAGGTCTCGGTCAGCGACAACGGCTCAGGCGTGCCGGAGGACCTGCGCCCGCATCTCTTCGATCCGTTCGTCACCACCAAGGCCGAGGGCACGGGACTCGGCCTGGCGCTGGTCGCCAAGTTGATCGGCGATCACGGCGGCATCGTCGACTGCAGCTCCGAGCCGCGCCGGACCACCTTTCGGGTCATGCTGCCGCTGCACGAGGCGGTCGGCTGGACCGACGGAGAAGCAGGTTGAGCGAAGGCACGATCCTGATCGCCGACGACGACCGGGCGATCCGCATGGTCCTCGATCAGGCGCTGGGTCGGGCCGGCTACCGCGTCCTCAGCGCTTCCAACGCCGCGACCCTCTGGCGCTGGGTCTCGGACGGCGAGGGCGATCTCGTCATCACCGACGTGGTGATGCCGGACGAGAACGGCCTCGACCTCCTACCCCGGATCAAGAAGCTGCGCCCCAACCTGCCGATCATCGTCATGAGCGCGCAGAGCACGATCCTGACCGCGATCCGGGCGACCGAGCGCGGCGCCTACGAGTACCTGCCCAAGCCGTTCGACCTGAACGACCTGACCAACGTCGTCCGCCGCGCCCTCAGCGCCGATGCGCGACGGGCCGACCGTCCGAACGGCGACGACGAGAGCGAGGAAGGCCTGCCGCTGATCGGCCGCTCGCCGGCGATGCAGGACATCTACCGGACCCTGGCGCGGCTGATGGCGACCGACCTCACCGTCACCATCACCGGCGAATCGGGCACCGGCAAGGAGCTGGTGGCGCGGGCCCTGCACGACTTCGGAAAGCGCCGCGGCGGTGCCTTCGTCGCCGTCAACATGGCGGCAATTCCGCGCGAGCTGATCGAGAGCGAGCTCTTCGGGCACGAGAAGGGCGCCTTCACCGGCGCCAGCAACCGCAGCATGGGCCGCTTCGAGCAGGCCAATGGCGGCACCCTCTTTTTGGACGAGATCGGCGATATGCCGCCCGAGGCGCAGACCCGATTGCTGCGCGTGTTGCAGCAGGGCGAGTACACGACGGTCGGCGGCCGGACCCCGATCCGGGCCGACGCCCGCATCATTGCCGCCACCAACCGCGATCTGCGTCAGCTGATTCACCAGGGCCGCTTCCGCGAGGACCTTTTCTACCGCTTGAACGTAGTGCCGATTCGA
>JASLMY010000245.1 GCA_030746295.1 Alphaproteobacteria bacterium | reverse complement strand
CTGGTCGCGGTCAGGTAGTCGAGGACGGTGAAATAGGTTTCTTCGCCGGCGATCAGGCAGAGGTCCTTTTCCCGGCCGCGGAACGCCTGGGCGAGTGTGCCTGTGCGGATCATCGCTGCCAGGCACTGCACCGCCTTGTCGGCATCCCGGGTCATCGCCATGACCCCGGCGCAGAGGCTGCGGAACATCGGCGGGGTGCCGCCGGCACGGGCGCAGGCGGCGCGCGAGGTCACCGGTTCCAGCGAGCGGACGTGTTTCCTCGGGCAGGACCAGCAGGTGCCGCCCTGGATCAGATCGAAGAACTGACCCCGTGGGCAGCTCAAGCCCTTGCTCTTGCCGTGGCGCGTGGCCGAGGCGTGGTACCATTTCAGCGTGTCCTTGCAGGGCGAGCGGTTGTACTCCTTGTTGAAGCGGTGCAGCAGCTCGGCGCTCTCCTTGATCTTGTTGACCGAGCTCGGCACCGCACAGACGAAGCCGATGTTCATGTAATTGCTGCAGCCGGCGGCGAGGTCGAGTGGCCGGATCCCGGACTTGAGCTGGGGCAGCGCGGTCAGGACGTCCTGGCAGATGTCGGTGCCCTTGGCGATCTCGCCGGTGAGCGAGGCCAAGCCAGCCGTGAAGGGTGTCTCGCCGGGCCGCAGGGGCACGCAGCGGTTCTTGCCGAAATCCTCCTTCAGGCCCTTGTTGCAGGAGGGGATGCGCTCGATGACGAGGCAAGGCCGGGCGCCGTTGCCGCCGCACTGTCCCTTGCGCCGGCAAGTGCCGCCGACGTTGATGAGGCCAGAGCCACAGGCCGCCTGACGGGCGACGCAGGCACGGCGGTCGGTGACCGGATGGAGCGAGCGGCCGTAGCCCGATGGACAGGACCAGCATTCGCCGCGGCCGATATCGAGGAAAGCGCCTCGGGCGCAACCGAGCTTCTTGTGGTACTGCGCCTTGGCGAGCTGCTTCTTGCCGGGGCGCACGCAGGCGTTCGTGGCCGTCACCGGCGCGAGCGACCGCTTGTAACCGGACGGACAGGACCAACACTCGCCGCCCTTTCTGGGGTCGAAGAACTGGCCCCGCCCGCAACCGTGCTTGCCGCGATACTTGGCCCTCGCGGTCTTGCCGAAGACGCTTTTGGCGCAGGCGTTCTTGGCCGTGACCGGCGCCAGGCTGCGCTTGTAGCCCGACGGGCAGGACCAGCATTCGCCGCCCTTGCGGGGATCGAAGAAGCTGCCCCTGGGGCAGCCGACCTTCTTGTGCCGGGTCGCCTTGGCCGGCTCGGACCGCGCCGGCTTGACACAGGCGTTCGACGCCGTGACCGGGGCCAGAGCGGCTTGCCCATCTTGCGCGCCTTGGAGAACTGACAGCGCGGTTGATTCTCGCCGCCGCAGGCCGCCGCCGCGGGCTCCGCCATGCCGACGAGGTAGAGCAGTCCCAGCAACGGCAGGATGGTGATGGCGATGCCATTCCATGGCCAAGTCGCCGGCCCGATCACGTTCCGCATCCCCTGATCCCCCGACCCGGTCACTTCGCGGGATGCTAGCGGTCGTGCGAAGCGGCGGCAAGGCGGGGCCGCGCGCCGAGGCGGATTGACGCTTGGACCGGAGCGGCCAAATGACGCATATTTGCCGGCGATGGCCAACACCAGTCCAGACGTGGTTTGCGAGCGTGGGGCGCGCTGTCGATGAGTGTGCCCGAGGTCGAAATCGTGCGCGAGGGTGCTGTGCTCCGCGTCACCGTCAACCGGCCCCAAAAGCACAATGCCTTGAGCCGATCGGTCCTGGACACGCTGCGCCACATCTTCACCGACCACTCGGCGGACGATGCCCTCAAGCTGGCGGTCTTGGGCGGCGCGGGCGACAAGAGCTTCGCCGCCGGCGGCGACCTCCGTGATCTCGCTTCGGTCAGAAGCCTGGCGGAGGCGACCGAGATGGCGGAGCAAGCCAAGGCGGCACTGAACGCAATTCGCGACTTTCCCGTTCCGGTGGTCGCGGCCTTGAACGGCGACGCCATGGGCGGCGGCGCCGAGTTGGCGCTGAGCTGCGATTTCCGCGTCGCGGCGGCGCATGCCCGGATCGGCTTCGTCCAGGGCCGCCTCAACATCTCCACGGCCTGGGGCGGCGGCGTCGACCTGATGTCGCTTCTGGGGCCGAGCAAGGCCCTCGACGTCCTCTGCCGGGCCGAGATGTATCCGGCCGCCGAGGCGCTTGCGGTCGGCCTCGTGGACGCGGTCGCGGCCGAGGATCAGGATCTGGCCGACTGCGTCGATGCCTATGCGGCGCCATTCCTGCGGCAGACGCCGCAGGTGTTGCGCGCCTTCAAGGCCCTGGCGGCCGAGGCCCGTCGCGGCGCGCCACGGGCCGAGCTCGACGCCCTGGAGACGCGGAACTTCGCCGCCACCTGGGTGCATGAGGATCATTGGACGGCCGCCGACAAGGTGCTGGCGAAGCGAGACTAGAGAGGGAGAACGACATGGCAGACCCAGGTAAGGCGGCGGCGCCCGAATACACGCCGTCGGGCATCGAGATCCCACTGGTCGCGACCGCCGACATGGTCCGCGAGGATCCGGGCCTGCCCGGCGAGGCGCCCTTTACCCGCGGCATCTTCCCGAACGGCTATCGCGGCCGGATGTGGACGATCCGCCAATATTCGGGCTTCGGCTCGGCCGAGGAATCGAACGAGCGCTACCGCTTCCTGCTGGAGCGCGGCCAGACCGGGCTCTCGGTAGCACTCGACCTGCCGACCCAGTGCGGTTACGACCCGACCGACGCCATCGCCCGGGCCGAGGTCGGCAAGGTCGGGGTCTCGCTCTCGAACCTCGCCGAGATGGAGGTGCTGTTCGACGGCATCGACCTCTCCCGAATCTCGACCTCGTTCACGATCAACGGCACCGCGGCGATGATCTACGCCATGTACGTCGCCGCCGCCGACAAGGCCGGCGTTGCGCGCGACAAGCTGACCGGCACGATCCAGAACGACATCCTGAAGGAGTACGTGGCGCGGGGCACCTGGATCTTTCCGGTCCGGCCCTCGGTGCGTCTCATCTGCGACTCGATCCTCTTCGGCCGCGACGAGACGCCGCGCTTCAACACCATCTCGATCGCCGGCGCCCATGTCCGCGATGCCGGCGCCACGGCGGTCGAGGAGATCGCCTATACGCTCGCCAACGCGATCGCCTATGTCGACGAGCTGTTGCGGCGCGGCGTCGATGTCGACAGCTTCGCCCGGCGCCTGAGCTTCTTCTTCTACGTCCACATGGACCTCTTCGAGGAGGCGGCGAAGTTCCGCGCCGCGCGCCGCATCTGGGCCCGCCTGATGACCGAGAAGTACGGCGCCAAGGACCCGCGCAGTCAGCTCTTCCGCTTCGGCGTCGTCTGCGGCGGCTCGTCGCTGACCGCGGCACAGCCGATGAACAACATCGTCCGCGTCGGCGTCGAGGCCATGGCGGCGGTGCTGGGCGGGGCGCAGTCGATCTTCACCTGCGCCTTCGACGAGGCCTACCAGATCCCGACCGAGAAGAACGCCGAGCTGGCGCTGAGGACGCAACAGATCGTCGCCGAGGAAAGCGGCATCGCCAAGACCGTCGACCCTCTGGGCGGCAGCTACTACGTCGAGCACCTGACCGATCGGATGGAGGACGAGATCCTGAAGGTGATGGCCGAGATCGAGGACTATGGCGGCGCCATTCCGGCGATCGAGGACGGCTACATCCAGATGCGGATCGCCAAGCGGGCGCTCCAGCGCAAGGAAGAGACCGATGCCGAGGCGCGGGTCGTGGTCGGCGTCAACCGCTACCAGGACGACGACGAGGCCGGCGGCGTCGGCGAGGTCTTCCGCCTCGACCCCAAGAACCGCGACCTGATCGTCGAGAAGTTCGAGGCCGTGCGGGCCCGCCGCGACAACGCCGCCGCCGAGCAAGCACTCGCTCGCCTGGGCAAGGCGGCCGACGACGAGACCGAGAACCTGATGCCCTATCTCGTCGACTGCTGTCACGCCTACGTCACCATCGGCGAGATGGTCGCTGAGTTGAAGCAGCGCTGGGGCGAGTTCCAGGAGCCGGCGCTCGGCGCCGCCTGAAGGGGAGGGGGCGGATGAGCCTCGCCGGCAAGCGCATCCTGATCGCCAAGCCCGGCCTCGACGGCCACGACGTCGGGGCCAAGGTGGTGACGCTGGCGCTCCGCAACGCCGGCGCGGAGGTCATCTATACCGGATTGCGCCGCGCCCCGGACTACATCGCCCGCGTCGCCGTGGCCGAGGACGTGGATGCGGTCGGGCTCTCGATCCTGTCGGGCTCGCACCATGAGCTCGTCGCCGAGACCATGGCCGAGCTCGACGACATGGGCGCGGGCGATATCAAGATCTTCGTCGGCGGCACGATTCCGCCCGACGACGTCGCGGCGCTGCAGGCGCTCGGCGTCGCCGGCGTCTTCACCAGCGAGATGCGCCTCGAAGACACGCTGCAGGCGCTGGCGGACGTTCTTTAGAGCAAAGCCGAGGCGATCTCCTGCCATTCCTCGGCCAGCGGTGCCGTCGAATGCGGCTTGCCGGCGCGCCGGTACCAATAACCGGCGTTCGATTCGTCGCCCTCGACCCGGTGCAGGTAGGCGTGCACCCAGGCGCCGACGGCATCGTCTTGGGCCTGCGCCAGCTTGTGCGCGGCGTCCCATTCGCCCTTGGCCTCTTGCCAGAGCGCTTGCAGCGCCAGGCTCAGATCCGCCGGCGGCGCCTCCTCGTCGAGCGTCGCCCTGAAGCCTTCCACGTCCATACCATCCCCCGTCGATCGGCGATGCCGCGTCCGTCCCCGCTCACTGTAGCACCGAAATCGACAGTGCGCGGTCCCAGGCTTGACAACCGGACCGCATGTCGGGGATTGTGCGGCCGACCTTGAGGGGGTTTGGCGGCAGAATCCAAATCATGGATTGAGCCGATCTGTTCTGTCCTTCGTTGAGATGCAAAAGTAATCGATAAGATGATGTTTTGTGTCTTCTTGTGTGCCTAAAGAATAAGTGTTGATGTTTGTTTCACCGGGAGCGGTACTGAGATGACATCCGTCAAAGTCGCTATCGCGGGCGTCGGCAACTGCGCTAGCTCTTTGGTGCAGGGGATCGGCTACTACAGGGATCGCGACCTGGCGGAAACGACCGGCCTGATGCACCCTGACATCGGCGGCTTCGGCCCCTGCGACATTACCTTTACGGCCGCTTTCGATATCGACCGGCGCAAGGTCGGCCGGCCCTTGGAAGAGGCGATCTTCGCGGCGCCGAACCGGGCCCAGGTCTTTCAAGGCGAAATCGCCGCCACCGGCGTCGTCGTCGAGATGGGGCCGGTCCTCGACGGCCTGGCCCCGCACATGGCCGACTATCCGGACGCGGAGGCCTTTCGCCTTGCCGAGGCGCCGGCCGTCGACGTGGCGGACGTGCTGCGGCGAAGCGGTGCGGAAGTGCTGATCTGCTACCTGCCCGTGGGCTCGCAAGCGGCGGTCCGCCACTATGCCGAGGCCTGTCTCGCGGCCGGCGTCGCCATGGTCAACTGCGTGCCCGTCTTCATCGCCTCCGAGCCCGCCTGGGCGACGCGCTTCCGGGCCGCCGGCCTGCCCATCGTGGGCGACGACATCAAGAGCCAGGTGGGTGCGACGATCGTGCATCGCGGCCTGGCGCGCCTTTTCGCCGACCGCGGCTATTCGCTCGACCGCACCTACCAGCTCAACACCGGCGGCAACACCGACTTCCTCAATATGCTGGCGCGCGACCGGCTGCATGCGAAGAAGCGCTCGAAGACCGATTCGGTGCAGTCGCAGCTCGACCTGCCGCTGGACGCGGGCGAGATCCACATCGGCCCCTCCGACTACGTGCCCTGGCAGGGCGACAACAAGGTCGCTTTCATACGTATGGAAGGGCAAGGGTTCGGTGGCGCGGAGATAGAGCTGGAGCTTCGCCTCTCGGTTCAGGATTCGCCGAACAGCGCCGGCGTCGTCATCGATGCCGTCCGTTGCGCCAAGCTGGCCTTGATGCGCGGCCTTTCGGGGCCTCTCGAGGCGGTTTCCGCCTACTACATGAAGACGCCGCCCAAGCAGATGCGCGATGACGAGGCGCGCCGGCGTTGCGACGACTTCATCCAGGGCGCCGACGCGCCGCCGGCGGTCGACGGGCAGATCGGCCAGGACGCCGCCGACTGACCTCGGCCGACAGACTTCCGGGCTCGGCCCGGGCCTCAAATCTCGGCGGTCTCTGCTGCTTTTGCCGCCTGGTCGACGGTGGCGGTCCATACCCGCTCGAAGGGCAGGTCCGCTTGGCGATTGGCGGTCCGCACCGATTCGGCGTCCGGCGCCTCGAAGATGCTGATCATCCGCCGGCCGTCGCCCGAGAGATAGCCGGTCAGATAGCGGACGTTGCGGACCTCGAAGCACCATTGGCCCGCGGCGGCACGCGCCGTCAGCTCGGCCGGGTCGACAGGGGTCTCGAAGAGGCGCTCCACGACGACGATTTCCATGCCCATGCTCGTCCGCGCTCCTACGCCTTCAAGACCTCGTCCGCCTGCTGCTCGGCGAGAAACCCATCCACCAGCCGGCGCGCGTGGGCCGAGGCATGCTCGCGCGGCATGGCCGCCAGGACCTCCAGATAGCGCTTATACATCTCCGCATCGTCGATCGCCCGGGCGGCGCGTGCCAGCCCCAGAGTTGCGAGGACGGTCTCGCTCGGCGAGACCAGGGCGTCGGCGATGCGCCGCGCCTCGCCGGAGCGCGCGAGGGCGGCCTCGACCTTGCCTTGGGCGAGTTCCACTTCGGCGATGCGGTTGAGCGCGTAGGCCAGCCGGTGCTTGGCGTCGGCCAATCGGAGCTGCGCCAGCGCCTCTTCCAGCGCGGGCGCGGCCTCCTCGCGCCCCGAGCCGTAGCTCGACAAAGCTGCCAACGCGCGCGCGAACGGCGCTTCGCTGCCCTCGCGCAATCGGTTCGCGATCTCCAGCAACTCGGTGCAGAGCGTCTCGGCGGTAGCGAAGTCGTCGCGCTCGATCTCGATCATGATCAGATGCTCGAGGGCCTGGAATTCGTCGGTGCGGTCGCCCTCGCGCCGGGCCAGCGTACGCGCCTCGGCGAAACGGGTAGCCGCCGGGTCGAGCTCGCCCCGGTGCAGGTGCAGCATGCCGCGCGCCGTCGGGATTGCCGTGGTCTCGATACCGACGCGGCCGGACAGCGATTCCGCTTCCAGGAGCAGGGCCTCGGCCTGGTCGAGGTCGCGCTCCAGCATCGCCAGGCAGCGCGCCGCCTCGGCCGTGGCGATGGCGCGCTGCTGCTCGTCGCTGGCGCGGCTGACGAACTCCGCCCGCATGGTGCTGCGCTGTGCGTCCTTCCAATCGCCGCCCTCCCAGCGCAGTCGGCTCAAGACGTGGAAGCCGAGGCGGGCGTGCTCCAC
>JASLMY010000244.1 GCA_030746295.1 Alphaproteobacteria bacterium | reverse complement strand
CGTGGACAAGCTCCCGACCTGTCAGTGGTGTAGTTTTGCTCCGCCCGAGTGGCGCATTTTTACTCCGCCGTTGACAATCGCAGCGGTATCGCCGAAATTGTCAACCAGCGTGCGGGCGAGATCACGCCGGTGGTCGGCCCGTGGGTCCGGCCCGTCCGCCTCGGTGGCGACCGTCGCCGCCGCTTCCGCCACCCGATCGGTTTCGTTCGGCGGTTCGGCCGACTTCGCTATCTCTAACAGCATGCCGCCCTATACCCCGCAACTACGTCGCTGGCTGTGCGCGTCATCACTATTCGCGTGCCAGGCGCATCCTTCTGCATCTGACGATCGCGGCACGCCGATGCCAGTCAAGATTGCTCACGGTCGCTGAACTATCCGTGAAACCACGGCCGGCGTCTCGGCGCAGCGTTGCCCGACCTCTTGAAAACGAGGCCATAAGTCAGCAGAATTTGCGCCGGAGCGCGGGTCCGGAGGGAGGTGTCGGCCATTGTCGCGCGGGTGCGGCGGCGGTTCGTTCATGTCTTTCCGCGATCGGCGCGGCGAGCTCGAGGGGAACGGCGAACAGGCCGCAACCCCGGCGATCGCGCGAGAGACCATCTGGCTCTAGCGAGATCGGGCGGGGCGTGGCATTAATGATAGCAGAGGCGCGGCGACGCAGACCCGGTCACGGCCCGCGGGCCGCCCCTGGATCAAGGTTTCTCTGGGTTTTTCGGTCGAGAGATATCGGCCTGCGCTTAACGCTTAAGGGAGTGAAATGAAGGCAATTCAATACGAAGCCCCCGGCACGGTGGAGGAGGCGATCAGCCTTCTCGCCAAGGCGAACGGCGATGCCAAGGTACTGGCCGGCGGTACCGACCTGTTGGTGCAGTTGCGATCGCGACTGATCCGACCCGGACTGATCGTCAACATCAAGAAAATCCCCGAGGTGGGGCAGATAACGGTCGAGGCCGACGGCGACTTTCGTATCGGCGCTGCCGTCAGCGGCGCCGAGATGGGCGAGCATGCCGAGCTGGCCGCCGCGTGGCCGGGTGTCGTCGAAGCGACGGAGCTGATCGGCTCGACCCAGATCCAGGGACGGGCGACGGCTGTCGGCAATCTCTGCAACGCCTCGCCGGCCGCCGATAGCGTGCCGGCCCTGGTGGCGGCCGGTGCCGAGGCCACCATCGCCGGTCCCAACGGCACCCGCCAGGTTCCGGTTCAAGATATTCCGACGGGCCCTGGTCAGACCTCGCTCGCCAACGGCGAGTTCGTCACCGGCCTGGTGCTGCCGGCAAAGCCGGCCAACACCGGTGACGCCTATCTCAGGATGATCCCGCGGACCGAGATGGACATTGCCATCGTCGGCGCCGGTGTCTGCCTGACGGTGGACGGCGACGGCACCTGCACCGATGCGCGGGTGGCGCTGGGCGCGGTCGCACCGACCGTCTTGTTGGTCCAAGACGCGGCCGATGCGCTGATCGGCAGTAAGTTGGACGACGCGGCGATGGCCAAGCTGGATGCCGCGGCACAGGCCGCCTGCAACCCGATCGACGACAAGCGCGGCACGATCGAATATCGAACCAAGGTCGCCGGCGTCCTCGCTAGGCGCGCGGCCAAAATCGCGCTCGAGCGCGCGGGGAGCTGATCGATGAGCAAGTATCACGTAAGCACGACGATCAATGGCGAGGCGACGGAGTTCCTCTGCGAGGGCCAGCAGACGCTGTTGGACGTGCTCCGCGACGAGCTGGGATTGACCGGCAGCAAGGAAGGCTGTGCCTCGGGCGACTGCGGCGCCTGCAGCGTCACCGTCGACGGCCGCTTGGTCTGTTCTTGTCTGGTGCTCGGCGTCGAGGCCGAGGGCGCAGAGATCGAGACCATCGAAGGCATGGCGCAGGGGGCGGAGCTGCACCCCTTGCAGCAGAAGTTCCTGGAAGAGGCAGCACTGCAATGCGGTATCTGCACGCCGGGCTTCCTCGTCGCCGCAAAGTCGCTTCTGGAAAGGAATCCCGACCCCAGCGAAACCGAAGTTCGCTATTGGCTCGCGGGCAACCTATGTCGTTGTACAGGCTACGACAAGATTATCCGCGCCGTCATGGACGTGGCGGCCGAGACGAAGGGGACCTG
Organism: Alphaproteobacteria bacterium; assembly: GCA_030746295.1. The sequence continues at coordinate 5,364 of JASLMY010000244.1, read as the reverse complement.
AAGCATGGCCAGTGATACGAAAGAGCTGAAGTGGGTCGGCAAGCGTAACGTCCGCCCCGACGGGATCGGCAAGGTCACGGGGCGCGACAAGTTCGGCGCCGACTACTCCTTGCCCGACATGTTGATCGGCAAGGTGCTCAGGAGCCCGCACGCCAACGCCAACATCAAGTCGATCAAGACCGACAAGGCGAAGGCTCTCGCCGGCGTCAAGGCGATTGTCACCGGTGCCGACTTCCCCGAGCTGGCACCCGGCGAAGACCTCATCGGCGAGGGCATGCTCAGCATGCGGGATCTCGGCCACAACTGCATCGCCCGCCAGCGCGCGATGTACGAGGGCCATGCCGTCGCCGCCGTTGCCGCCACCTCGGCGGAGATCGCGGAGGAGGCGCTGGGGCTGATCGAGGTCGACTACGAAACTCTGCCGCATGTCATCGACGTCGACGAGGCGATGCAGGGCGATGCGCCGTTGGTCAATCCCGAGATCTTCACCGACGGCGTCGAGCCGAAACCGGACAAGCCGTCCAATATCGCCAAGCGGGTCGAGTTCGGGATCGGTGACGTCGAGGCCGGATTCGCCAAGGCCGACGTCGTCATCGAGAAGAGCTACACCACCAAGCCGGTGCACCAAGGCTACATCGAGCCGCACGCGTGCCTCGCCAGCGTCAACGAAGACGGTCAGGCGACGCTCTGGTGCTCGAGCCAGGGCCACTTCATGGTCCGAGGGTACAGCGCTACGATCCTCGGCTGGGACCTGTCCGAGCTCCGCGTCATCCCGGCCGAGATCGGTGGCGGCTTTGGTGGCAAGACAGTGGTCTACAACGAGCCACTGGCCCTGCAGTTGTCGAAGATGTCAGGCCGGCCGGTCAAGATGGTGATGACCCGCGAGGAAGTCTTCATCGGCTCCGGCCCGACCTCGGGCGGCTCGCTCACGGTCAAGGTCGGCGTTACCAAGGACGGCACCATCGTGGCGGCGGAGACCGAGATCAAGCTACAGGCAGGTCCCTTCGGCGGCTCGCCGATCCAGCCGGCTTGCATGTGCGCCTTCGCTTGCTACGACATCGAGAACGTCAAGATCGTCGGCTACGACGTCGCCGTTAACCGGCCCAGGGTCGCGGCTTATCGGGCCCCGGGGTCGCCGATTTCGGCCTTCGGTGTCGAGAGCACGATAGACCTGGTGGCACGCGAGCTGGGCCTGGATCCGATCGAGTTCCGGCTCAAGAATGCCGCCCGCGAGGGCACCCAGGCAGCCTATGGCCCGCGCTTCCCGGTGATCGGCAACATCGAACAGCTGAAGGCGGTGCAGTCGCACCCCAACATCAAGGCCAAGTTGGGCGAGAACCAGGGCCGCGGCATCGCGTCGGGCTTTTGGTTCAACATCGGCGGCGATTCCAGCGCCCAGGTCAACATCAACGAGGACGGCACCGTGGTGCTGGCGACCGGCAGCCCAGATATCGGCGGCAGCCGGGCCTCGATGGCGGCGATGGCGGCCGAGGTGCTGGGCATCGAATACGACCGGGTGCGCCCGATCGTCGCCGACACGAGCTCGGTCGGCTACACCTTCCTGACCGGCGGCAGCCGGGTCACCTTCGCCACCGGCATGGCGACGGTGCAGGCATCCCAGGAAGCGACCAAGGAGCTCTGCGCTCGGGCCGCCAAGGTCTGGGAAGTGGAGCCCGATCAGGTCGTCTGGGAGGACGGCCACGCCCGTCCGGCCAGCGCCAACGTCGGTGATTTCGAGCCGATGTCGCTGGCCCAGATCGCGGCCGACACGACCCGAACCGGCGGTCCGATCGGCGGCCGCGCCTCGATCACGGCGCAAGGGGCGGGGGCCGGCTTCGGCACCCACGTCTGCGATGTCGAGGTCGACCGCGAGACCGGCAAGGTCACGGTCCTGCGCTACACCGTGGCGCAGGACGTGGGCAAGGCGATCTCGCCCGACTACGTCGAAGGGCAGTTGCAGGGCGGTGCGGCGCAAGGCATCGGTTGGGCCTTGAACGAGGAGTACGTCTACGACGCCGAGGGGCACATGGAAAACCCCGGCTTCCTCGACTACCGCATCCCCGTGGCCTCGGACCTGCCGATGATCGACACGGTCGTCGTCGAGATTCCGAACCCGACGCACCCCTATGGTGTTCGTGGTGTCGGCGAGGTGCCGATCTGTCCGCCGCTGGCGGCGGTGGCGAACGCCGTCCACGACGCCATCGGTATACGCATGACCGACCTGCCGTTGTCGCCGCCCAAGATCAGGGCCGCGATCGACGCGGAGGGCTAGCGGCTTGGCGCACGTCATCCTGACCACCGACCTCAGCCGCCAGTTTGCCGGCGGCGAGAAGCAGGTCGAGCTCGAGGGAGAGAATATCCGTCAGATCGTCCGCGGCCTCGACGAGCGCTTTCCGGGCATCGGCTCGGTGATCCGGGCCGGCATGATCGTCGCGATCGACGGTCAGATCTATTCGGACCCCTTCCTTGAGCCGGTGGCGGAGAACAGCGAAGTCTGTTTCCTGCCGCCGATCGGTGGCGGCTAGGACGGGCGCCAAAACGGCCGACTATTGATTGGCCGGGATCGACCAAGCGTCGGTCCCGGCCTTTTTCTTGGCTGCTATCGTCGTTGGGCTACCAGTTCGGCGGGCGCTTTTCGTTGAAGGCGTCGAGGCCTTCCTGCGCCGCCTCGGTCTCGATGATGTGGCAGATCGTCTCGACCGTGTTCTCGATGGCGCGGCGATAGTCGAGGTCGTTCGCTCGCATGAAGGAATCACGGGCGAGCTTCATCACCACCGGGCTCTTGGCGGCAAAGTCCCGCGCCAGTGCCCGCGCCTCGGGCAGGACCTCCGATCGCGGCACGGCGCGGTTGACGAGGCCGCGTGCGGCGGCCTCAGCGAAGCCGAGCGGCTTGCCGGTGAACAGGATTTCGAAGGCGGGATGGCGGCCGATCTGGCGCGGCAGGTGGACGAAGTGCATGGCCGGGATCAGGCCGACGTTGATCTCGGGATAGCCCATGTCGCAGTCCTCGGCGGCGATGATGACATCACAACTGACCGCCAGCGTGACACCGGCAGCCCGGGCTGGGCCGTTGACGGCGGCGATCGTGGGCTTGCCCATGCGGTACTGCAGGTCGTGCATGCCCATGTAGAACTCCTCCAGGAAGCGCTTCAGCTTCAGGCCGGAGCCGCCCCGCATCATCGCGAGGTCCATGCCGGCGCTGAAGGCCTTCTCGCAGCCGCTGGTCAGGATCACGGCGCGGACGTCGTCATCGTCGCGGGCGAGCGCGTAGGCGGCGTTGATCTCGCGGGTCAGGCCCGTGTTGATGGCGTTGACCGGGTGGCGCGCCATGGTGATCTCGGCGACGTGTTCCTGGACCTCGTAACGCAAGTGCTCGAATTCAGGCATTGGTGTCTCCGTGTCAGACCAGGAAGAGGCCGCCGTTGACGTGGATCGTCTGGCCGGTGATGTAGGCACCCTCGGGCCGGCAGAGGTGGCGGACCATGGCCGCGATCTCCTCGGGCCGGCCCATGCGCCGGGCGGGAATGTGGCTCAAGTCAATGCTGCCGGGCCGGGCGCCGGCGGAGGCGCCACGCAGCGTGTCGATGGCGCCCGGGGCGACGCAGTTGACGCGGATCTCGTGCTCGGCGAGCTCCATCGCCAAGGCGTGCGTCAGGCCCTCCAAGCCCGCCTTGGCGGCACAGACATGGGCCCGGCCGGGCGTGCCGAGATGGGCCGAGATTCCACCCAGCGTGACGATGGCGCCGCCGCCGGCCCGGATCATCTCCGGCACGCAGGCTTGGGCGCAAAGGAAGGCGCCATCGAGCGGCACCGCCAGGATGGCGTGCCAGTCGGCGAGGCTGATCTCGAGGAAGGGCTGCTGGCGCCTGACGGCGGCGTTGGAGACCAGGATGTCGATCCGCCCGAAGGTCGCCACCGTCGCCTCTATCATGGCCCGGACCGCGGCCTCGTCGGTGACGTCGGCAACGTGCGCCAGCGCCCTGTTGCCGGCTGCTGTCACTTCCGCCGCCACGGCCTCTGCCGCCGCCCGATCCTCGCGGGCGTTGACGACGACGTCGGCGCCGTCCTCGGCCAGGGCGAGCGCAATGGCGCGGCCGATGTTGCGGGCCCCGCCGGTGACGATCGCGACCCGGCCGGCCAGCGGCGCGGCCTTGCTGGTACTCATGTCGTCTGCTCCTTCTTCAGCACGCCTGTCCGGCGATGATAGTCTCTCGCCGGCGCGATACCAGTGGCGTCGGGGCGAGGGAGCAAGGCATGGCGGACCGGGACCGGCTTCGCGTCCACTTCAAGAACAACCGGGCCGGCGAGGAGATATTCCGGGTAACGCCGGAACGGCTGGCGGCGGCTTGCCGGCGGCACCCCGAGATCGCGGCCGAGATCGAGACCCTGATCGATTGGGACCTCGACACCTTCGATGCCTCCATGTCCCGGGCCGACGTGCTGGTGACCTGGGACCTGCCGACCGACGGCTTGGCCCGGCGGGCGCCGAACCTGAAATGCATCCACATCATCGGCGCCGGGGTCGACCACATGGCGCCCTTCGACTGGCTGCCGAAGGGGGTGGCGCTCACCAACAATAGCGGTGTCCACGTCGCCAAGTTCGCCGACTATGCGGCCTGCGCGCTTTTGATGTTGAACGCGGCCGTGCCGCGGCTCGCCGCCAGTCAGCGCCAGCGCCGCTGGGACCCGGTCTTCACCCGGCCGATCGCCGGCACGACGGTGGCGGTCGTCGGCGTGGGCAGCATGGGCGGCGTCGTCGCCCGCGTTGCCAAGGGATTGGGCCTCCGCGTCCTGGGGGTGCGCCGCGGCGGTCGGCCGGCGCGCCATGTCGACGACATGGTGACGCCCGAACGGTTGCTCGAGATCTTGCCGGGGGCCGACTTCGTCGTCGTCGCGACGCCGTTGACGCCAGAGACGGAGGGCCTGATCGGCGCCGAGGCGATTCAAGCGATGAAGCCCGGCACCGGCCTTGTCAACGTCGGCAGGGCGCCGGTCGTCGATCACGCGGCGCTGGCCGCGGCCTTGCGCGAGGGCCGCCTCTCGGGCGCGGTACTCGACGTCCACGAGCCCGAGCCTTTGCCGCCCGGGTCGGACCTCTGGGCGACGCCGAACCTGCTGATCACGCCGCACGTCGCCGCCGATGATCTCGCCGACTACACCCCGCTGACCCTGGACTTGGTGTTTGTGAACCTGCGTCGCTTGCTGGCGGGCAGGCCGCTATTGAACCGGGTCCGCCCCCGGCTTGGCTATTGAGCCGCCGCCGGCCGCCAGAATTGGAATCTTGGTGCTAGTGGTTAGACGCTAACGCAAGATTCCCAGGAAAGCCAATCCGTGCTATGTTGCTGGCATGAGATCGGATGTCGT
>JASLMY010000243.1 GCA_030746295.1 Alphaproteobacteria bacterium | reverse complement strand
TCAACGATTCCGAAGCCGACGCCCGCGAGCTGGTGCGCCTGATCCGGGGCATTCCGGCCAAGGTCAACCTGATCCCCTTCAACCCCTGGCCCGGAGCACCTTACGATTGCGCGACGCGCGAGGCGATCCGGCGCTTCGCCGAGATCGTCAACGACGCCGGCTATTCGAGCCCCGTGCGCAGCCCCCGCGGCCGCGACATCATGGCGGCCTGCGGGCAGCTCAGGTCGGCGAGCCAGAAGCGGCGCCGGCAGAGAGCCTGACGTCACGGCAAGCCGGAAGGCCGATGCTCGCCTTGCGCTCGATCCTTGCGGGACGGATGCATTTGCCTATACTGCGCCGCCATTTCGAACTCCGACCATCCCATAGAGGCGCTATCCCATGAGAGGCGACGTCAAGAAGGTCGTGCTGGCCTATTCCGGCGGGCTCGACACCTCGGTGATCCTGAAGTGGCTGCAGACCGCCTACGGCGCGGAGGTGGTGACCTTCACCGCCGATTTGGGCCAGGGCGAGGAGCTGGAGCCGGCCCGGGCCAAGGCGGAGATGCTGGGCGTCGAGCAGATCTTCGTCGAGGATTTGCGCGAGGAATTCGTGCGCGACTTCGTCTTCCCGATGTTCCGCGCCAACGCCCTTTACGAGGGCCACTACCTGCTCGGCACCTCGATCGCCCGACCGCTGATCGCCAAGCGGCAGATCGAGATCGCAGCGGAGGTCGGCGCCGATGCCGTGGCCCACGGCGCCACCGGCAAGGGCAACGACCAGGTCCGCTTCGAGCTCACCTACTATGCCCTGAACCCGGACATCCGCGTGATCGCGCCCTGGCGCGAGTGGGACCTGACCAGCCGCACGCGGCTGATCGACTTCGCCGAGAAGAATCAAATCCCGATCGCCAAGGATAAGCGCGGCGAGGCACCGTTCTCGGTCGACGCCAACCTGTTGCACATCTCGGCCGAGGGCAAGGTGCTGGAGGACCCCTGGGTCGAGGCCGAGGAATTCGTCTACAGCCGCAGCGTCCGTCCCGAGGACGCGCCCGACGAGGCCACCTATGTCGAGATCGAGTTCGAGCGCGGCGATCCGGTCGCGGTCGACGGCGAAAAGCTCACGCCGGCAGCCTTGCTGACCCGGCTCAACGAGGTCGCGGGCGCGAACGGTGTCGGCCGCTTGGACCTCGTCGAGGGCCGCTTCGTCGGCATGAAGTCGCGCGGCGTCTACGAGACGCCGGGCGGCACGGTGCTGCTGGCCGCCCACCGGGGCATCGAGAGCATCACGCTCGACCGCGGTGCGATGCACCTGAAGGACGAGTTGATGCCGCGCTATGCCGAGCTGATCTACAACGGCTTCTGGTACTCGCCCGAGCGGGAGATGCTGCAGGCGGCGATCGACCGCAGCCAGGAATGCGTCAGCGGCCTGGTGCGCCTGAAGCTCTACAAGGGCAGCGTCACGGTCGTGGGCCGGCAGTCGCCCATGAGCCTCTACAGCCTCGAGCACGTCACCTTCGAGGAGGATAGCGTCTACGACCAGCGCGACGCCGAGGGCTTCATCAAGCTCAACGCGCTGCGCCTGAAGCTGCTGCACCGCCAGCGCGACTGAGGCGGCACCGGCGGCGGCTATTCGGCCGCGGCTTGCGCGGCGCCCTTTTTCAAGCTCTCGTAGAGGCGGTGCGCTTCCTCGGGCTGGGCGTTCTCGTGCACGACCAGGCGTACCGCCTGGATCATCGCCGGCGGGCAGTCGGACTGGAAGATGTTGCGGCCCATGTCGACGCCCGCGGCCCCTTCGCGGACCGCGTTGTGGGCAAGCGTCAGGGCCTCCAGCTCGGGCAGCTTCTTGCCGCCGGCCATGACGATCGGCACCGGGCAACTGGCGGTCACCGTGTCGAAGCTGTCGTCGACGTAATAGGTCTTGACGATGGCGGCACCCAACTCGGCGCAGATCCGCGAGGCCAGACGGATGTACTGCGCATCGCGCACCATCTCCTTGCCGACCGCCGTCACACCCAGCGTGGCGATGCCGTGGCGGTTGCCCATGTCGATAAGCCGGGTCAGGTTGTGGATCGAGCGGGTCTCGAACTCGCCGCCGACGAAGACCTGCACCGCCATCGCCGAGACGTTGAGGCGCACCGCCTCGTCGATCGAGATCGCGATCTCCTCGTCGGAGAGCTCCTTCAGGATGCTGGGACCACCGCTGGCGCGAACCACGATGCCCCCCTGATAGCTCGGCGGGATCGAGCTCCTGAGGATGCCGCGGGTCAGCATCAGCGCATCGGCGTAGGGTGTCAGCGGCACGATGTCGAGGTCGACGCGCTCCAGCCCCGTGGTCGGGCCCTGGAAGTAGCCGTGATCGAAGGCCAGCATCACCGTGCGGCCCGATTCTGGGCTGAAGATACTGGCCAGGCGGTTCTTCATCCCCCAGTCGAGGTTGTTCGACCCCTTGAGGAAGAAACCCTCGGTGCTGGCGGGGACGTCGGTGCGGAAATCCTTGACGGCGGCGCTATCGGCTTCGGGCATGACGGCTTCTCCAGTGGCGCGACGGTCGCGGACGCGCTTCTCGAAGCCGCCACCGACCGGTTGCATTCAATGCTATAGCACAAACGAGTATTCGACCGGGAACGGCGAAGGCTTCGCGGTCGACGCCTTCCTTCTCAGCCCGCCAATTCGCCCCGGATCGCGTAGCTCAGGATCTGGACCACCTGGGCCGGCGTCTCGGCCACCGCCAAGGCGGCGGCGTCGACCTCCTTCAAGGCGTGGGTCAGCGAGGGATCGTGCAGCGTCACGATCGGCGTCCCCAGCGCCGCGGCAAAGCCGGCGTCGAAGGCGGCGTTCCATTGCCGGTACTTGTCGCCGAAGCGGACCACCACGATATCGGCCCGCTCGATCAGGGTGCGGGTGCGGATGGCGTTGACCTTGGCACCCTTGTGATCGTGCCAGAACGACTTCTCCTCAGGCCCCAGGATGGCGACGCCGCAGTCGTCGCTGGCACCATGGTCGGTGACCGGCGACAGAAGCGAGACGGGCAGCCCGGCCGCCTCGGCGCCATGCGCGATTTCCTCGCGCCAATCGCTATGGATCTCGCCCGAGAGATAGACCGTCCAGGTTTCTTCCGCCATCGCCGCGCCTCCAGACCGATGCTCACAGTGGCGGAGTGATAGCACGACCCCGCTGGCGACCGCCAACCGGGGCCTCAGTCGAGCGTTGGGACCTCGATGGTGTCGGGCGGCAGCCCGGCGCGGGCGCGCGCCACCGCCATCTCGATGCCGCGCTCGAAGTGGCGCCTGAACCGGTCCGTGTCGAAGAGGATCGCGCGCGGTCGGTTGGCGAGCAGGCGCTCGCGCAAATCCCGGCGCCGATCGGGGTCCCCGGCGAGATCGATCGCCAGGCGCTCGTAGCTCGCCAAATCCTCGACCACCAGGTCCTCGACGCCCGCCGCCCGCGACAGCGTGGCGCCTAGCCGCGCCGCCGGGGCCTCGCCCCGGACCGTCAGTACCGGCAGGCCCGACCAGAGCGCGTCTACCGTGGTGATGCCGCCGCCGTGATGGAGGTTGTCGAGGGCGAGGTCGGCGAGCTTCAGCCGGGCGCAGTGTTCCGGGTGCTCGACGATCGAGGAGAACCGCAATCTCTCGCCGGCGATGCCGCGGGCCTCGGCCTCGCGATGCAGGTTGCGCTGGGTCGCCGGCAGCCAGATGCCGAGCCACAGGACCGAGTCGGGCACCGCCGCCAGGATCCGCATCCAGACCGAGAACATGGTCGGCTCGAACTTGCAGGGATGATTGAAGTTGGCGAAGACGATCGCCCCTTCCGGCAGGCCGTAGCGCGCCCGCGTCACCACCAGATCCGATGCCTCCGGCCGCAGCGTCGGCATGAAGGTGTCGGGCAGATAGATCGGCTTCTCGGGGCCCAGTGCCGCCCATTCCGGCGGTACATAGACCGGGTCGGTGACCAGGTAGTCGATGTAGTCGGCGCCGGTGGTGATGGAATAGCCGAAACCGTGAACCTGCACCGGGGCCGGGCGAAACGACATCAGCGACATGCAGTTCTGCGAGGTCAGGCCGGTGACGTCGAACAGCAGGTCCAGTTCGTCCCCGTGTATTCGCCTGGCGGCGGCATGCGGGCTTGTTACCGGCAGATCGGTGAAGTGGTCGAAGGCGGCGCGGTAGGCGATCGAGAAGTCGGTCTTGTCGCAGCGCTCGATCGAGTAGCCGTAGAGCTCGAAGCGGTCGCGGTCGTGCGCCGCGACCAACTCCTTCAGGACCAGGGGCAAGCTGTGCTCGTGCGTGTAGCCAAGCGCATAGCCGAGGCGTATCCGATCCCGCTTGACCAAAGGCGTGGCGTGCTGGAAAGGCGGATGCGCGGCCGCGCCGGCCGCTTCCTTGGCGATCCCCCGGGCCCGGCTCTCTGCCGCCGCGGCGATCAGCTCGTAGGGCAGCGGCAGGGCCTGCAAGTTGAAGACGTCTATCGTCAGCGGCCGCTCGGCCCGGAGGTCGACCTCGATCCGCTGCCGCAGGCTGGCGACGAAGAGATCGTAGCTCCGCCAGTCGCAGACCGAGAGGGCAATGTCCAAGAGGCGCGAGGAGGCACACGGGTCGTTCGGCCTAAGCTCGACGACCCGTCGGTAGATCTTGGCCGCGGTCTCGTGCTGGCGCATCGACTCCATCATCGTCGCCACCGCCGTCAGCATCTGGGTGTCGTCCCATATACCCTCGAGAACCCCGCTCACGAGCTCGATGGCGGTTTCGAAGTCGTGCTGCTCCCAATGCGCGCGTACCTGCAGAACGCGGGCAACCGTGGAATCTGGCTCCAGCGCCAAGGCCTTCTCGCAAGCCTCGAGCCCATCGACATGGCGCCCGAGATTGATCAGGCAGAGCGCCATCAGGTTCCAGGCGGGCGCGGCGTCCGGCGCCGCGCTAAGCGCCTGCTCCAACTGCACGATCGCCTCTTCATAGCGGCCCAGCCGTTCCAGCGCGTGGGCGAGCTCGACGCCGAGCATGGCCGGGTCGGAGACTGTGGGAAGCAGCTCGTCATAGACCTCTATCGCCGCCTCGAAGGCACCGGCCTGTTTCAGGCTCTGGGCCAGGCCGTAACGGGCCGCGGTAAGGCCGGCGTCATGCGTCAAGGCACTGCGAAAGGCGTTGCCGGCACGGTCCGGGTGGCCGCCCTCGATCAGGGCCAGGCCCAGCGTGTGCCAGCCGAGCGCATAGTCGGGATGCTCGCGGAGCAGCGCCTCCATCCGGCGACGGGCGCCGATCCAGTCGCCCTTGCGCAGAAGCGCGGTGCCGAGATTGTTGACGATCCCCGGTATCGCCGTGCCCTGGGCAGCGATCTCGAGATGAGAGACGGCGGCATCGAAGTTCGCGAAATCCAGGTAGATCTCGCCGAGCTTGGCGTTGATGGCGACGTTGTCGGGTGCCGCGGCCAGCGCCAGGTCGAGCGATCTGAGCGCGGCCTCGGCCTCGCCGCCGGCGAGTAAGGCGCCGGCCAAGCCGGTCAACGCCTCGACGTCATCGGGCCGCTCGGCAATGACCTCCCGGTAAGCGCTGGCGGCCTCCCCGGCACGGCCGAGTGCCGTGAGGACATGGGCCAGGTTGAGGCGTACCTCGGTGGCCCATGGCGCCAAGGCCAAGGCCGCCTCCAGCGCCGCCCTGGCCTCGTCGTTGCGGCCCGCCGCGGCGAAAACGACACCGAGATGCGCGTGGGCATCGGCCAGCTCAGGATCTTCCAGCAGCAACTGGCAATAGATCTCGATGGCATCGTCGATCCGGCCCTGGCTCGCCAGGGTCCCCGCCAACTGCAACTGCATCGTGACGCCGCCGTCTCGCGCGTCTTCTCTGTATATCGCCTCGGACACCTCAGCCCACCCCAATCGGCACGCCGACAGCGCAGTCGGCACGCCCAAATTACGGCAGGGAGCTTGGCCCCGCGGCTCCTAAGGAAGCGTTAAGGTTACGGCCCATTAAGAGCCATTCAACGCTGTCGCCGTACCATCACGAATCCCGCTTGAGCATTGGCTTTCGTGTCAGAGGCTTTAAAACTTCGTTAACATCTATTACCTTCGTGAGTGTTAGTTGGAGGCTATATGCATGAGCAGGCCATGGCTGCATTTAATAAGCGCGAGCCGAATCGACGCGAGCTGACGGATCGGTTCATCCGGGACCTGAAGCCGCCCGCGGAGAAAACCCTCTACTGGGACACCAAGAAGAGCGAGACCTATTCGAGCGGCCTGTGCCTGATCGCACTGCCGACGGGCCACAAGAGCTTCAAGGTCGTCTACCGCTCGGCCGGTCTCCTGCGCTGGTACAACGTTGGCACCTACGGCAAGGTCTACCTCAAGGAAGCCCGCGAGGTCGCTCGGGAGATCAACAAGCGCGTCGCTCTGGGCGAAGACCCGCACCTCGACAAGATGAAGAGCCGCGAGGGCATCACCTTCAAGCATCTCGCCGAGAAGTACCAGGAGCGCTACGCCAAAAGGGTAAACAAGAGCTGGAAGCAGCCGGCGGATCTTCTCAGATGGCACGTCTATGGGACGCTCGGTTCAAGAAAGGCTAAGGACATCAGCCGGGACGACGTACGGCGCCTATTCCGACAACTGAGTGATGACCGGCCCATTCTGGCCAACCAGGTCCTCGCCGCCATCAGCGCCATCTACGGCTGGGCGCTTGGCGAGGAAGAGCCAGACATCCAGATCAACCCCGCCACCGGCATTCGCCGTAACCCGACCCGGGAACGCGAGCGGGTTCTGACCGATGGCGAACTCCGTCTCGTCTGGCCCAAGTTTGACGACTTCGGCCTCGTCAAGGCGACGGCACTGCGATGTGTCCTGCTGACCGCGCAACGCGGCGGCGAGGTCCTGCACATGAGGGGCGAGCACATCGACGGGCAATGGTGGACGATGCCCGGCAGACCGGAAGCCGAAACCGGCTGGCCCGGCGTCAAGAATGCCCTCGACCATCGCATCTGGCTCTCGACGCCGGTGATGGCGCTGCTGCATGAGCTTGGTTTGCCGGAGCGCGGCTTCGTCTTCACTCACGAGCGAGGGCAGCCGCTTCAAGACCTGAGCGCCGTTACGCGGGAAATTTGGTCCGAGCTCAATATCCCGCGGTTCACACCCCATGACCTTCGACGTTCGACTGCCACCAGCATGACCGGAATGGGTATCGACCGTCTGACCGTTAGCCGAATACTGAATCACAGAGAAGGCGGCATTACACGCGTCTACGACAGACACTCCTACGACGCGCAGAAGCGCAATGCCCTAGAGGCCTGGGCCGGGAGGCTGGAAGAGATCGTGGCCGGCAAGGCGGTGCCGGAGAAAGTCATCAAGATGGAGCGTGCGTGATGAGTCGCGCAAGACCACGTTGGGCATGGCGTGGTGGAGGATGGGCTGTGGCTGCAAAAGATCGAATTCGGGGACAGCAGTTCGAATACTCTGATGATGAGGCCCGCACCATCGCTGAAGCTACCGGATTGTCAGATCCTGTAAGCGGCGGAGCAAAAATACACCACTGAGGCGGCTGGGATGTCCGGCTGCGGGCGGAGCAAAAATCCGCCAC
>JASLMY010000242.1 GCA_030746295.1 Alphaproteobacteria bacterium | reverse complement strand
TTGCCTCATATCCGTCTCCTCTATGACGGACTCTCCTATCAGATGAGGGAACTTTCGGGGCTCAGGTCAGAGGGCACCTTGACGACCGGTGTAGTCAGCCAATTGAGGCAGCGTGAAGGTGGTATGTGGTGGGTGCAAATTGATGCAACCGTGAACAAAGGGAATAGTGGCGGTCCGATCATAAACCTGAACGGAGACGTTATAGGGGTGGCGACTCAACGCTCGTTGGTCAAGGAAGGACACGTGGGACTCAACTTTGGAATATCCTCAATGGAAGTGAGGAACGCGTTGTCAACAAGAAACGCGACCTTAAGGAAATAAGTACGACAGGAGACTACTCGTCGACTGTCAGGTGATTACCGTCTCAACACATTCGGAAGTTACGACGAAAACCGATCATTCTTACTTCCAGGCGGCGACAGCGCGGACGGCGTCCTTCAGGCGCTCGACGTCGGGCAGCAGTGGGGCCTCGATCTCGCGGGCGAAGGGGATGGTGACGTCGGCGCGGGTGACCCGGCGCAATGGCGCCTTCAGGGAGGAGAAGCAGCGTTCGGCGACGACGCTTCCCAGCTCCGCCGCGAAGCCGCAGCTGCGGGCCGAATCATCGAACAATACCGTCCGGCCGGTCATGGCAACGGCGGCGGCGAGGCCTTCCTTGTCGAGCGGCAGGAGCGAGCGCGGCTCCCAGACCGCGATCTCGATGCCGTCGGCCGCGAGTTCCTCCGCCACGGCGAGCGCGGGCTTGAGCATGTGGCCGACCGCGACCACCGTGACCCGGTCGCCTTCCCGCCGCAGCACGCCCTGGCCGAGCGGCACCGGTTCGGCCGCCTCCGGCACCGGGCCGCGGTCGGCGAGCGCCGAAGCCGAGACGAAGACCGCGACGGGGTCGTCCTCGCGGATGGCGGCGATGGTCAGGCCCTTGGCGTCCGCCGGCGTCGCCGGCAGCACCGACTTGATGCCGGCATGGACGAGGAAGGGGTAGGGGTTGTCGGAGTGCTGGCCGGCCCGGCCGACGCCGGCGCCCGAGCCCATGACGATATAAGTCACCGGCAAATGGCCCTGGCCGCCCAGCATGAGGATCGACGCATCGCGCGCCATCTCCTGGGTCAGGGCCTCGTTCAAGGCCTCTAGGTAGGTGAGCTCGCGGCTCATTCCAGCACCCCCGCCGGGAAGCCCGGATAGGTTTCGGCGTACATATGGTCGAGCGCCGTTTCCGCCGCCGGCGCGGGGCTGGCCCGGGCGACGGCGAGCGCTTGGTCGAGCGCCGCCTCGACCTCGGCGTCGATCGTCTCCCGGTCGCCCGTGCCCCAGCCGTCCTCGGCATCCAGGCGCCCGGCCGCCAGCTCCAGCGGGTCGCGGGCCCGCCAGGCGGCGATCTCCTCCTCCGTGCGGTAGGAGAAGGCCATGGAGCGCTCGGCGGTGAAGTGGCCCGAGAAGCGGTAGGTGCGGCATTCGAGGAAGCTGGCACCACCGCCCGCGTGGGCCCGGTCCACGGCCCGGCGCATCGCCTCATCGACGGCGGTGACGTCCATGCCATCGACCGCCTCGGCCGCCAAGCCGAAGGCGGCGGCCCGCCGGTAGAGCTCGCCCACCGCCATCTCGGATATCGGCGACGTGATGGCGTAGCGGTTGTTCTCGCAGACGAAGATCACCGGCAGCTCCCAGACCGCTGCCAGGTTCAGGGATTCGAGCGCCACGCCCTGGTTGATGGCGCCGTCGCCGAAGAAGGGCACGGCGACACGGGCCTCGCCGCGGTTCTTGAACATCCGGGCAGCACCGCAGGCCATCGGCGCGCCGGCGCCGACGATGCCGTTGGCACCATAGATGCCGAGGCCCAAATCGGCGATGTGCATCGAGCCGCCCCGGCCCTTGTTGTAGCCGTCGGCGCGGCCCATCAGCTCGGCGAACATGCGCCCCGGGTCGCCGCCCTTGGCCAGGATGTGGCCGTGGCCGCGATGGGTCGAGGTGATGACGTCGGCCGCATCCAACGAGGCCGCGACGCCGACCGCGACCGCCTCCTGGCCGACATATTCGTGCGCCACGCCGCGGATCTCGCCGCCGTCGATCAGCTCGACGACACGGCCCTCGAAGCGGCGGATGAGACGCATGCGCCGGTACATCTCGACCAGCGCGCCGGCGTCCAGGTTGCCCTCGCGCGTCACCGCATCAATCCTCCCTCTCGTAGTCGCCGGCGAGCAGCATCCGCCTCAGGATCTTGCCGACCGGCGATTTCGGCACCGCCTTGACGAAGACATACTCGCGCGGCCGCTTGAAGTTGGCGAGTGCCGAGGCCTTGCAATAGGCGTCCAATTCCTCGGCCGTCACCGCCTCGCGGCGGGTGACGAAGGCGGCGACCTGCTGGCCCAGGCGCGCGTCGGCGAGTCCCGCAACCGCGACCTCGGCGACCGCCGGGTGCAGCGACAGCACGCTCTCGATCTCCACCGGCAGCACGTTCTCGCCGCCGGTGATGATCATATCGTCCACCCGGCCGGTGACGAAGAGGTCGCCGTCGATATCGAAGTGGCCGACGTCGCCGGTGAAGTACCAGCCCTGGCGAAGCGCGGCCGCGTCGGCGTCCGCGCGCCGGTGATAGCCCTCGAAAGCCTCGTCGCCGGCCAGGCTGGCGACAATCTGGCCCTCCTCGCCCGCCGCGACCACGTCTTGCGGATCGCTCGCATCGAGGCCGACCACCCGGATGATCTGGTTCAGGCCCGCCTTGCCGGCGGAGCCCGGCTTCGCCGCCGCGCGCTGGTCGACGGTGAAGGTGTAGATCTCGGAGGAGCCGTAGTGGTTGACGAAGAGCTCTGGCTTGAAGGCCGCATCGAGGCGGCGCATCAGCCCCTCGGTCATCGGCGCCCCGGCGAAGCCGAGCTTGCGCACCGAGGAGCGGTCCCGCTCGGCGAAGCTCTCCTCGACAAGCAGGTCGTGATAGAGGGTCGGCACCAGATAGAGGGTGGTGATCCGCTCGGCCTCGATCAGCGCCAGCGCGCCGGCGGGATCGAAGCGGGGCAGGCAGACGAAGGCGCCGTTGATCGCCGCCATGGCCAGTAGCGAGCGCACCCCCATGGTGTGGTAGAGCGGCATCACGCCCAAGGTCACCTCGCCGAAGCGATAGAGGTTTTGGGCGACGTGGGCGAGACCGGCGGCCCGCTCGGCCCGGTGCCGGCGCGGCACCCCCTTGCCGCGGCCCGTGGTGCCCGAGGTGTAGAGCATTAAAGAGAGGTCCTCAGGCCCCGCCCGGGGCAGATTCTCGACCGGCGCGGTATCGAGCAGGGCTTCGAAGGCGTGGCTGCCGCCCTCGGCCGCACCCACTGCGATCCGCGGTAGCTTGGCCGCCCGTGCTGATTGCCCCGTCGCCTCGGCCGTCTCGGCCTGGAAGACCATCGCCTTGGCGCCAGAATCCTCGAGGAAATAGTCCATCTCCTCGGGCGTCAGGCGCCAGTTCACCGGCGTCGCCACGATCCCGGCCAATTGGCAGGCCCAATGCAGGCTCGCCATCTCCCAGGTGTTCTGCAGCGCGATCAGCAGGTGGTCGCCGTGGCGAAGGCCGAGGCCATCGAGGCCGCCGACGAGGCGCCGGATGTCCCGGTACCAGTCACCGTAGTTTTGCCGCCGTGTGCCGTCGACCACCGCCAGCGCCTTCGGGTCGCGTTCCACGGCGGCGATGAACCCGCCTCCGACGTCGAACACTGCCTTGCTCCGCTCTCCCACCGGCGCAGAAACGAAAAGGGGGACGATGGCATGTCCCCCTTGCGCAGGCAACGCCGCCCGAAGGCGGCCGACCTATCGCCTCAGTGCACAGTCGGACCGTCCTCGGCATCGGTCAGGCGGCGCAGCCAGTCGAGGTCGCATTCGACATGGCGGCCGCTGTCGCCGAGGCTGATCGCCCCCATCTTCCTCAGTCGCGTGAAGGTCCGGCTGACGGTCTCGACGGTCAACCCCAGGTAGTCGGCGATGTCGGTGCGGGACATCGGCAGGTGCAGCTGCCGCGGGTCGCCGCCGCCGGCCCGAACCCGCTCGGCCAGTTGCAGCAGGAAGGCGCCGACCCGCTCCAGCGTGTTCTTGCGGCCGAGCCAGAGGATCTGGTTCTGGGCGCTCAACAACTCGTCGTTGGCGAGTTGTAGGAGGCGCCTGGCCAGGCTCGGCATCTCGTCGATCAGCGCCTCCAGGCGCTCGCGCGGATAGCACCAGACGGTGACGGGCGTAACGGCCTCGGCGGTCGCGACGTGGCAACCGGCCTGCGTCAAGCCCAAAAACTGGCCGGGATAGACGAAGCCCGTGATCTGCCGACGCCCGTCCGAAGTCAGACGATAGAGCTTCAAGATGCCCGCAGTGACCTCGTAGACGTGCTTGGCGGGGTCCATCTCGAAAAAGAGCGTCGCCTTGGCGCGAAGCTCGCGCTGTCTCGCCATCGAGACCAGCCGATCCACTTCGCCGAGGTCCAGGCCGTCGCAGATCACCGGCGTGGCGCACTTGGTTTCTTTGGCAACTTCGCTTCTGGCAGTGACGGATGCTAGCATTTTCCCCTCCATCCGACCGACGTGTCGGGCGCGTGCCCGTTTCTAGGAAAGAGAGTAGGGTCGCTTTGTCACTGCGGGATGGCGGGGTGCCGATCTTCTTGTATCATTGTGTGACGGAAAGTGACTTAACTGTGACCGGACGGCGTATGCGGCGGCACCGCGCTTCGAAATGACCGGATCGACGCGAATACTGGTGGTGGACGACGATCCTCGAGTCCGCCGCCTTCTCGATCGTTATCTGACGCGCGAGGGCTTCGAGGTCGTCGAGGCGGCCGACGGCAGCGAGATGCGCCGGGCCTTGGACGAGGACCGGATCTCGCTCGTGCTTTTGGACCTGGTGCTACCGGGCGAGGACGGGCTGACGCTGGCCCGTGATCTGCGCCAGCACTCGGACCTCCCCATCATCATCCTCAGCGGCAAGGGCAAGATGCTGGACCGGGTCATCGGCCTCGAAGTCGGCGCCGACGACTACATCGTCAAGCCGTTTCACCTGCGCGAGGTGCTGGCCCGCATCAGGAGCGTCTTGCGGCGGCGGCGCGAAGACCAACCCGTCGTCGAGGCCGAGCCCACGGCACTGGCCGGTGACGACGGCCAGATATTCGATTTCGCCGGCTGGCGGCTCGACGCCGCCAAGCGCGAACTCGCCGCTGCCGACCGGGGGACGGTGGCGCTGACCACCGGCGAGTTCAATTTGCTGCTCACGCTCGTCAAGAGCGCCGGCCGTGTCCTCAACCGCGATCAACTGATGGACCAGGTGGCGGGCCGCGCCTGGTCGCCCTACGACCGCACAATGGACTGCCAGGTCCGCCGGTTGCGCGCCAAGATCGAGCGCAACCCCTCCAAGCCCGAGCTGATCAAGACCGTGCGAGGCGTCGGCTACGTCTTCACGCCCAAGGTGACGCAGGCCTGAGCCAACACCGGCCTGGCCGGCAGCCGAAAAACGAGCGTTTGCCCCAATCGTCATTCCAGCGCACGCGGAAATCCAGACTGAATCCTATATTGCTCATTATTCGCAACGACTTACTGCACGCCCGTTTCCGCGGGCATGACGTGGGGTGAATGTAGCCAACACGTTCGGACTGCCGGTCGGAGTTCTCCGCGGCCCGACAATTCGACGCAAGTCGAAACAGCGCTACCGGCGCCGCGCGAGGCGGGCCTCGCGTAGCGCGATGTAGAGGGTCGAGGCGACGATGACGCAGGCGCCGAGGATCGTCCAGAGATCCGGCGCCTCGGCGAAGACGAGGTAGCCGACGATGCCGGCCAGCAGCAGGCGGGCGTAGTCGAAGGGGATGACGGCGGTCGCCTCGCCGACCTTGTAGCCCCGGATCATGCAGTATTGGCCGGCGGCCCCGGCCGCCCCCATCAGCATCAAGAGCGCCAGCTCCGCCGGCGTCGGCCCGCGCCAGACCATGAGCGCCGGGATCAGCGCCAGCGTCGTCGAGATGCAGCCGAAATAGAAGATCAGCGTCTCCGGCCGCTCGGTCTGGCTCAATTTCTTGATCATCACCGTCACCGCGGCGACCAGGAAAGCGCCCAGGATGGCGACGAAGGTGGCGGGCTCGATCTCACCCGCGGGCCGCACCATGATGACGACGCCCAGGAATCCGATCGCCGTCGCCGTCCAGCGCCGGCCCCGGACGACCTCACCCAGGAACAGCACCGCCAGCGGGATCAGGAAGAGGGTGCGGGCATAGCTGATCGAGACGGCGTCGGCGAAAGCGAGATGGGTTAGCGTGTAGTAGCCGCAGAACATGGCGGCAGCACCGCCGAAGGCACGCATCAGGTGCAGCGGCAGGCGCCGGGTCTTGACCGCACCCCAGCCGACCCGGGCGATGAAGGGCAGCACCGCCATCAGGCCGAAGAGGGCGCGGAAGAAGGCGAGCTGCCAGGAATCGAAGTCGCGGCCGAGGATCTTGACGATCGTGCCCATGGTCGTGAAGGCCAGCGCCGCCGCCAGCACCCACAACGCCCCCTGCACGTTGGGCGCCAGTCGGCCGAGATGGCCGACGAAGCGGACGGAAAAAGAATCGGGCATGGAGGGCTTGAGTCTAGGAACTCGGCCCCGCCGACGCCAGCCCTCACGGCCCGCACCCAGTCTCGGCTTGGCGCCGTCGGGCGACGGCGCGATACTGCAACCGTCGTGGAGCAGGAGAGAGAAATGGGCGACGAGACACCGCTCTGGCAGCCCTCGAAGGCGCAAATCGAGGCGACCAACGTCAGCCGCTTCATGGCCCGCGTCGCCGAGCGTTGGGACGTAGCGGTCGACGACTTCGAGGGCCTGCACTGTTGGTCGATCGCGCGGTCCGAGGACTTCTGGCTCACGGTCTGGGACGAACTCGGCGTCATCGCCGAGGACCGTGGTGCGCGCATCGTCGAGAACCGCGACCAGATGCCGGGCGCCCGTTGGTTCCCCGATGCCCGGCTCAACTTCGCCCGGAACCTCTTGCGCCGACAGGACGATGGCCTGGCGATGGTCTTCTGGGGCGAGGCCGAGGTCCGCCGTCAGGTGAGCCACCGGGAGCTTCACGACACCGTCTCCCGCCTGGCCCAGGCGATGCGGGCCGCCGGCGTGCGTGCCGGCGACCGGGTCGCCGCCTTCCTGCCCAACCTGCCGGAGACGACGATGGCGATGCTGGCGACGGCCAGCATCGGCGCCATCTGGTCTTCCTGCTCGCCCGATTTCGGCGTCGCCGGCGTGCTCGACCGCTTCGGCCAGATCGAGCCCAAGCTGCTGTTCGTCGCAGACGGCTATTTCTACAACGGCAGGCGCTTCGAGACGCTCACCAAGGCGGGCGAGATCGTCTCCCGGCTGCCGAGCCTGATCCAGACCGTCGTCGTGCCCTACACGGAGGCGCACGCCGCCCTCGACGGCCTGGGCGCGGCGAGCCACCTCGCCGACTTCATCGCCCCATATTCAGCCGGCGAAATCGTTTACGAGAGCATGCCCTTCAACGCGCCGCTCTACATTCTCTATTCGTCGGGCACAACGGGTCAGCCAAAGTGCATCGTCCACGGCGCCGGGGGCACGCTTCT
>JASLMY010000241.1 GCA_030746295.1 Alphaproteobacteria bacterium | reverse complement strand
AACTTATTGATTCTTATATCAGAATCGTCTCAAAAGGTCAGCAATTGCCGCTTCCATCCGGGAAATCCGGGTTGAAAGAAGTGCCGCAGGCTATGGTGCGGTGCTCGACCAGTAACGACGGTGCCGGTGCGCCGGCGCCGGGTCAGCAAGCCCTCGGCGGTGAGGTCGGTCAGGGCGCGGCGCACGGTGCCGACGGAGACCGCGAATTTCCTGCTCGGCACCGACCAGTTCGGCCGCGACATCCTGAGCCGCCTGCTGTGGGGCGCGCGGACCACCATCCTCTTCAGCCTGGTGGCGACGTTGGTCGGCGCCCTCATCGGCGGCGCCGTCGGCATCATGTCGGGCTTTCTCGGCGGCCGCTTCGACGAGATCGTGATGCGCATCGTCGATGCGGTGATGGCCATCCCAAGCCTGTTGTTCGCGCTGTTGATCATCACCGTCTTGGGGCCCAGCGCCGTCAACGCCGTCATCGCCATCGGCATTGCCTTCTCGCCGGGCATGGCGCGGGTCGCCAGAAGCGTCACGCTGTCGGTGCGGACGCGTGACTTCGTCGCCGCGGCCGTGGCCCGGGGCGAGTCGCCACTTTGGATCATGAGCCGCGAGATCGCGCCCAACATGCTGGCGCCGGTGATCATCGAGGCGACGATCCGCGTCGCCTTCGCCATCATGCTGCTGGCGACGCTGTCCTTCCTCGGCCTCGGCGCGCAGCCGCCGACACCGGAATGGGGCCTGATGATCTCGGAATCCCGCGCCTTCATGTTCCGCAGCTTCTGGACCATCTTCTGGCCGGGCCTCGCCATCGCCACCGTGGCGATCACCTTCAACCTGCTCGGCGACGCGCTTCGCGACGTCCTCAACCCGAAGACGGAGTGATGTCGATGACCGCCGCCGTGACCCTGGGCATCAGCGACTACCGCCTCGGCTATCGCACCGAGGCGGGCCCGCTGCAGGTGCTCGACGGGGTCGACCTCAGCATCAACCAGGGCGAGGTGCTGGGGCTCGTCGGCGAGTCCGGCTCGGGTAAGAGCACGCTCGCCTATGCGGTGATGCGGGCGCTGCAGGCGCCGGTCGTCGCCCAGTCGGGCGTCATCGAGCTCGCCGGCACCGCCTTGACCGCGATGACCGAAGACGAGATCGCGGCGCTGCGCGGCAACCGCATCGCCATGGTGTTTCAGGACCCGGGCGCCTCGCTCAATCCGACGATGACGCTCGGCGAGCACTTTGAACAAGTGCTGCGCCGCCATCGCCGGCTCGGACGGGCAGAGGCACGAGAGGAGACCCGGCGCCTGGTCGAGATGGTAGGCCTGCCGGACCCGGACCTGATGGCCGGCAAGTACCCGCACGAGGTCTCCGGCGGCGAGAAGCAGCGCGCCGTGATCGCGCTTGCCTTCGCCTGCGACCCGGAGCTGATCCTCTTCGACGAGCCGACCTCGGCGCTCGACGCCACCACCGCCGCCAACATCCTGGACCTCTTCCGCGAGCTGCAGGCGCGCACCGGGGTCTCGGCACTCTTCATCTCGCACGATCTCGGCACGGTCGGCGAGATCGCGCATCGCGTCGCGGTGATCTACGCCGGGCGGATCGTCGAGATCGCCGCTCGGGACGCACTCTTCCGGGAGCCCCGGCACCCCTACACGCGGGCGCTTCTCGCCAGCCTGCCACGCCCGACCGCCGTCGATCACGAACAGGCGCTGCTTCCATTCCTGGCTCATTGCCCGATCGGATCGGGCCAACGCAGGGTTGTAACTTCGCCCCGCGCTGCACCTTCGCCGAGGCGGCATGTCGGACCGAGCCACAGCCCCTGAACGACGACCCGGAGCACCCGGTGGCCTGCCGGCGGTGGCGCGAGGTCTTGACGACGGCGCTGGACGAACACGGTACCGCGGCAACGGCGGCATCGGGCCTCGATCGAGGCGTGGTCCTCGATGTCCGCGGGTTGGCCGTGCATATCCGTCGCAGCGACCTCTTCGCCCGGCTTCTGGGCCGCGAGCAGACGACGGTCTATGCGGTCGACGACGTCACCTTTCACGTCGCTCGCGGCGAGACGCTCGGCCTGGTCGGGGAGTCGGGCTGCGGCAAATCCTCGCTGGCCCGAGCCCTTGCCGGTCTGGCCCCCTTCGGTGGCGAGATCGATCTCGGCGGACAGAAGGTCACCGCCAGCGCGGATATCGACCGGGCATATCGGCAACGCTTGCAGATCATCTTTCAGAACCCCGACCTATCTCTCAACCCGCGCCAGCGGCTCGGCACGATCCTCTCCCGTCCGCTCAGGCTCTACCGGCAACTCGACGGCGGCGAGCTGCGGGCCGAAGTGGCGCGGCAGCTCGAGCGCGTCAAGCTGCCGGCGGATTACGTGACCCGCTACCCACACGAGCTTTCCGGCGGCGAGAAGCAGCGGGTCGCGATCGCCAGGGCGCTGGCCGCCGATCCGGCCGTGATCGTCTGCGACGAGATCACCTCGGGCCTGGACGCATCCGTGCAGGCCTCGATCGTCAACCTGTTGCGCGAGATCCAGGCCGAGAAGGGCCTCGCCTACCTCTTCATCACCCACGACCTCAACCTCCTCCGGCACGTCGCCGACCGCGTCGCGGTGATGTATCTCGGCCGCGTGGTCGAGATGCGAGCCGCCACCAGCCTGGAGGCGCCACCCTACCACCCTTATACGGAGGCGCTTCTGAGCGCCGCACCCGTCCTCGACGAGCGCTTCGAGATCCGACGGGTGACGTTGGCCGGCGAGCTGCCGACCCGAACCAGCCGGCTTGGGGGCTGCGTCTTCGAGAGCCGCTGCCCGAGGCGGCTCGGCGACGTATGCCGCGACCAGGCGGCACCGACACGGCGAATGGAGCCGGGGCACTGGCTCGCTTGCCACCTCACCGCAGACGACCTCGGCGCGGTGCCGCCGATCTGGCGGCGGCATCGGTCGGCCGAATAGACACGGGACAACAGGGAAACCGTTTGACATGGAAATCGATCAGGTCGTCGCGCAAGTCGACGAACAGGCCAGCCTGGACTTCCTCGCCGACATGGTCCGCTTCAAGAGCTACAGCGGCACCGAGGGTGAGACCGCGCTGGCGCGGTTCATGGTCGAGGCCATGCGCCAAATCGGCCTGGAGGCCGAGGCGCAATGGGTCGAGGCGGAGCGCTACAACGCCATCGGCCACCTGGACGGCAGCGGCGGCGGCCCGAGCCTTCTCTTCAACGGCCACCTCGACACCAACCCCGTTACCGAGGGCTGGACCGTCGATCCCTGGGGCGGCCTCGTCGACGAATCCTTCATCTACGGCATCGGCGTCTCCAACATGAAGTCGGGCGACGCCGCCTACTACTCTGCCGTCAGAACCCTGCGCGAAGCCGGCGTCAAGCTGAAGGGCGACGTGATCCTGACTTACGTCGTGGGCGAGTTGCAGGGCGGTGTCGGCACCGTCAAGGCGATCGAGGAAGGTGCGCGGGCCGACTATTTCGTGAACTCCGAGCCGACCGACCTGCAGGCCCTGACACTCCATGCCGGCGCCTTCAACTTCGTCGTCGAGCTCACGGGCGAGACCCGGCATATCTCGAAGCGCGAGGCAGCCGTGGACGCGATCGCCGCCGCCTGCCGGTTGGTGCCCGAGATCAACGCCATGACCTTCTCGGGCGCCCGGGACGCGGAGCACCTGTCGATCAACCGCGCCAACGTTGGCGTCCTGCGTGGCGCCCTCTCCGAGGAATTCATGGAATGGCGGCCGCCCCAGATCGCCGACTTCGCCCGCCTCGTCGGTACCGCCCGCTATGCGCCCAGCCAAAGCAAGCAAAGCGTGCTGGCCGACCTGCAAGGCCAGCTCGACCGGCTGGAAGCGGACTTTCCCGGCTTGAAGGCGGTGGTGCGGGAGCAGAGCAACGACGACGGCAGGCCCGACATGCTGCCCTTCGAGGTCGACAAGGGTGCACGCATCGTCCAAAGCCTGAATGCCGCCTACCGGGCGGTTCGCGGCGGCGCCCAGGAAACCGGCGCCTTCGCCCCGCCCTGCTTCTACGGCACCGATGCCGCCCACTTCCTGCATCGCCTCGGCATGGAGGGCGTCGTCTGCGGCCCCGGCGGGCGTTACAACACGATGCCCGACGAGCGCGTCGACATCCCCG
Organism: Alphaproteobacteria bacterium; assembly: GCA_030746295.1. Next base: position 3,440 of record JASLMY010000241.1, on the reverse strand, counting down.
ACTACCTCGACATGATCCGAATCTACATGCGGGTGATCATCGACATCTGCGGCGTCGCCGAGGGCTGAGGGAGTGCCATGAGTATGCAGCTGAGCTTTGGAATCGCCGAGTTCGAGGACCGCCTGGCCCGCCTGCGCGGCCATATGGCGGCACAAAAGGTCCAGGTCGCGATCATCGACCAGCCGGTCTTCGTCGCCTACATCGCCGGCTATACGCCGTCGGATACTCGCTATCGGGCGCTCATCGTGCCACGCGAAGGCGAACCGATCTTCGCCTTGCGGGCCCTCGACCGAAACCTGGCCGAGACCCGTTCGTGGTTCGAGCGCATCATCGATTTCGTCGACTGGGCGGATCCCGTCGAGACCATCACCGAAGCGTTGCGGTCGAACGGCTGGGCCGAGGGTCGGATCGGCGTCGATCTCACCTCCTACGCGCTGACGGTTGACCGCTTCCGACGCTATCGAGACCTCTTGCCCGATGCCGTCTTCGTCGATCTGTCAGGCGTGCTGCCCGAATTGCGCGCCCGCAAGTCCGCTGCCGAAATCGCCTTGATCGAGCGCGCCGCCGGCATCGCCGATGCCGCCATGGCCGCCGTCGTCGCCGGCGCCCGCATCGGCACCACGGCGCGCGACGCCGCGAAGACCGCAGCGGCCGTCTATCTCGACTCCGGCGCCGACCACGGCTTCACAGGCCCGATCACGATCGGCCGGGGCGAGGGATTTCTGCATGCGCTTCTGGACGACCAGCCGTTGGCTGCGGGAGACATCCTGCACGCCGAGCTGGTGCCGATGGTGCTGGGCTACAGCGCCCGCCTGATGCGCCCGACCGTCGTCGGCGCCGCCACCGCCGAGCAGCGCCGAGTCGCCAAAGCCCTGATCCGCTTGCAGGACCGACAACTGGCGGCGATGCGGCCGGGCGCGCCGGCGGCCGAGGTCGACGCCGTGCTGCGCAACAGCCTGCTGGCCGAGGGCCTGCGCGAGGCGGTGCCGCATACCACCGGCTACACGCTCGGCTACTACGGCAGGACAGGACGGACCAGCGACTTCGGCCGCAACTTCCTGCCGACATCGACCTGGGCGCTGGCCGCCGGCATGACCTTCCATATGTACGCGGCGGCCAAGGGCATGGCCTTCAGCGAAACCGTCCTAGTGACGGAAGACGGCCCCCGCCGCCTCACCCGCACCGAGCGCCGCCTCTTCGAGGCTTGAGCACGCGGCAGACCGCACGCCCCCTACCGGATCAGCTGGGTCTCGCCGATCAGCTCGGCGATCTCTCGGCGCAGCAGGAACTTCTGCACCTTGCCGCTCGGGGTCATGGGGAAGGCATCGCGGATCTCCAGGCGTTCGGGCAGCTTCCAGACGGCGACCCGCTTGGACTTGAGGAAGTCCACCATCTCCTCGAAGCCCAGGCTCTCGCCGGCTTCGGGGATGACATAGGCGCAGACCCGCTCGGCCAGCACCGGGTCGGGCATGGCAACGCAGGCGACGTCGACGATCTTGGGATGGGTGAAGAGCAGCTCCTCGATCTCGCGGGCGCTGATGTTGGCGCCGCCGCGGATGATCATGTCCTTCTTGCGGCCGACGACGCTGACGTAGCCCTCGGCGTCGAGGGTGCAGATGTCGCCGGTGGCGTACCAGCCGTCTTCCAGGCAGACCTGCCCGGTTGTCTCCGCATCCTTGTAGTAGCCGGCGTGCCGGGCCGCCGAGCGGACCTGAAGCTCGCCCTCACCGTCTGCGCCGACCGGCTCGCCGGTCTCGACGTCGACGAGCCGCCCCAGAACGCCCTCGACCAACTTGCCGTCGGTGCCGTAGCGGCGCTCCGGCGGCGCGTCGGGCAGGACCGCACTGTTGACCAGCGCCTCCGATGATCCGTAGACGGCGGAGACGAAGAGCCCGAACTCCTCGTCGGCCTGCTTGATCAGCTCGCGCGGGATGGGCGCGCCGCCGCAGGAGAAGATCCGCAACGAGGCCAGCGTTTCCGGGCTGGCATTGGGCGCGTTCATCAGCCCGTAGAGGAACGGCGTCGCCGACAGGGTGTAGCTGCAGCCCTCGGCGTGGATCAGCGCCACCGCCTCTTCCGCATCCCAGTGCTGCTGCCAGACCGCGGTCAGGCCGTACTGCACCGGCATGCGGGCGCCGATGAAGAGGGCGGTGGTATGGCCGATGGGCGAGGCCATGAAGATGACGTCGTCATCGCCGAGGCCGTAGGTGTCCCAGATCTGCGCGGTGCCGGCGACCATGGTGTTGTGGGTGTGCATGACGCCCTTGGGGTCCGCGGTGGTACCGGAGGTGAACATCAAGGTCGCCACCATGTTGGGGTCGGGGCGCAGCGCCTCGATCGTCGCTGGCGGCACCTCGTCCTCCCAGGGCCTCTCCAGCAGCTCTTGGAACGCGCGCATGCCGTCGGGGACCTCGTCGCCGACGACGAAGACATTGGCGAGGTCGGGAAGCCCGGGCCGGAGCTCGGCCACCATCTCGGTATAGGAGAAGCCGCGGTAGCGGTCGGGGATCAGCAGCAGCCGCGTCTCGGCGCGGGTCAGGATGTAACCGACCTCCTTCTGGCGATAGACGGCGCCGATCGAGTTCGTCACCGCGCCGACCTTCTCGGCGGCGCAATGCAGGATCAGCCATTCGGCCCAGTTCGGCAGTTGGATCGAGACGACGTCGCCGGGCCGGATGCCGAGCTGGTAGAGCGCGCAAGCGACCCGGTGCGCGAGGCGATCGAGCTCGGCGAAGCTGAGCCGCCACTTGCGGTCGACCATGGCCAGCTTGTCGCCGCGCTCCGCCGCGTACCGGCGCAGACAGTCGTCGAGGGTGGCGTTCGTCCAGAGCCCCTGCCCGACCCACGCCTCGATGGTCGCCGCGTCGTGAAAACGCTCCCGAATGGCCATGGCGGCAGCCTCCCTCCGCTTTGCATCTGGGCAATCTCCCGGCCATTGTAGCAATTCTCTCGGGCTTCGGCGCGAGGCTTGGATTGGCGGAGGAGACTTTCGGTCGGTGGGTACGCTGGCGGTCGTCGTTGCTGGGCTTTGCCTTGCTGCAGCACTTGCGGCGGTCCTTCTGATCGAGCGTCTGGCACGGCGCCCACGGCCGAGCCTGCGCGCCGATTTCGCCGCTCTCTTCATCGGGCTCGTCGCTGCGGAAGCCTTCAGCCTGCCGGCCCTCGTCGCTTCGCTCGCGGGCGAGAGCTGGCTCGGCCTCCCCGCTTCCGGCGGCGAGGGCTGGATGGTCGCCGCGCTCTACAGCCTCATGACCGTCTATGTGATCGGGCGCCTCTTCCCCTGGCGCGAGGTCGACGCGATGGCGAAGGACCCCGAGGCCTCGATCGCCGACGTCATGGCCGAGCTCACGCGCCCGAAGACGCCGCCGGACGAGCGCGCCTGAGTGCCACCAGGCCCTCGTTGATCGAACCCCTCGACGAGGCGATCGTTTCGATGCAGG
>JASLMY010000240.1 GCA_030746295.1 Alphaproteobacteria bacterium | reverse complement strand
GCCCACTCGGTGAAGCCGAGCGTCGTCTTGTCCCAGATCTTCCAGAACTCGGCCGACGACATCAGGTTGATCCGGCAGCGAATGCCGGCCTCCTTCCACTGCTCGACCATCGCCTGCACGGCGCTGAACTCCCAGCTCGGCGCCGACTTGCAGTCGATGGTGCCGAGGTCGATGCCGTCCCCATAGCCGGCTTCCGCCAACAGCCGCTTGGCCGCCGCGACATCGCGCGCCATCGCCGGCAGGCGGGCATATTCGGGATGGATCGGACAGACATGGTGGTGCTCGGCCGACAAGCCCAGATCGCCGAGGATGATCTGTCGCGTCCTTTCCGCATCGACCGCAAGCCGCATCGCCTTGCGGACACGGGCGTCGTCGAAGGGCTTGCGCGTCACCTTGCCGCGTACCACGCTGGTGTCCGCGGTCGGCACCGTGTAAAGCTTCAGATGCCCCATCAGCTTGACGGCGTCGAGCTGGATCAAATCGATGGAATGGGCGCCGTCGACCCGGCGCGAGGCCAGGGCATCGATGGTACCGGCCGGATCGTCGCCGGTGTCGATGAACACCAGCCTGTCGATATAAGGCCCCTCGCCCCAATAGTCCGCCCGCGCCTTCAGCTCGGATCGCTTGCCGAGCTCGTGCGAGACCAGCTCGAAGGCACCGGTGCCGTTCGAGCCGGGGGCGAAGACGCCGTTCTCCTCAGGGTCGAGGATCATGAACGGATAGTGGAAGAGATGCTCCGGCACCGCGAGCTGCGGTACCTTGCAGTTGAGGCGGATCGTGTGCGCATCGATCTTCTCGATCGCACTGGCATCCCAGAGACGGGTCTCGGTGCGGCCCTCCTTCTCGTAGGATTCCAGGAGATAGCCCTTCACCAGGCCCAACATCGAAGAGCCGACTTTCGGATCCAGCACGCGGCGGAAGTTCCAGAGCACGTCGTCGGCGGTGAAGTCGCGGCCGTTGTGCCACTTGACGCCGCGGCGCACCTTGAGGGTCCAGGTCTTGAGGTCGTCGCTCGCCTCCCAGCCCTCCAGGAGATAGGGCCGGGTGACGTTGTCGTGCCCGGTCTTGGTCAAATACTCCACGACCTGGCGGGCGAAGTTGTGCTGTCCGGCCCATTCGTAGGTGTGCGGGCTCTCGATGCTCTGCACCGCCATGGCCAGGCGAAGGGTGCCGCCCTTGGGCTTGGGCGAGGTGTCGGCAGCGGCCGCCGGCCGGCCCGTGACCTTGGCGACGAAGGCGTAGGCGAGACCGGCCTCGAGCCCGAGCAGCGTCGCCATGCGCAGGTACTCGCGCCGGTCGATCCTGGCCTCGGCCAGATCGCGCTTCAGCGTCTCAATGCAGGGGTGCTCCCTCGACTGCCCCACGAAGGTTCCTCTTCCCTAGCTCAGATCCGGCGCATGACCCGGCCGACGGTTGATTATACCTCCGCAATTGGGGCAAACGCCAAATGCTACCATGCCGGCAGCGCCGAAGACGAGAAGCCCGGCAGGCCCCTCCGCGCTTGATCCTAATCAGTTGCGAGCCGACTCCAGTCGGATATAGAGAGGGCGAATCGCGTCCGCCGGGTGCGAAGGTTGGCGTGCGCCCTTCGGCTTGAGCGGGCGCCCAGAGGGGAGATGGGGATGCTGAAGGAACCGCGCCTGTCGGAAGAGCAGATCGAGGCCTTTCACCGCGACGGCTTTGTCGTGCTGCCGCACGGCTTCGATGCCGACGAGATGGCTCAGATCGAGGCCTGGACCCGGGAATTGGCGGCCCGGCCCGAGGAATCGGGCAAGCACTGGGTCTACCACGAGAAAAGCCTGATCGACGCCGACCATGAGATCGTCTCCAGGATCGAGAACATCTCGCCCTTTCACGACGGCTTTGCCGAGCTGAGCGCGGCCCTGCAGGCGCCGGTAGCGCAGCTCCTCGGCGAGAAAGCGGTGCTCTTCAAGGAAAAGATCAACTTCAAGATGCCAGGCGGCGACGGTTACACGCCACACCAGGATTCCCAGGCCGGTTGGTGGAAATACGGCGACTACTACATCTCCGTGCTGGTCTCGATCGACGAATCGACGGCGGAGAACGGCTGCCTGAAACTGGCCGCCGGGCACCACAAGCAGGGCCTCTTTCGCGAATGGGAGCCGTTGACGGAAGAGGACATGAAGGACATGGACTTCGTCTCCTACCCGACCCGGCCGGGCGACGTCGTCTTCTTCGATTCCTACGCTCCGCACCGTTCCGAACCGAACCGGAGCCAGTCCACCCGGCGGATCTACTTCGCCACCTACAACGCGGCCTCGGCCGGCGACCACTTGGCCGAGTATTACGCCGACAAGTTCGAGACCCACCCGCCCGATATCGACCGCCAGGCCGACAAAGACTACGCCTATCGGGTCTAGGCGGCGCCGGCCCGCCCTCTCGACGCCGACCCCTACATGCCCATGCCGTGGGCGTGGCCATGGTCGTGTGCCTCGTCGTCGCTCGGTGCATCCGCCACCAAGGCCTCGGTGGTGATCAGCAAGCCGGCGATCGAGGCGGCGTCCTGGAGGGCGATCCGCACCACCTTGGTCGGATCGACGATGCCGGCCTCGACGAGGTCGCGGTATTCCTCGATCTGGGCGTCGAAGCCGAAATTCGGGTCGTCCTGCTCCAAAAGCCGGTTGGCGACCACGGCACCGTCGATACCGGCGTTCTCGGCCAGCTGCCGGGTCGGCCATTCCAGCGCCCGGCGAACGATGTCGACGCCGGTGCGCTGGTCGCTATTGGCGGGCTTCAGCGCCCCCAGGGCCCGCGTGGCGTAGAGGAGGGCGACGCCACCGCCGGCGACGATGCCTTCCTCGACCGCGGCCCGAGTGGCGCTCAGCGCGTCGTCGACCCGATCCTTGCGCTCCTTGACTTCGAGCTCGCTGGCGCCGCCGACCTTGATCACCGCCACACCGCCGGCGAGCTTGGCCAAGCGTTCCTGTAGCTTCTCGCGGTCGTAGTCCGACGTGGTTTCCTCGATCTGGGCCCGGATCTGACCGCAACGGCCGTCGATGTCGGCCTTGACGCCGGTGCCGCCGACGATGGTGGTGTCGTCCTTGTCGACGGTGATGCGGGTGGCTCGGCCCAGCATCTCGGTGGTGACGTTCTCGAGCTTGATGCCGAGATCTTCCGAGACCACCTGGGCGCCGGTCAGGATGGCGATGTCGGCCAGCATCTCCTTGCGGCGATCGCCGAAGCCGGGCGCCTTCACCGCCACCACCTTGAGGCCGCCGCGAAGCTTGTTGACGACCAGCGTCGCCAACGCCTCGCCCTCGACGTCCTCGGCGATGATCAGCAACGGCCGGTTGGTCTTCACCACCGCTTCCAGCAACGGCAGCAACGCCTGCAGGCTGGAGAGCTTGGCCTCGTGAACGAGGATGAAGGGGTCCTCCAGGTCGGCCGACATCGTGGCGGCATCGGTGGCGAAATAGGGCGAGAGATAGCCGCGGTCGAACTGCATGCCCTCGACGACGTCGAGCTCGGTCTCGAGGCCGGTCGCCTCCTCGACCGTGATCGCGCCCTCGCGGCCGACCCGCGCCATCGCCTCGGCGATGATCTCGCCGATCGCGACCTCGCCGTTGGCCGAAATGGTGCCGACCTGGGCGATCTCGCCATGCTCGGCGATCCGGCTCGAACGCCGGTTCAAATCCTCGACGACGACGTCGACGGCGCGGTCGATGCCGCGCTTGAGATCCATCGGGTTCATGCCTGCCGCGACCGCACGGATGCCTTCGTGGACAATGCCCTCGGCCAGGATCGTCGCCGTTGTGGTGCCGTCGCCGGCCTCGTCGCTGGCACGCGAGGCGACCTCGGTCAGGAGCCTGGCGCCCATGTTCTCGAACTTGTCGGAAAGCTCGATCTGCTTGGCGACCGAGACGCCGTCCTTGGTCATCTGCGGTGCGCCGAAGGACTTTTCGATCAGGACGTTGCGGCCTTTCGGCCCCAGCGTCGCCTTGACCGCGTTGGCCAGGATCGCCATGCCGGCGAGCATCCGCTCGCGGGCCTCGTCCGCGTATTTGATCTCTTTCGCCGCCATTCTCGAAGACCTCCCGTCAAGCGCATCATCGGGCCCGGGCATCGGCCGGACCTGTCCCGGTAGGGGACGTCGGACAAGCAATATCGATTTCGCCGTCCGGGTCGTTGACCCGCATCAACGGCTGCCGTCGAGGCACCGTCAGCGCCGCTTCCACCAGCCGGCGCGGATCGCCTCCATCTCGGTGCAGAACCAGCGCTCGCCCCGTGCCGCATCGATCTCGACCGCCTCGTAGCCAGGCTCGCCGGGGACATAGTAGGTGCGCCGCCCTCCGGCCGGGATATCGCCCTTGATCCGGCAGCGTTCCGCCGCCGTCGCCGGCGCCAGCCGCTCGCCGGCGCGCCAGTCCCAGGGCGCGGTGAAGCGCCCGGCCCAGAGGCCGCGGCCGGCCACCCTGGCCAATTCCTCCAGGGCCGCGTAGGCGTCGCCGCCGTCGGGATCGGCCAGCGCCATGCCGGTGACCACCATCTCGGCATTCAGGTCCTCCGGGCCGATCCGGCAGCGGCCGTCCGCCCGGCAGGTGACGGTGCGCGAGGCGATGATCCGCTCGAGCACGCCACGGGCCTCGCTACCGCAGGGCCAGGGCTGGCCCAGATGCTCGCAGGCCTGGGCCAGCTCGGGCGCATCGATGCCGTGCAGGCGGACGAGCGCGCCGCCGATCTCGATCGTGTCGCCGTCGACGACGGTGGCCTTGCCCGAGATCTGGGCCAGCGCCAACGAGGGTAGGAGGGCGAGGACGACGATCAGATATCGCATGCCGCGATCTTAGCAGACTGGGCGACGCCGGTCTCAGGCTTCGAGCCGCGGTCAGAATCGGTCGGCGCGATAGGGCGCCACGTCGATGGTCGGCTCGCGGCCGGCCACCAAATCGGCGACCAGCCGGCCGGTGCTGGCCGCCTGGGTCAGCCCCAGATGACCGTGACCGAAGGCGAAGAAGAGGTTGCGGTGCCGCGGCGAGGCCGAGATCACCGGCAGCGAGTCCGGCATCGAGGGGCGATACCCCATCCAGCGCTCGACGCCTTCGTCCTGAAGGCCCGGCATCAGTTCCTTGGCCTGGCGCAGGATGACGTCGGCGCGGGCGTAGTCGGGTGCTGCCTCCAGGCCGCCGAATTCAACCGTGCCGGCGCAGCGCAAGCCGGTCTCCATCGGCGTCACCGCGAAGCCGCGGCCCGAAAGCAGCATCGGCAGGCGGACCTCGATGCCCGGGTTCGGCAGGTGGACGTGGTAGCCGCGCTCGGTGTCGAGCGGCAGGTCGCTGCCCGACTGGCGGACGAAGCGACGCGAGAAAGCACCGGCGGTGAGCACTAGGTCGTCGATTTCGTGGCTGCCGACATTGGTGCGGAGATGCGTCGGCCCTTCCGGCCCCATCTCCAGCGCAACCGCTTCCTCCTGCAGCACCCGGCCGCCGCTCTCGACGAAGTGGCGCGCGAGCGCCTGGCTCAGGCCCAGCGGGTTGAGACAGTGCCCGGCGCCGGGAATGAAGATGGCGCCGCCGAGGTCCGAGCGCAGTGCCGGCTGCATCTGCTTGACCTCGGCCGGATCCAGGACCTCGAGCTCGATGCCGCGGCGGCGGCGAAGCTCGATGTCGGCTTGCGCGTCGCGCCACTCGGCCGCGTCGGTGAAGACGTAGAGGCTGCCGAGCCGGCCGATCAGATGCCCGGCACCGGCCGCCTCCAAGAGCGGCTCGTAGTCCACCAGGGCTCGACCGGAGAGGGTGCCGAGCGCCTTCGAGATCTCCTCCACCCGGGCCGGGGTCGAGGCCCGGAGCATGCGCAGCAGCCACGGTGCGATCCGCGGCAAATAGGACCAGCGGACGCGCAAGGGCGCCAGCGGGTCGAGCATCATCTTCGGCGCCTTCTTGATGACGCCGGGCGTGCCGATGGGGCTGACCGAGCCGGTAGCGATGATGCCGGCATTGCCGAAGGAGGTGCCCTCGCCCGGCCCGTCCCGGTCGATCAGCGTGACCTCGCGGCCATCGCGCTGCAGGTAGAGGGCGGTGCAGATGCCGACGATTCCGGCGCCGAGGACGGTGACGCCCCGCTCCTGGGCATTGCTCTCGCTCATCGCGCACCCCCTTTATGTTGTCTTTGTCGGGCCGACCTCAGGCTGGAAAGACGCGGAAGCGATGGTCGCCGTCGCGCTCGATGGCGTCGACCAGGTCGATCTCCCAGGTCAGGTAGTTCCGCATCTGCTGCTCGACGTCGCCGTCCGTCTCGTAGGGCTTCAACCAGACGTCGTCGGCCTCGTCGGCCATGTTCTCAGGCCCCTCGGCCAAGTCCAAGCCCGCCTGCCGCCAGGCCTCGGTGCCGCCGGCCAGGACCTTGACCGGCCTGGCCGTCAGCTCGGAGGCCTCGGGTGCCGCCAACTTGGCCAGCAAGCCGTCGGGCGAGGTGAAGACGATGGCGCCCGTGCCCGGCAGGCGCGCGAGCGAGGTCGGAAAGCGGGCCCGGATCGCGAACCAGGCACCGGCAATGTGGCCGGCCCGGTACTCGGCGCTCGGCGCCAGATCGACGACCACGGCCTCGCCCGCCTCGAGCGCGGCGGCCAGCGCTTCCGCCGAAATCTCGGCCTGGGCCGCGGCGGCGATCGGCGGCAGGTTGCGCTGGGGCGGGCCGCTTTCGAGGGCCGCACCATCGAAGGGGTCGGTCAGCACCCGGACCTCCTCCCAGCCCATCTGTACCAGCCACGAGGCGGTCATCACCGCGCGCACCATGGCATCGTCGATCAGCACGACGCGGGCGCCCAGCGTCGCCATCCAGGTCTCGGTCTCCTGCACCAGCTGGCCGCCCGGCGCCCAGCCCGAGCCCGGCAGGTGGCCGGCCGCGTATTCCTCGGCGCTGCGGCCGTCGCGGACGTAGAGGCTCCGTGCCTCGGCCTCGTCCCGCCAGCGGGCAAGCCCCGCGGCGTCGATGGTCTCGACGCCGAAGCGCTTGCTGACCCGCTCGATCACGGCCTCGTTGCGCGGCCCGGCGGCGGCGGAGACGGCGTCGTAGCTTCGCTCCTCGCCGCGCTCCAGCTCATAGCCGGCGAGATGCCAGCCCATGGTGCCGTTCTCCAGCGCCACCACCTGGTTGGCGATGCCGGCGTTGATCAGCGATTGCGCGCCGATGATCGAGCGGGTGCGGCCGGCGCAGTTGACCACCACCTGGGTTTCCGCCGCCGGCGCCAAGTCGTGCACCCGGTAGGCGAGCTCGGCACCGGGCACGTCGATGCCGGTGGGGATGCACATGTTCTGAAACTCGTCGATCGGGCGGCTGTCGAGCACCACCAGATCCTCGCCCGCCGCCATCTTGGCGTTCAGCGCGTCGGCGCTGATGTGCGGCGTGCCGTATTGCTGCTCGACGAACTCGCCGAAGGCCTTGCTCGGCACGTGCACGCCCGAGAAGAGCACATAGCCCGCCGCCTCCCAGGCCGGCGTGCCGCCGTCCAGGATGGCGATGTCCGTGTAGCCGAAATCGGCCAGCTTCTCCGCCGCCCGCTCGGCCAGGCCTGTCGCGTCGTCGACCAGCACCACCGGTGCTGCCTTGCGCGGCACCATG
>JASLMY010000023.1 GCA_030746295.1 Alphaproteobacteria bacterium | reverse complement strand
GTCGACGATGATCAGGCCGTCGATGCCCGCAGTGGCGGCGTCTTCCAGAAATGCCTCGATGCCGTAAGTGTGGATCGGGTTGTAGTAGCCCATCAGGATGATCGGCGTCGTATCGTCGCGCTGGCGGAAGTCGGCCACCATCGCCAGCGTCCGCCTGAGCGTGATCCCGGCCCGGAGCGCCCGCTGGCCCGCGACCTGAATCGAGGGGCCGTCGGCCATCGGGTCGGTGAAGGCCATGCCGAGCTCGATCACGTCGGCGCCGGCCTCGGCCAGGCCGTCCAGGACTCGGGCCGACGTCTCGAGGTCGGGGTCGCCCGACATGACGTAGGTGACGAGGCCGGCACGTCCCTCCGCCTTCAACGCCCGGAAGCGTGCCTCGATGCGTGCGACGCCGCCGCTCACAGCGCGTCTCCGAGCGCTTCCGCGACGGTGAAGATGTCCTTGTCACCGCGCCCGCACATATTCATCAGGATGAGGTGGTCGGCCGGCAGGTCCGGCGCGATGCGGGCGACGTGGGCCAGCGCGTGCGCCGGCTCCAGCGCCGGGATGATGCCTTCGAGGCGGCTGCAGAGCTGAAACGCCTCCAGCGCCTCATCGTCGGTGGCGGTGACGTAGTCGACCCGGCCCTGGTCGTGCAGCCAGGAATGCTCGGGCCCGATGCCCGGATAGTCGAGGCCGGCAGAGATCGAGTGCGCCTCGATGATCTGGCCGTCGTCGTCCTGCAGCAAATAGGTGCGGTTGCCGTGCAGGACGCCGGGCCGGCCGGCGGTCAGCGAGGCCGCGTGCTGGTCCGTCTCGACGCCGTGGCCGGCCGCCTCGACGCCGTAGATCTTGACCGCTTCCTCGTCGAGGAAGGGGTGGAAGAGGCCCATGGCGTTGGAGCCGCCGCCGATGCAGGCGACCAGCGTGTCCGGCAGCCGGCCTTCCGCCTTCTGCATCTGTGCCTTGGCCTCTTCCCCGATCACGCATTGGAAATCGCGCACCAGCTCAGGATAGGGATGCGGGCCGGCGACGGTGCCGATGATGTAGAAGGTATCCTCGACGTTGGTCACCCAATCGCGCAGGGCCTCGTTCATGGCGTCTTTGAGCGTCCGGGAACCCGAGGTCACCGGCTTTACCTCGGCGCCCAGGAGGCGCATCCGAAAGACGTTCGGCTTCTGGCGCTCGATGTCGACCTCGCCCATGTAGACGGTGCAGGGCAGGCCGAAGAGGGCGGCCACGGTGGCGGTGGCGACGCCGTGCTGGCCGGCCCCGGTCTCGGCGATGATCCGGGTCTTGCCCATGCGTTGGGCGAGCAGGATCTGGCCCATGCAGTTGTTGATCTTGTGGGCGCCGGTATGGTTCAGCTCGTCGCGCTTGAAGTAGATCTTGGCACCGCCGAAATGCGCCGTCAGGCGCTGAGCGAGATAGAGCGGGCTCGGTCGGCCGACATAGTGCTCGAGATAGCCGTCGAGCTCGGCCTGAAAGCCGGGATCGGCCTTGGCCTCGTCGTAGGCACGCTCGAGGTCGAGGATCAGCGGCATCAGCGTCTCGGCGACGAAACGTCCGCCGAAGATGCCGAAGCGGCCGCGCTCGTCGGGTCCGGCGCGGTAGGTGTTGGGTTTTTGCGTCATCACCTCGAACCTATCTCAGAGCCGCTTCACGGCGTCAAGGAAGGCTCTGATCGCTGCCGAGTCCTTGACGCCCGGTGACCGCTCGACGCCTGAAGAGACGTCGACCATGGTAGCGCCGCTGATTCGCACCGCCTCGGCGACGTTGTCGGCGTCGAGGCCGCCCGAAAGCACCCAGGGACACTGCCACCGCCGTCCCTCCAAGAGGCCCCAGTCGAAGATCAGGCCGTTGCCGCCCGGCAGCGCGTCGACCATGCTCTTGGGCGCCTTGGCATCGAACAACAGGATGTCGGCGACCGCCTCGTAGTCGTGCGCGGTGTCGATGTCGGCCCGCTCGGCGACCGCAATCGCCTTCATCACCGGCAGTGAGAAACGCGCCTTGATCTCGGCGACACGGGCCGGCGTCTCGGCGCCGTGCAGTTGCAGGAGGTCGATCTCGGCCTCGGCCAGCACGGTGGCTATGGCGTCGTCCGCGGCGTCGACGAAGATCCCGACTTTGCGCACCTGCGACGGCGCCAGCTTGGCCAGCCGTCCGGCCTTGGCCGGCGTCAGCGAGCGGGGCGAGGGCGGATAGAAGTTGAGGCCGACCATGGCGGCGCCGGCCTCGACGGCGGCGGTCATCGTCCGGGCCTCGCTGAGGCCGCAAATCTTGGCTTCAACGCTCATCGGCGGGCGCTCAGGCGGCGAGCTCGCGGGCGATGGCGTGGGCCGCGGCGCGCGGGTCCGGGGCCTCGGTGATGGGCCGGCCGATGACCAGGTAGTCGGCGCCGAGCGCCATCGCCTCGGCCGGCGTCATGGTCCGCTTCTGGTCGCCGCTCGCCGTCCCGGCCGGCCGGATGCCGGGCACGACCAGGGTGAAGTCGGGGCCGCAGACGGCACGGACGGCGGCGATCTCCTGCGGTGCCGAGACCACGCCGTCGAGGCCCGAGGCCTGCGCCAGGCGGGCCAGTGCCACCACCCGCGCGGTGGTCGGCCCTTCGATCCCGACTTCTGCCAGGTCGCTCTCGTCGAGGCTGGTCAGCAGCGTCACCGCCACCACGCGGGGCCGCGCCTGGCCGGCCTCGCGTGCCGCTGCCGCCGCCGCGCGCATCATTGCCGGGCCGCCGCTCGCATGCACGGTCAAGAGAAACGGCGCCAGTGGTAAGGCGGCCCGTACCGCGCCGGCGACGGTGTTAGGGATGTCGTGGAACTTGAGGTCGAGAAAGAGCGGCGCCTCGCCGTTTCGGGTCACTCGGGCGACGCCCTCGGGGCCGTTGCTGCTGAAGAGCTCATTGCCGATCTTGACGCCGTTGCCGTCCCGCGCCACGGCGCAGGCCAGGGCCGCTGCTCGGTCCAGGTCGGTGGTGTCGAGGGCGCAGAAGACGGGGTTGCTCGGAGCGCTCGGGCGCATCGGCTCTCTCTTCGAAGTCCGTGGTTGCCGTGGGGCGTTATATATCAGAAGGCCGGGCGCTTGGAACAGCGCTCGCGCAGCCGCGCTGGCCCGGTTCAGGCGGCGTCGCTGATGCTCTCCGACCGGGTCGCGAGCTCGCGGCCCGACGCCGCTTGGCGGGCCCGAAGTTCGCCCTCGAGGCGCATCACCTCGCGCCGAGCCCGGCGCGCCGCCCGCCGCCAACGCAGTGCCCCGATCGAGGCGGCGAGGCCGCCCGCCAGCATGCCGATGAAGACCAGGATCAGGGCCAGAACATAGAGCGGCATCTCCGGCGCAAAGGGCAAGGGGTCCAAGCGCACCGTCACGAGATCGTTGTTGGCGATGGCGAAGGCGACGACGACCACAGTCGCCGGCACCAGTATGATCCAGGTCAGCAGTTTCAAGTGAGGCGCCTCTAAGCGGTCTTGACCCGCACGGCCCTAGCGGTCCGCGCCGCCCTCCGCCGGGGGATCGAGACTCGTTGCTTCGGCCGTCGCCGGCTCGGTGCGGGGCGCGTTCAGCTGCTCTCGAAGCTCTTTGCCGGCCTTGAAGAACGGCACGAACTTCTCGGCCACTTGCACCGCCTCGCCGGTACGCGGGTTGCGGCCGATCCGGGCCGGGCGCTGTTTGACCGAAAAGGCGCCAAAACCGCGCAACTCGATCCGGTCGCCACGGCGTAGCGCGGCGCTGATCTCCTCGAAGACCGTTGCCACGATCCGCTCGACGTCGCGCTGATAGAGATGCGGGTTCGCCTCGGCCAGCCGCTGGATCAATTCAGACTTGATCATTTAACGCCATCTCCGATCGTCTTGCCGATCCGTTGGCCGTTCAACCGTCCCCCAGGCTCGACAATCGTCCACGTCGTCAGCGAGGTTGCCAGACCGACATCAGGCCGTCAAGGGTAAGTGGTTCAAAGGACAGTACTTTTTCCGCCAGGCTGTCGGTGAAGCGGGCCATGACCGAGGCCTCGGGGCCGTAGACGACGTCGACCGTCGGCAACGCAGCCGAAACGTCGCGTTGCGCCTCGAGCCAGCTTCGGGCCTCGCGCTCGCCGCCGATGCCGTCGACGAGCTTGTTCGCCACCGCCTGGCGGCCGGTGAAGAGGCGCCCGTCGGCGATCCGACGAGCCTCCTCCGCGCTCATCACCCGGCGCTCCCGCACCAGCCCGACGAACCAATCATAGCTGTCGCCCAGCACCGAGCCGAGCGCTTGGCGGGCCTCGTCGGACATCGGCTCGGTCGGCGAAGGCTGTCCCTTCAGCGGCGTGCTCTTCAGCGACTCGGCCGAAATCCCGAGCTTCTGCAGCAACTCGGAGAACTCTGCGGTTTGCAGCATGACACCGATCGAGCCGGTGAGCGAGGTCTCGCGGGCGAGGATGTGATTGGCCGCGGCCGCGACGATATAGCCGCCCGAGGTGCCGATGGTGCCGATCACCGCGATGACCGGCTTCTTCTCGGCCACCCGGCGCAAGCCGTGATAGAGCTCCTCGCTGCCGGCGGTCGTGCCGCCCGGGCTGTTGATCCGGACCACGAGAGCGCGCACGTTGTCGTCATCGACTAGATTGGCCAGGACCTCGGCGCGGCCCGCGTCCTCGATTATCAGGCCGGCCACGTTCAGCCTGGCGACATGCTCGGCAGTCGGCACGACGAGCTCGGCCAGGAAGGCGACAGCGAGCCCGACCACGGCGACGATTGCCAGCGTCCGCCAGATGGCGAGGCGTCGCTTCAGGCGACGTCGATCGAGAATCGTATCGGCATCCATGGCTCCGACCGCGCCAGGCGCCGGGCCCCGACCCGGCTAGGCGTCCTTCTTCTCCGCCGCCTCGTCGTCGGCCGCCCCCTCGTCGGCGGATGTCTCGTCGGCGGGTGTCTCGTCGGCGTCCTCGGAGGTGGCCGCTTCCGCGACTTCCGCTTCGACGGCTTCCGCTGCCACAGCTTCCGCCTCCACGGCGTCCGCTTCCACGGCTTCCGCTTCGGTTTCATCCGCTGCGGGCTCCGGCTCCGACTCGACCATCGCGTCGGCCTCGGCTCCTTCCTCGGCGTCGCGGCGGGCGCGGTTCATGGCGGCGCCCAGGATATCGCCGAGGCTGGCGCCGGAATCGGTGGAGCCGTATTGGGCCACGGCCTCCTTCTCCTCGCGGATCTCGCGCGCCTTGATGGAGAGCACGACGCGCCGCTGGCCCCGGTCGATGTTGGTGATCTGGGCGTCGACCTTGTCGCCGACGGAGAAGCGCTCCGGCTTCTGCTCGATGCGATCGCGCGACAGATCGGACCTGCGAATGAAGCCCTTGACGTCGCTGCCGACGGTCACCTCGATACCGTTGTCGACCACGGCCGCCACGGTGCAGGTCACGACGTTGCCACGCCTCAGCTCGTCGGTGGCTTGGAACGGATCGTCCGCCAACTGCTTGATGCCGAGGCTAATACGCTCCTTCTCGACGTCGAAGTCGAGGACCTTGGCCTTGATCATGTCGCCCTTCTTGTACTCGGCGATCGCCTCCTCGCCGGAGCGGTTCCAGTCGAGATCGGAGAGATGCACCATGCCGTCGACATCGTCGCTCAGCCCCATGAAGAGGCCGAACTCGGTGATGTTCTTGATCTCGCCCTCGACCGCGCTGCCGACCGGATACTGATCGGAGAAGCTGACCCAGGGGTTGTCCATGCACTGCTTGAGGCCGAGGCTGATGCGGCGCTTCTCGGGGTCGACCTCCAGCACCATGACCTCGACCTCCTGGCTGGTGGAGACGATCTTGCCCGGGTGCACGTTCTTCTTGGTGTAGCTCATCTCGGAAATGTGGACCAAACCCTCGACGCCCGGCTCCAGCTCGACGAAGGCACCGTAGTCGGTGATGTTGGTGACCCGGCCCTTGAAGCGGGTGTGGCGGGGATACTTGGCCTCGATGCCCTCCCAGGGGTCCTGTTCCAGCTGCTTCATGCCGAGGCTGATGCGCTGGGTCTCGGGATTGACCCGGATGATCTGGACCTTGAGCGTCTGCCCGATGGCGACCACTTCGGTGGGGTGACCGACGCGCCGCCACGACATGTCGGTGACGTGCAGCAGGCCGTCGATGCCACCGAGATCGACGAAGGCGCCGTAATCGGTGATGTTCTTGACCACGCCCTCGTGAACCTGGCCCTCCTTCAGGTTGGCCACCAGCTCGCTACGCTGCTCGGTGCGGGTCTCCTCGAGGACGGCGCGGCGCGAGACCACGATGTTGCCGCGGCGACGGTCCATCTTGAGAATCTGGAAGGGCTGCTTGACGCCCAGAAGCGGGCCGATGTCGCGAACCGGACGGATGTCGACCTGGCTGCCCGGCAGGAATGCCATGGCGCCCGAGAGATCAACCGTGAAGCCGCCCTTGACGCGGCCGACGATCTGGCCCTCGACCCGACCGACGTCGGCGAAGGCGACCTCGAGCACGTTCCAGGCCTCCTCGCGCCGTGCCTTGTCGCGACTCAGGACAGCGTCGCCCAGCGCGTTTTCGATCCGCTCCAGATAGACGTCGATGACGTCGCCGACGTTGATGCCCTTCTCTTCGCCCGCCTTGGCGAACTCGCGCAACTGAATGCGCCCTTCGGTCTTCAGTCCGACATCGACGACGATGGCGTCCCCCTCGACCGCGATCACCGTGCCCTTGACCACGGTGCCCTCGAGGTTCTGCTGGGAAATAAAGCTTTCTTCGAGCAGGGCCTCGAAGTCTTCCATCGGCGATGCCTGGTCCGCCACGTCGGTCTGTGTCATCTGGTCGTCCTCATATTCTTTCCGGCCGGCCGGTTGTCTCCGGCGGTCTTGCCATGCCCGGAGCGCATCTTACCCGACGCAACTCCAGACCCGCGTTTCAAGCTTGGCACGGGCATCGTCGTCGACGCCAATGCGGTTTCCCGCCGCTCGATCGGAACAGAAACACCGAGCCCGTGCTTCATCGGGCGGCGATAAGCCGCAACGCCGCCTGAAAGGCGGCTTCTATACCCAAATCCGTGGTTTCAAGCAAGTCCGCGTCCGGGGCCCGGACGAGTGGCGAGTTCGCGCGCGTGCGATCACGCCGGTCGCGGCGGCGCAGATCCTCGAGCACTTCGTCGTATCCGGGCGACCCGCCACGTGCCTCGAGCTCCAGGTGGCGGCGGCGCGCCCGTGCCTCGTCGCTGGCGGTGACGAAGAGCTTCACCTCGGCGTCGGGGCAGACCACTGTGCCGACGTCGCGCCCGTCCAAGACCGCGCCGGCGGCACCCCTTGGGGGTTCGGCGGCGAAGCGGCGTTGGTATTCCAGCAGCGCGGCACGAACCTCGGGATAGGGCGAGATCTGGCTGGCGGCCTCGCCGACTGCCTCGTTGCGCAGCGCCGGGTCGTCGAGCTCGGCCGCCGTCAACGCCTTGGCGGCGGCGGCCGCGACGGCGGCATCCGAAGGATCGCCGCCTTGGCGCAGCAGCCGAAGCGCGGCGGCGCGGTAGAGGCTGCCGGTGTCGAGGTAGGCGAAGCCGAAGTGCGCCGCCAGGCGCCGGGCGAGCGTGCCCTTGCCGGCGGCGACCGGGCCGTCGACGGCGATGATCATGGCCGCGGCTCCGATATCTCGGCGCCGAGGCCGTTCATCAGCTCGGCGAAGCCCGGAAAGCTGGTGGCGATCATGGCGCCGTCGTCGATTCCAACGAGGGCGTCGGCCGCCATGGCGTAGACCAGGAAGGACATGGCGATGCGATGGTCGTGGAAAGTCTCGACCACGACCTTGCCGTCGGCGGCCGGCAGCCGCCCGCCCGAGCCCTCGATCACGAGGCCGTCCTCCAACTCCTCGACACCGACGCCGAGACGGCTGAGGCCCCGCGCCACGGCGGCGATGCGGTCGCTCTCCTTGACCCTGAGTTCGGCCGCGCCGCGCATCGTGGTCCGGCCCGAGGCATGGGCCGCGGCGACGGCCAGGATCGGATACTCGTCGATCATCGACGGCACCCGTTCCGGCGGCACGGTGATGCCCTCGAGCGGGGCCGAGCCGACATGGATGTCGGCTACCGGCTCGCTCTGCACCAGGCGCTGGTTCTCGACGTGCAAATCGGCACCCATCTCGATCAGGGTCTCGATCAGGCCGGCCCGGAGCGGGTTCAGGCCGACGTTGGGCAACACCAGCTCGGAGCCCTCGACGAGGGCCGCGGCGACCATCGGGAAGGCGGCCGAGGAGATGTCGGCCGGCACCTGGACCTCGGCCGGCTCGAGCTCCGGCTGGCCGACGAGGTCGATCCGCCGGCCGCCATCGGCCAGCGCCTCGACCGTGACCTCGGCGCCAAAATGGCCGAGCAGGTTCTCGGTGTGATCGCGGCTCGGCGCCGGCTCGATTACCGTGGTCACGCCGGACGCGTTGAGGCCGGCGAGCAGGATCGCGGACTTCACCTGGGCCGAGGCGACGGGAAGCGTGTAGCTCGTGGCTATGACCGGGTCGGCGCCAATGACGGCGAGCGGCAGGCGGTCGCCGGAGCGTGCCTGGAAACGGGCGCCCATCTCGGCTAGCGGCACCGTCACCCGTGCCATTGGCCGCGCCCGCAGCGAGGCGTCGCCGGTAAAGAAGGTGGTTAACGGCGCGCCGGCGGCGAGGCCGATCAGGAGCCGGACACCGGTGCCTGAATTGCCGAGGTCGAGGACCTCGTCCGGCTCGGCCAGACCGCCGACACCGACGCCGGCGACGCGCCAGCTACCGTCCTCGGTGCGTGCGACTTCGGCGCCGAAGGTGCGGAGCGCTGCCGCGGTGCGCAAGACGTCATCACCCTCGAGTAGGCCGATAACGCGACTTTCGCCGACGCTGAGCGCGCCGAGGATCAGGGCTCGATGCGAGATCGATTTGTCGCCGGGAAGGCGCGCCTCGCCGATGAGCGGCGCTGCGGGCTTGGAGATCAGTCGGGGCATCGGCAAGGCACGCTCGACGTCGTCGCCCGCCGGCCGATCCGGCGCGCTCGCCGGTTGTCTAGCACAGCCCTTTCCGCCGGGCCAATGCGCGCGTCCATACTCTTGGCTCGGCCTTGTCGATTGCGATTGACACGACCGCCACGACATGGCATTGGGCGCGCCGGACGGATCGAGAGTCAGCCAAGGAGTGGGCGAGGTGGCGAAGCCGGAATGGGGAACCAAGCGCACCTGCCTTAGTTGCGGGACCAAGTTCTACGATTTCAGTCGCGAGCCGATCGTCTGCCCGAGTTGCGAGGCCGCCTTCAAGGTGGAGCCGGCGGGCAGACCGAAACGGAGCGCGCGCCCGCAGAGCAAGGCCGCACCGCCGGTCGCGGTCGTCGCCGCTACGGAGGAGCCGACCGCGACCGAGGCGGATGACAAGGCGGCGAAAACGAAAGTCGACGACTTGGATGTCGACGACGAGGCCGAGGCGGCGGTCGAGGAAGGCGACGAGGAAGTGGCGCTGGCGACCGAGGCCGGTTTGATCGACGACGACGAAGACGACGAGGACGAGGCGATGGACAACGTCCTTGAGGCCGAGTCGGAAGAGGATATCGAGGCCGAGCTCAACACCGAGATCGACGCCGACTTCGAGAAGGAGAGCGAGGCTTGAGCCGGGTTGAACCGAGCCTGGTAATTTGACAGATTGAGGCGCGCCGCGGCCCCGCCATCGGGCCGCCCACGTCTTCGGGGCCATAGCTCAGTTGGGAGAGCGCTTGAATGGCATTCAAGAGGTCGGCGGTTCGATTCCGCCTGGCTCCACCAAATAAAACAAGGGGTTGGTTGGAAACGGCTAGCCCCTTTCTCTTTCAAAGTGAGCGTAGAGTGAGCGCATGAGCTAGTTTCGAGGCCATTTCGCGCCCTCTCGTTGCCCCTGTTTCTGCGACCGTTTTGCGCTGCTCGGCTGCGTCCACGCTGCGGCCAAGAAGGCGAAGAAGATCGGCCATCAGGAATCAGGTCGATCGTTCTCCGGCGGATCGTCGTCGTCCGACTTGTCCTCCAAGCTCCCGCGGACGGCGCGGATGACACCCGCCACGGCATCCCTGCCGTAGACGCCGGTCGCCATGATCGCCAAGGATAGCTCAGCGGTGACCCAAGGACTGAACAGGGCCGCGAACCCCAGCAGGACTGTCCCGAGCGCCGACTTGACCACCATGGCGCCAGCCGGCAGATCCGACCAAGCTTGCAGCATCTGCAAGAATCTCTCACCGATGATCCGGCCCGCTTCCTCGGCCTCGACATCGGTCTCGATCTTCTGCAGTGCGACAAGGAATTCATCGATTCCGACGAGCGAACCACGCAGCTGCACCGCCGCCGCGTCGACACTTTCTCGTTCCTCCAACGAATTCGGATTGTAACTCTCGTAGTAGGCCAGCAACGCCTGTACGCTGACACGCACGCCATCCGCTTGTTGTGCGATCGTTACGCGTTCGTTCAGCAAGCGCGCGACGGACGATGCAACTCGTGGTTCTTGTAGTCCCGCCCTACCCGCCGCCGGCGCTCGGCGCTCCGTTCCGGCGCCAAGGGGCTGTCTCCCCATTTCTTGGAAATGGCCAGTCTCCGCCCCCAGGGCGTGGCCGCTGAGTGGAGGCTCACCCACGTTGGCTCGACCCACCACCGATGTGGTCGCGGTCGCTGCCGTTCTACTGTCGCCCTGCTCGAGGCAGTGTCTTCATCATTGCCCCGGATTGCAAAATCTTGTTCTTCAAGTGATGTCGAAGTTCGCTACAGATGGCCGAGTTCGCGGCCAATATCGGCGGCGCTAAGCGGGACCAGATTGTTTTCCAGGTCTTGCGTCTTTGTCGCGCTTTCGATCTTCCTTAACATGGTTCTCGCTCCGACTTGATTAGATATGCCGGTCGGCACCACCGTCTCCCCGTCAATGGTGATGCCGGCCGAGCCCTTCTCTCACGATTCGTCCAAGTCAGAGAGAACAACGTCTCATGTCCAACCAATGAAGGCGCTTTCGGCAGCTTTCGCAGCTGCAGCAAACCATGCGGGATAATTTCCGTCATCCCGCATGGTTCCTCCGCCGCTCTCAGCCTGCCTGGTGCGGCTTCGCCCTGAATGTCTTGTGTGGATGGCTCCCTGTTTGCAAGGAATTTCTCGATGTGCTGAACGTCGGTCGGGTACAGTCTTGTGTCCGGCCTGTTTGCGCGGTGTCGAAGACCGCTGGCCTTGATGGTTTCCGCGGATCGGGTCCAATTCTGTGTCAACGGCGGAGTAAAAATGCGCCACTCGGGCGGAGCAAAACTACACCACTGACAGGTCGGGAACTTCGTCGCGAAGATCCGCTACGGCACCGGGATCATCGCCCACTCCTGCGGCGTTCCCCATGCGCGGGCGCTCAAGCGCTACCATTGTCGGATCGTTCAGGCGAACGGCAAGTCGATGCCGATGGACGAGCTCCATCCGCTCCCCGAGGCACCTGTCGAACCAGCCTCGAGGGACGCGGCATGACCGGGGCGCAGGTGGCGGCACTCGGCTGCTCAAAGGAGGAAGACGTCATGGAACGAGAAACGCGGATCAAGGCCTCGGACTTGCTGGTCAGGGCCTTGGAGAACGAAGGCGTGGTTTATGTCTTTGGCGTGCCGGGTGAGGAAAACCTCGATTTTCTGGAGTCGCTCAGAACCTCGAGCATCCGGCTGATACTGACCCGGCACGAGCAGGCGGCGGGCTTCATGGCCGCGACCTACGGGCGACTGACCGGCAAGCCGGGGGTCTGTCTCGCAACCCTGGGCCCAGGCGCCACCAACTTCATGACCGCGGCGGCCTATGCCCAGCTCGGCGCCATGCCGATGCTGATGATCACCGGCCAGAAGCCGATCAAGGTCAGCAAGCAGGGCCGCTTCCAGATCGTCGATGTCATTGCCACCATGCGTCCCGTGACCAAGTTCGCCAAGCAAATCGTCGAGGGCGGCACCATTCCAAGCCTGGTCCGCGAGGCCTTTCGACTGGCGGCGGAGGAGCGGCCCGGCCCCGTTCACCTGGAGTTGCCCGAGGACATCGCCGCCGAGCAGGTGGACGCGGGCGCGCTCTTTCCCGCCAGGTCGCCCAGGCGTCCCGTCTGCGGCGAGGCGGCGATCGACGATGCCGCGGCCATGATCCGGGCCGCCAAGCACCCGTTGCTGTTGATCGGCGCAGGTGCCAACCGCAAGCGCATCATCGACGCGCTCGAAGCCTTTGTCGCCAAGACCGGCATTCCCTTTTTCAACACTCAGATGGGCAAGGGCGTGATCGGCGGCTTTCACGAGCTCTACATCGGCACCGCGGCACTTTCGGAGGGCGACTATCTGCATTGCGCCGTCGATCGCGCCGACCTCGTCATCAATGCCGGTCACGACGTGGTCGAGAAACCGCCCTTCTTCATGGAGCACGGCGGCAAGCACGTGATCCACGTCAACTTCAACCCGGCCGAGGTCGACGAGGTGTATTTCCCGCAGCTCGAGCTGATCGGCGACGTCGCTTCCAGCTTTCACCGTCTGGCGGACAAGCTCGAGCCCGTGGCGACGCACGACTTTGGCTACTTCATGCGCGTGCGCGAGGAGGTGCTGGCGCATATCGCCGAGGGGGCGGACGACCGACGCTACCCGTTGATCCCGCAACGCATCGTCGCCGACGTCCGTGCCGTGATGCCGGACGACGGGGTCATCGCGCTCGACAACGGCGTCTACAAGATTTGGTTCGCACGCAACTATCTGACCCGGCAGCCGAACACGGTGCTGCTCGACAATGCGCTCGCGACCATGGGCGCCGGCCTGCCCTCGGCCATGACCGTGGCGATGCTCTATCCCGACCGCAAGGTGATGGCGATCTGCGGCGACGGCGGCTTCATGATGAACAGCCAGGAGCTGGAGACCGCCGTCCGCCTCGGCCTCAACCTCGTGGTGCTGATTCTGCGAGACGACGCCTATGGCATGATCCGCTGGAAGCAGGCGGCCCAGGGCCTGCCCGATTGGGGCCTCGAATACGGCAATCCCGACTTCGTCAAGTACGCCGAGAGCTACGGCGCCTCGGGCCATCGCGTCGGCGCGACCGAGGACTTCGGGCCGATCCTGCAGCGGTGCTTCGATGCGGGCGGCGTGCACGTGGTCGAAGCGCCCGTCGACTACAGCGAGAACAAGCGCGTCCTGATCGACGAGTTGGCGGAACGGGTCTGCCTGATTTGATTTCTTGCAGCCAGCTTTCGCGCCGACGCACCTATTCCTTTGTCACTGCGGTCAAATTCATGGTCAGCAAGGCACCCGGCTTGGGAAGCGCCGAGACCGCGATCGCCGTTCGGGCCGGCCGTCGCTCGTCCATCCTTTCGGCATAGGCGGCATTCATGGCTTCGAAATCCCGCATGTCGGCGAGGAATACGTTGATATGGATGATGTGATCCAAGTCGGATCCGACCGACTCGAGCATCGTCTCGAAAGCATCCAGGATCTGCGTCGTCTGCGAGCCGACATCGGGCCCCGCCAATTCCCCGGTTTCGGGATCAACCCCCGCGGTGGCCCCGATCGTAATGAACTGCCCGACTTTCGCGACATGGCTATACGGTCCGATCGGGTCCATGGTGTCGGGAGGGGTGGACCATTCGACATTCGGCGGCATGGCAACTCCTTAAACTCATAGGAGACGAGGGTGTTCCCTCGCGCTGATCCGAAGGCCAAGACTGTACCACGCCTGAATATGATGGTGACGGCAGGCCAACGCGCCTCGAACCCACGTATAAGCCTCTTCCGGGCCTCGGACACGCCATCGTCGCCCGGGGGGTGTGAAACATCGCCTCGCCGACTTCCTCGCCGCTCCGACCTTGTCGTCGCATCGAATGATCGACGAGGGTTCGGCCGCCGTTCATTGGCTCCCTGGCGCCGCCAGCGTGGCAGAGAGTCCTTCCATCATGGTGTAGGGCGGTGACCAGCCGAGGCAGGCCCGTGTCTCGGTGTCGTCGAACCAACGGTCGGTGAGGAGCCGCCGCACGCCCACGGCGCGGCCGGCGAAGTGCGCGGCGAGGAGCAGCAGTGATCTCGGACAGCGAAAGGAGCGGGCCGGCCGGCCGAGTGCATCTGCCAAATGCCGCACCAGCACTGCCGTCGAGATGGCGGGGCCGTCGGCCACCGGCAGTACCCGGCCGATCGCGGCCGGGGCGTCGACGCAGAGGGCGACGGCGCTGATCAGGTTGCCCACGTAGATGTAGCTTCGACGGGCCTCCGCGCCGGCGAAAGGCATTGGCCAGCCATGCCGCAAGAGGGTCGCGAGGGGGCCGAAGCCGTGCGAGTCCGGGCCGTAGACCGCCGGTAGCCGGAGGACGACGACGCCGAGGCCGGCGCTCCGGGAGAGGTCGGCCAGCCGCCGCTCCGCCTCCAGCTTGCTTGCCGCGTAGGCCAAATCCCTTGGCATTTCGTCGCCCGCCTCGGCCTCTTCGGCCTGCTGAGCGGCGATCGAGCTGGTATAGATGAATCGGTCAACCCCTTCTGCCGCCGCTTGGCGTGCCAGGCGTTCGGTGCCGAGGACGTTCACGTCTCGGCAGACGCCGAAGGGGTCGGGATGCGATCGTGGCGGTTGATGCACGGCGGCCGTGTGGATGACGACGTCGACGCCCGCCAGGAGGTGACGCCAGTCGGTGTCGCCGTCGATTTCGCCGCTGGTCCGATAGTGAATACCTTCTCGGAGACCGTCGGGGCCGCCTCGCAGCGAGCCGCGGACTTCGAAGCCGGCCTGGGCGAAATGGCGGCAGAGATGACCGGCTATGAAGCCGTTGGCGCCGGTGACGAGAACGGTCTCCATGCCTGGCTCGCTCCTTGCTCGGCCGTGTTCCCTCGATCCGCAGAACACCATCGCGGCTTTCCGGGGTAGTGATCGATTCCGTCCGGCATTCCCCGGACGGCCGCCGGCGATGGCGGGACGTCGCTAGCCGGCCCGCCACGCCCGTTGCCGGAGGCGCGCGGCGGTTCTCGCGCCTACCCTCAGTAGGCGGTTCATCAGGCACAGCAAGGTAGCCCCGAGGCCGGCGTTGACGATAGCGTAGCGCAGATAGGGGAGCTTGCTTCGCCGTCGTCGCAGGAATCGCAGGCTGACATCGGCAATCCGGGCCCGATAGGCCTTGTTGCCGAGCCAGACGCGGTGCTTTTCCACGACCGCCAACTGGTGCGGCAGGTCGGCGAATTCCATCGACCGGACATCGTAGGTGATGCGGTCGCCATGGCCCTCGCGTAGCTTGAACAAGGGCTCGCCGACATAGGCAATGGGTCCCCTCTGGCTCAGGCGGACATAGACGTCCCAATCGTGACTGCTGTGGATGCGGGCGTCGAAGGGCGTTTCCAGCATGGCGGCACGGCGCGCGACCAGGCCGCTGGTGCCGCAGACGCGGTTGCCTTTGCGGAACTCCGCCTCTGTGGCCAACGCCAGTCCGGGGCGGACGACGGCAAATCCGGCCCCGGTTCGGAAGTAGCCACAGAGACAGGCCTCGCGGTCGCCGATCGCCGCCAACTGACGCTCCAGCTTGTTCGGCAGCCAAACGTCGTCATCATCGAGTAAGGCGATGAAGGTCCCGCTGGCCCGCTCGATTCCAACATTCCGAGCGGCACAAGCACCGACATTCTCCTGGAGCCGCAGATAGGTCACGCGGTCGTCGAAGCGCTCGACGACGGGACGCGGCGGCACCGGCGAGGCGTCGTCCACGACGATGACCTCGCTGACGCCGATCGTCTGCGCCAAGGCGCTTTCGATGGCTTCGGCGAGGTAGTCCAGTCGGTCGTAGGTGGCGATGACCACGCTCACCGAAGCATCGGCGGCTTGCCTATCGAGAACCGTCATCGCGGCAGCATAGCAGGATAGTTGCGGCGGCCACGATGTGGGCCGATTTTGCCAGCGTGGTGGTGATGCCCGAGGAGCTGCGTCTCGGGCCTCGATTATGGCGCGTGCGGACCGGGCGGGCGCGGTTGCCGGGGGCGTTTCGGCTGCTGCTTCGGCTACTGCATGGGGGCTTTCAGAAGACATGGTTCGCGTGGGCGACGACGCTCGGATCGTCGTAGGTTGGATCGCCGAACCGGGGTAAGATCGTCACGGTCGTACGCTCCCCAATCCTCGACTGCTGGTGCGGTTCATCGCATGGCCCTCCTCACCACCACGATCGGTGCCTATCCGAAGCCCGATTACGTGCCGATCAGCGATTGGTTCTGCGGACCCGACGGCCCCGACACCGCCGAGCCGACCAAGCTCTACGCGGCGGAGATGACCCGAGCCGGCGCCGACGCGGAGGCTCTTTTTCGCAGAGCGACCGAGGAGGTGATAGGGGACCAGATTGCCGTCGGCATCGACATTCCGACCGACGGTGAGGTCCGGCGCGAGAACTACATCCACTACCACTGCCGGCATCTGGACGGGATCGACTTCGACGTCATCACCGAACGGCGGATGCGGGGCGTCTACGCCGCCCACGTGCCGACCATCACCGGTCCCGTCGGCGCTTCGACGCCTTTTCTGGCGGCGGAATGGAAGCTCGCCCAAGAGCTGAGCGACAAGCCGGTGAAGGCGACCCTGCCGGGGCCGATGACGATCGCCAACTCGATATCGGACGCCTACTACGAGGATGCCGCGACGCGGGGCCGGGATCTGGCCGCCGCCTTGAACGCCGAGGTCAGGTCACTCGCCGAGGCCGGCTGCCGGCACGTTCAGATCGACGAGCCGGTCTTCGCCCGCCAGCCAGATCGGGCCCTCGACTTCGGCTTGGCCGATCTCGAGCGCTGTTTCGCGGGCGTCGGCGGTGAGGTCACCAGGACCGTGCATATATGCTGCGGCTATCCGAGCGGTCTCGACATCCCCGATTACCCGAAGGCACCGAAGACGAGCTATCTCGACCTAGCGGAGGCCCTCGACCAGTCGGAAATCGATGCAGTCAGCCTGGAAGACGCGCACCGCCACAACGATCTCGCGACGTTGTTGGCCCGCTTCCGCGACACCATCGTCGCTCTCGGCTGCGTCGACGTGACCAGAAGCGCAATCGAGCCGGCCGCCGAGATCGCCGGCCGGCTACGTGAGGCGTTGGGCCATATCGAGGCCGAGCGGCTGTGGGTGGCGCCCGATTGCGGGCTCGGCCTGCTCGGCCGGGAATTGGCCATGGCGAAGCTCCGCAACATGTGCATGGCGGCCGCTACGGTCGCTTGAGCCGAAATCCGGCTCGCGGAAGTGCATCGGGTACGGAGGTTATGAGGGATGGCGCGGATGTGCCGACGGTCGCCTTGACGTTGGGACGGCGGCCCAGGGTCAACCCGCGAGCATCATGCCGTAGACGGAAATGGACCAGACAGTCAGGCCGACGACCCAGGCGTAAATGGTGACTCTAGCCATTGGTTTTCCTCCGTCTATTTCACGTTGGGTCGGTTCGTCACAAGTCAAGTGATGGCCGTCACGTTCGGCTGTGTTTGTTTCACGTCGCCAGGGCGTTGTCGCGACGACCGGGCGCCGGCCGGTCCTCACCCAGCTTGACCGGAATGGCTTTGGCGACGCACTTCCCCAGTGCCGAAAGCGCGTCACAGGTGACCCCGATCACTAGCATTCTCGCGCCGCCGCCCGACCTACAACAGAACGACAAAATAGGGGTGAGGCGATGAATAGGCATACTTGGCACATCACGGCCTACGCATGGACCGTCGGCGGCGTGCTCTGGCTGTCGCTCTGCTACGGCATGCTCGTCACCGGCTGAGACCCGGCCCGCGTCCGCATGACGGCTTACCGCGCGTCGCGCTATGGCGACCCTGACGTCGCCCGAGCGTAGTGGGCGGCGAGTCGGTCCTTGAGATCCAGTGTCATCCGAACGTCCTCCGCACCCGCCGGGCTTCGCACCCGCCGGGCCGCCTCGCCCGCGTTTTGCCGCAACTCGGCCATATCGAGATGGACGAGTGCACCGTCGCGATAGAGGACCCGTCCGTCGACCATAGTGAGGCGGACGTCGCGGCCCGAGGCGCGCGCCAGCAGCGCATCTAGCAAGGGCATGTCCGGGTCGAGGTAAGGTTCGCGCACGGTCTCGAGGTCGATCGCCACCAGGTCGGCCCTGGCGCCCGGGCGGAGCGACCCCGTGAGGTCCGAGACCTGCGCCGCCGCCGCGCCGTTCGCCGTCAGCATGGCCAGCAGATCGGCCGCGTTCGGCGGCGGCGGGCCTTGCCAGTCGGGGGTTCTCGCCAGCAGGTCGGCGAGCCTCAGCTCGCGCAGCAAGTCCTCGTCGTCGGCGAGGCTGGTGTTGTCGGTGCCGATGGCGACCTTGACGCCGTGGTCGAGCCAGGTCGCCAGCGGGGCGACGCCGTTGCGAACCCTGAGGTTGCTGGCCGGGTTGCGTACCATCACCGCACCGCGACGCGCGATCGCCGCCAGGTCCCGCGCGTCGGCATAGACCCCGTGGGCGAGGACCGTCCGCTCGCCCAAGGCGCCGAGGCTATCCAGATGGGCCATCGCGCCCTCGGGGTAGAGCCGGGCGGCGACGGCCTGCTGTGCCGGCGATTCAATGAGATGCAGGTGCAGGCCCAGACCCTTGGCCTCGGCATCGGCGGCGAGCTCGGCCATCAGCGCGTCCGAGACCCATTGCAGGCCGGCGGGGCCGTAGCAGAGGCGGATCCGAGGGTGCCCGGCATAGTCGGCCAAGAGCCGCTCCATCAGTGCGATCGTGGCGGTGCCGTCGCCGACGTAAGGACCGGGCGCCGGCACCTCGAGCCAATGCCTGAGGTCCGCCGGCAGCCCGGCCAGGAAGGCCGCTTCGTCCGGCGGGTAGACGACGAAGCCCCGGTCCATGGCGCCGATGCACATGGTGACGCGGATGCCGGCCTCGTCGTAGGCGCGGAGCGCCGCCCTGACTTCGGCCTCGTAGTCGCCGCTGCCGTAGCTGTAGTTGGCGTGTACCGCGGTGGTGACGCCGTTCTCGAGCATCGCCGCGGCGGCGAGCTTGGTGATCGGATAGGGGTCGAGCGCGCCGCGGGCCCGGCGGCTGCTGATCCAGAGCTCCAGGAAATCTTCGGCATAGCCGAGCTGAAGCTGGCTGATGCCGCGGCCGTGCTGGTGCGCGTTGACGAATCCGGGCATCAGCAGGGCACCGGGCAGGGCCTCGATCCGGGCCGTCGGAAAGCGTCCCTCCAGTACCGCCGGCGCGTCGATGGCAGCGATCCGGTCGCCTTCCACGGCGACGGCGGTGCCAGCCTGCAAGCTCTTGGGATCGGCCTCGGGAAGCAGGTGTTCCGGGACCAGGATCGTCGTCTCGGTCATGGGCGTGGCCTTGGGGACGCTATTCCGGCGGCGCGTAGCTGTCCTCGAGCTGGCCGCCCGCCCGCAATATCTCCCAGTAGCTGTGGTCGGCGTGGCTGACGATGGTGCATTCCAGGCTCTTCATCACGAAGACGCCTTCGCGCGAGTGGCCGATCGCGATGTGGGCGACCTCGTCCGGCAGGCCGACGCTCTTGCAGATGTGATAGCCGTGCACGGAATGGCGCGCCGGCGGCCAGCCGGCGATGTGCGGGGCCTGCTTCCATTTGGCTTGGTTCGCGGCTTTGAACTCGCGCGCCTTGCCGACGTCGTGGACCAAGGCACCGGCGATCATGATGTCGCGGTCGACCTCCAGCCCCGGCTTCAGCTCCTGCAGCTGCTCGGCCATGCGCATCGCCAACAACGCCACGCCGCGCAAGTGGTCGACCTGCGTCCCCTCCTTCAGGATGTACTTCTCGGGATCGCCCGAGCCCTTGATCTCGGCAATGGCGCCGAGCCCTTCTTGGGCAAGCGAGGTGGCCCAGGCCTCGACCACCAGGGCGCGCATGCTCTCATCCCCAATCTCTTGGATTTCGGGCAGCTCGCGACGCACGGTTTCGCGTAAGGCGTCGGTGACTTGGGCATCGGTCATGATGCGTTCCTCCTGAGGTCTGGATCGTTTCGGGCCGGCGTCCGGCTCCTGACTATAGCGCCGGCGCCTGTGCTAGGCTCCAAGGAATTCACTCTTTGGGAAGAGGGGGGAACGGCCATGGCCGATACGCACGACAGCACCAGCATCCTGAATGAGGTCTCCGAAGCGCGGCTTCTCGACTTGGAGCGCGCGCTCATCCGGATTCCGAGCTCGGCTTTCGAGGAGCACGAGATCGCCGACTATTTGGCCGAGTACATGGCGCAAGTCGGCCTCGAGGTCGAGATGATGCCGGTCGAGAACCCGCGCGAGGCCGGCAGCTTCAGCCGCCAGCCGATCGGGCGGTTGAAGGGTACCGGCGGCGGCCCGAGCCTGATGCTGAACGGCCATATGGACCCCGGCGTCGAGATGCCCGGCTGGTCGGTCGACCCCTACGGCGCCAAGTTCGAGGATGGCTGGGTCTGGGGCATGGGGGCGCACGACGACAAGGGCGGTGTCGCTGCCATGATCACCGCGGTCGAGGCGATCATCCAAAGCGGCACGCGGCTCGCCGGCGATGTCCTGGTCTGCCCGGTGGTGGCGCACAAATACGGCGGTGCGGGAACCCGGGCACTGGTCGAGGCCGGCGTCCTGGCCGATTTCTGCATCAACCTGGAGCACTCGGCGAATACCATCGCCAACGTCTGCGTCGGCATCATCATGGCGCGGATCCGAACCACCTCGCCCGACCTCTTCTTCCGCTACAGCGCCGAGGCCAAGGCCGGCTACTTCAACGCCGTCGAGCAACAGGCCGAGATCATCCGCCGCCTGGGCCCGAGCCTCGACCCGATCCCCGAGGGCGGCTGGATGGCGTTCACGCCGCACCCGGACCTGCCCGGCTTTCCGATGCACTGCATCGACTCGATCCACAAGGAGCATTACTACCACAAGAACTACACCGGCCTCTCGACCCGAGAATGCGACCTGTTGCTGCAGTTCCGCACCGTGCCGGGGCAGACGCTTGCGAGCGTCCGTGCCGACCTGACCCGCTTGCTCGACGGCATCAAGGCCGATCACCCGGCCTTCACCTACGACCTCGCCATGCCGGCGCCAGGCACCGAGCAGGGTTGGTTCCAGGACCCGATGGAGGTGGCCAAGGACCATGCGGTCGTGGCGGGCCTGGCCGAGGGGCATCGCCTGGCCTCGGGCGAGGCGCCGCATATCGGCGGCATCGGCCGTCTCGGCAATGTCGGTGACGGCAATATTACGGCCGCCGCCGGCGTACCGAGCCTGCAGTACGGCCCCGGCGACATCCGCATCTACGACGAATGGCCGACGCCCGACGAGCGAGTCTTGCTCAGCGACCTGACGATCGCCGCCAAGGCGATCGCGCACGCCACCTGGGCCTACTGCGGTTGAGGGACAGCAGCGAGCGCGTGATCCGATCCGATGAAAGCTCGAATTGACCGAAATGAAGACGACGATCCGGATGCCCGGAAATCGTCATCGCGAGGCGCGTAGCGCCGCGGCGATCCAGGCTAGCGCGACATGCTTCGATGATCGGACGCGGCATCTCCGCTTTCTGGATTGCCGCGCTCGCTACCGCTCGCTCGCAATGACATCGTGGTAGCCCGATCCGTCTGAACGAACGAACTCCGCGCTACCTGGCGATCGCCTCTGGCACGAAGAGGGCGATCTGGGGGAAGGCGATCAGCAGCACGATCATCACCAGAAGGCCGACGACGAAGGGCGCGGCGCCGAACATGACGTCGTGCAGCTGGCCGCGGCCCCTGACCCCCTGGACCACATAGAGGTTGATGCCGACCGGCGGCGTGATCATCGCGGTCTCGATCAGCAGCATGATCAGGACGCCGAACCAGACCGGATCGAAGCCGAGCTGGACGATGACGGGGGTGATGATCGGCACAGTCGCGATCATCATCGACAAGGTCTCCATGAACATGCCGAGCACCAGATAGAACAGCACGATGACGATCAGCGTGTGCATCGGCGACATGCCCACTTCGGTGACGTAGGCATTGACCTGGGCGGCGAGGCCGGTGCTGGCGAGCACCCAGTTCAAGAAGTAGGCGCCGAGCAGGATCGCCATGATCATCGCCGTGGAGCGCATCGTGCCTTCGATCGAGTCGCGCAGCATCTCGAAGTTCAGGCTTCGACGCCAGGCGGCGAGCACGAAGGCGATGATGACGCCCAGCGCCGCCGATTCCGTCGGCGTCGCGATACCGGCGTAGATCGAGCCGATGACGACGATGAAGATGATCAAGGGCGGTATCAGGTCGGGCAGCGCCCGCCAGCGATGCGACCAGCTGCTCTCGATCGCCCGGCCGCCGAGCTCGGGCTTGATCAAGCAGGCGATGATCACTTGCAGCATGAACACCGTCGCCAGCACCACGCCCGGCACCATGCCGGCGAGGTAGAGCTGCGGGATCGAGGTCTCGGTCAGGACGCCATAGACGATCATGTTGATGGACGGCGGGATCAGGATGCCCAGCGTGCCGCCGGCGGCGATCGTGCCGAGGAAGAAGCGCTCGTTGTAGCCGTGCCGGTCGATCTGGCCGATGGCGACGGTGCCGATCGTGGCCGCGGTGGCGACCGACGAGCCCGAGACCGCCGAGAACAGCGTGCAGGTGCCGATGTTGGAATGCATCAGGCCGCCGGGCAGCCACGACAGCCAGTGCATCATGGCGGCGTACATCCGCTCGGCGATGCCGGCGCGGAGCAAGATCTCGCCGAGCAGGATGAAGAGCGGCACCGCCACCAGGATGACGTCGATGGAGACGCCCCAGGAGATCTCGCCGATGGCCGGAAAGATGCGGCCGCCGTAATAGATCTGGTCGAGCACGAAGCCGACCGTGCCCAGCACCGCCGAGACCGGGATGGAGAGGGCCAGGAGGCCGAGCAGGATGCCGACGGTGAGCCAGATCATGCCTCGTCCTCCGTGCCGCGGAGCTCTTGCTCGATCTCTTGGCTGATGGTTCGGCTGCCGACCAGGCGGGCGACCGTGGTGATGTCGCCGCTGACGAACGCGATCACGGCCCGCGCCAGCAGCAGGAGGGCGACCAGGACGAAGAGGCTGAGCCCGATCACCCAGAGGGTCTGCGGGTAGATCAGCGGCGTCGCGATCGGCGACATCGAATGGGCGTCGAACTCGATCGTGTTCCAGAGCACGCCGTAGCCGTAATAGGTCACCATGCCGAGGAAGAGCACGAAGACCGTCAGCCCCAGGATGTCGAGCAGGGCGCAGATCCGAGCCGGCAAGGTGACGTACAGCGAATCGATGCGCACATGCGCCCGCTCGGTCAGCGCAAAGGCGAAGGACCAGGCGCTGCCGATCGCCAGCGCATAGCCCGACAGCTCGTCGGCACCGCCGATGGTGGCGTTGAAGAGCTTGCGGATGACGACGTCGACGCCGATCACGAAGGCGGCCAGGATTAGCAACCCGCCGCCGAACCAGGCACCGGCGCGCGACACTTGTCGCGCATAGTGGAGCAGGTGGTCCATGACTTTACTCTCTGGGCAACAAGGCGGCGGTGGACGCCTCGACCTCGGCGTCCACCGCCCTGCCTGCTAAAAACTCAGAGTTTGTCGAGCGGAATCTTCATGCCCAGAACCGGGCCGACGGTCTTGTTCCACTCGGCCGCGCAGGCCTTGCCGCAACGCTTGCCCCATTCGACCAGGACCACGTTCTCCATCAGCTTCTTGTGTTCCGCCTTGTCGGCCTCGCTGACGGTGACGATGGTCATGTCGGCCTTCTTGCCGAAGTTGCAGGGGTCCTTGCCGGTGTTGCAGTTGTCGGCTTCCGCCGCCGATTGGCCGACGGTCGCCCACATGTCGTCCTCCAACACGCCGAAGGACTTTTCGAAGAAGGCCCTCACGTCCGGCGCGAAGCGGTTCCAGGACTTCATGTTGACGGCCTGGAAGTTGATGCTCCAGCCGAGGTACATCGGCAGGATGTGCGTCGTCACCTCGGGCCAGCCGGCCGAGTTGCCGCTGGTGGTGCCGGTAACGGCGCAGTCGACGACGCCGCGCTGCAGGGCCGGCACGACCTCGCCGAAGGCCATGCTGATCGAGGTGCCGCCCAGCGCCTTGACGAAGTCCGACATGGTCTTGTTGAAGACGCGGATCTTCTTGCCCTTCATGTCGGCGATGCCGCTGACCTTCTCACGACACCAGAAGACCTGCGGCGGGTTGGTGCCGAGCGCCAGCAGCTTGGCGTTGAACTTCTTGCCCATCACCCGGTTCATCACCGGCTTCCAGGCGTTGCAGACCTTGCGCGCGGTCTGGATATCCAGCGCCAGGCCGGCCAGGTCGCAGCCCTCGAAGACCGGGTCGTCGCCGGCCATCTTGGAGATGTCGGAGACGCCGAAGTCGGTGACGCCGAGCTTGATCAGGCGCAGGACCTGGAAATCCTTGACGCCCATCAGGTCCTGGTGGGCGTAGTCGGACGTGATCCGCCCCTTGCCCATGCTGGGGACGGTCTTGCCCCAGAATTTCTGCTCCACCTTGGCGACGTGGGCGACGGTGCTGTAGTTGCCGATCACCTTGACGTGGGTCTTGGTGAGCTCTTGGGCCGAAGCCGAGAAACTCGCGCCGAGAGCAGCGGCCGCGAGCAATGACAAAGACGATCGTACTATCCGCATGAACCTTCCCTCCAATAGCGTGCCGCCTCGAACCGGCCGGGGCAATCTCTCGACTCTATCGACTAGTGAACGGACTCTGGATTCGAGCGCGGCGATCCTCAGTTTTTTTGCACAAACCACGGCAGGCCGGCGTCCAAGTACTCAGGCGCGTATCGTGATTGGCCCACCGGCAGGTATTATGGAGCAGGGGAACGGAGCTTGTCACCTGCGGAGGCTGGGCGTACCGATTCCATGGCCGTCAGTCCTTACCACCAATTCCAAAAAACGATCTATGATGCCAACTTCGATCTGGTATTGAAATAACGGAGTGGCGATCGATGGATGCGGCCGATCTCAGGGTCTTCGAGGCGGTGGCGCGGTTGGGCGGAATGAACCGGGCGGCGGCGTCGCTCAACACCGTGCAATCGAACGTCACGGCCCGTATCCGCCGGCTGGAGGAGGAACTGGGCGCACCGCTTTTCGACCGGCACAGCCGCGGCGTCAGTCTGACCGTCGCCGGCCGCCGCCTCCTGCCCTATGCCGGGGCCGTGGACCAGCTCATCGGTGACGCGCGCCGGGCGGTAGTGGACGATGGCGAGCCGAAGGGCCTGTTGACCGTGGGTTCACTCGAGACCACAGCCGCCTTGCGACTTGCTCCGGTTCTCGCGACCTATGCCGCCGCCTTCCCGGAGGTCGACCTGGTGCTCCGCACCGGCACCACCGCCGAGTTGATCGAGGCCGTGCTGGCACGCCGCTTGGAAGGCGCCTTCGTCTGTGGCCCGGTGGACCATCCTGAGTTGGAGCAGGAGATCGTCTTCCACGAGGAGCTGGCGATCGCCTCGGCGCCGTCGGTGACCTCGCTCGACCAATTATCGCAGAAGAGAGACCTCAAGATCGTCGTCCTGCGGGCCGGCTGCTCCTATCGCCAGCGGCTGGAGGAGATCTTGGCCCGCCGCGGCATCGTCGGCCTGCGCCAGCTCGAGTTCGGGACCCTGGAGGCGATCGTCGGCTGCGTCGCCGCCAGCCTCGGCGTCACCCTGTTG
Source organism: Alphaproteobacteria bacterium (assembly GCA_030746295.1). The sequence continues at coordinate 7,778 of JASLMY010000023.1, read as the reverse complement.
CCAAAGGGCGTCCTCGACGCCGCCCGGCGAGAGGGCCGCATCGCGGTCCATGACCTCGCCGCCGACGAGGCCCGGGTCGAGACGCTCTTCATCCGCCGCCGCGACGTCTTCGTCTCCAGTGCGCTCACCGCCTTCCTCGACGGCGCGCGGCCGGCCCTAGTCGAGGCGCGGGCCGCAGAGTAGATACGAGCTATCTTTGAGACAGATAACATTTATCACTTAAATTCATTTTTCTTGATTCGCAGCTCGGCTTAGCTTGACCGTGGAGGTCGTGACGGAGGCGAGCATGCGGTGCGCGACGGCGGCGAGGCGCTTGGGTGCCGGAGAGGCGGGCCCTTGGCGGGCCACGGCGGCTGGACTCTCGGCGACCCTGGTCGGCATCGGCCTGGCGCGCTTTGCCTATACGCCCCTGATTCCGGCGCTGGTCGATGCCGGCTGGTTTTCTGCCTCGGACGCGGCCTATCTCGGCGCGGCGAATCTCGCCGGCTATCTCGCCGGCGCCCTACTAGCTCGGACGATGGCGGCAAGGGCTTCGGCTCCGGCCGTCCTTAGGGCGATGATGGTCTTGGCGACGGCGAGCTTCCTCGCCTCTGCCGCGCCGCTCCCCTTCCTCTGGTTCTTCCTCTGGCGTTTCGCCTCGGGCCTTGCGGGCGGCGCCCTGATGGCGCTCGCCGCACCCACCGTGCTGCCGCATATACCGCCTTCACGGCAGGGTCTCGCCGGCGGCATCATCTTCACCGGCGTCGGCCTCGGGATCGCGGCTTCGGGCACGCTGGTGCCGCTTTTGCTGCGCCTGGGCCTGGTCGAGACCTGGCTCGGCCTGGGCATGTTGTCGCTGCTGTTGACCCTGTTGGCGTGGGGCGGTTGGCCGGCGGCGCCGGCGGTGGCCGGAACGGCGCCAAAGCCCGTCGGCACGCGACGCCGGCGCTCGCCCGCCGGACTGAAGTCCCTCTACGTCGAGTACGGGCTGAACGCGGTCGGTCTGGTGCCGCATATGATCTTCCTGGTCGATTTCGTCGCCCGCGGCCTCGGCCGGGGCATCGATGCCGGCGCGGAGGCCTGGGTGCTGTTCGGCCTCGGCGCGGTGCTGGGACCGGTGCTGCTGGGTCGGCTCGCCGACCGTATCGGCTTCGCCGCCGCGCTCAGGCTCGCCTATACGATGCAGGCCGCCGCCGTGGCCCTGCTCGCCATCACCGCCGGCAGCGGCTGGCTGATGCTTTCCAGCCTCGTCGTCGGCGCCTTCGTGCCCGGCATCGTGGTGCTGGTGCTGGGCCGCGCGCAAGCGTTGGTGCCGCCCGACGCGGCCTCCCGAACGGCGGCCTGGAGCGTTGCCACCGCCGCCTTCGCCCTCGGTCAGGCGGGCGGCGCCTACGCCTTTTCCTTCCTCTTCGCCGCCGGCGGCGGCCACGCCCTGTTGTTCGCCCTCGGCGCCGCCGCCTTGGTACTGGCGCTGGCCGTCAACCTCGTCGTCGGCAGCGGGCGCCGGAGCCTGGCTTAGCCAGGCACACTGTCGAGTTGGCCGTTCGATCGCGGCTCAGCGCATGCCGCCGGAGACGAAGATCGTATCGGCGGTCATGTAGGCGGCACCCTCGGAGCAGGCGAAGAGGACGGTCTCGGCGATCTCCTCCGCCGTCGCCAAGCGGCCCATGGGCACCTGACCCTTGAAGGATTCCAACAGCTCAGGCGGCGTCTCGGCATGGAAGGGGGTATCCACCGGACCCGGCGAGATCGAGAGGCAGCGGATGCCTCGGGCCGCGAACTCGCGGCCGATGCCGGTGGTCATCACGTGCACCGCGCCCTTGGAAGAAGCGTAGTGCACCGAGTTGCCCGCACCGCCCATCTTGATGGCGATGGAAGCGAGGTTGACGATGACGCCGCCGCCCTGCTCCAGCATGTGCGGGATGATCGCCTGGGCGCAGTTGAATGTGCCCTTGACGTTCAGGTCGTAGGACATGTCCCAGAGCTCTTCGCTGATCTCCAGGAAGGGCTTGCGCGAGAGGGCCGCGCCGGCCGAGTTGAGCTCGAAGTCGACGCGGCCGAAGCGCTCGATCGCGTGCGCCACCATGGCTTCGACCGCCGGCCGTTTGGTGACGTCGCAGGCAACATGGCTCGCCTCGGCACCGAGCCGGATCACCTGGTCGGCGACCCGCTTCGCCGCCGCCTCGTCGATGTCGCTGCAGACGACCCTCGATCCCTCCCGTGCGAAGACCAAGGCCGCGGCCCGGCCGATGCCGCTGCCGGCACCGGTGATCAGGATCGTCTTGCCCTTGAAGTAGTCGGGTGTTTTGGCCATCGGAGTTCCCTCCTCGGCGATGTGCGGCGCGGCCCACCTCGCCGCCGCCAATTCCGGAGACTGTAGCGGCTGCCGATGTGAAGACCAAGGTGCCGTCCGGGGCCGCGGTTCCGGCGGCGCATCGACTCGGCTAGACTTCGATCGTGGCGGCCCCGAGGTGACGGCGCTCGTCCGCAGCGCAAGGGCCGTCAGGGAGGAGTCATGAGTCATAGGATAGGCGCCGACATCGGCGGCACCTTCACCGACCTGATCTTGAGCGACGACGGTGGTGAAACCTTTCAGGTCGGCAAGGTGCTAACCACGCCCGAGCGTCCGGATGACGCCGTTTTGGCGGGCGTCGCCCGAGTGCTCGGCGAGGCCGGGTCGGACCCGGACGACGTCTCGCACGTGGTGCATGGGACGACGCTCTTCACCAATGCGATCATCGAGCGCAAAGGCGCCAAGACGGCCCTGATCACGACCGAGGGCTTCCGTGACGCGATCGAGATCGCCCGCGAGCATCGCTACGACATGTACGACCTCTATATGCGCCGCCCGGCACCGCTGGCGCCGCGCCATCTTCGCTTCGAGGTGAGCGAGCGGGTCTTGGTCGACGGCACCATCCGCTCGCCCTTGATCGAGGACGAGGTCTTGGCGATCGTCGAGACGCTCAGGCAGGAAGCGGTGGCGGCGGTCGCGGTATCGCTCATCCACAGCTACGTCAACGACGTGCATGAGCGCCGCATCGCGGAGATCCTGGGCACGGCGCTGCCGGATGTGGCCCTGACGCTGTCGAGCGACCTGGTGCCTGAAATACGCGAGTACGACCGGACCTCGACGACGCTGGTCAACGTCTACGTCAAGCGGATCGCGGAGAACTACCTCGGCCGGCTGCGCCGCCGCCTGACCGGGGAGGCCCGGATCGACGGTGACCTCTTCGTCATGCAATCGAACGGTGGGGTCTCGGAGGTCGAGACGGCGGCCCGCTGTCCGGTGCGCCTTGTCGAGTCCGGGCCCGCGGCCGGCGCCCTGGCGGCGGCGCACTACGGTCGGCTCCTCGGCTATAAGGACCTCTTGTCCTTCGACATGGGCGGCACCACGGCGAAGGCCTGCGTCATCGCCGACGGCGAGCCCTCGATCGCGCCCGAGTTCGAGGTCGACCGCCAATACCAGTTCAAGAAGGGCAGCGGCCTGCCTGTCAAGGTGCCGGTGATCGAGATGATCGAGATCGGCACCGGCGGCGGCTCGATCGCCCGCGTCGACGCGATGCGCCGCCTCCAAGTCGGCCCGGACAGTGCCGGCGCCGATCCCGGTCCCGTCGCCTATGCCTTGGGGGGCACGGAGCCGACGGTCACGGATGCGGATCTGGTGCTGGGCTACCTGGATTCCGAGTTCTTTCTGGGCGGGGCGATGGCGCTGGACCCGGCGGCGGCGCGCGGCGCCGTCGAAGAGCGTGTCGGCGACCGCCTCGGCCTCGGCGTCACCGAGGCGGCCTGGGGCATCCATCAGCTCGCCAACGAAAGCATGGCCTCCGCGGCCCGCATCCACGCCATCGAGCGCGGTAAGGACGTGGCCAAGTTCTCGCTCTTCGCTTTCGGCGGCGCCGGGCCTGTGCACGCCTTTGGCGTCGCCGCCATTCTGCGAAATCCCCGGGTCATCTATCCCCTGGGTGCCGGCGTGATCTCCGCCGTAGGCTTCCTGACGGCACCCTTGAGCCTGGATTTCGTGCGCACTTTTCCAGGGCCGATCGACGACATGGATTGGGCCGGCGCGGGCCAGGTCGTGGCCGACATGGAGGCGGAGGGCAGGACGGTGCTGGGCCGTACCATCGATTCCGACACGGTCCGCTTTCGACGCTATGCCGACATGCGCTATCGCAAGCAGGGCTACGAGATCCGGGTTCCGGTTCCGGACGGGCCGATCCGAGCCGAGTGCCGCGACGCGATCCGCGTCAGCTTCGAGGCCACCTATCGGTCGATCTACGGCCACACGGTCCCCGAGACGCCGATCGACGTCGTCTCCTGGCGCGTCGTCGCCTATGGGCCCAAGCCCGAGGTTGTGCTGCCGGCGGCCGGGACGGACGCGCGCGGCGGCGCGGCGGCGGCCGAGAAGGGGCGGCGGCGGATCTACCTGCCGGCGACGAAGGACTTCGCCGAGGTGCCCGTTTATGACCGCTACAGACTCGGTGCCGGTGTCACCTTCGAGGGCCCGGCCATCGTCGAGGAACGGGAATCGACGGTTGTCGTCAACGGTGCCGCGACCGTGCAGGTGGACGCCGCCAACAACCTGATCGTCGAGCTGGCAGAGAGGGATTGAGGATGGACCAGATCACACTCGACATCCTCTGGAGCCGGCTGATCTCGGCCGTCAACGAGCAGGCCGCCGCCCTGATGCGCTCGTCCTTTACTTCCGTAGTGCGCGAGGCGGGGGATCTCTCGGCTGGCGTCTTCGACCGCCGTGGGCGCATGGTGGCGCAGGCGGTGACGGGGACGCCCGGCCATATCAACTCGATGGCGACGGGCATGGTGCATTTCCTGGCGCGCTTTCCCGTCGATAGCCTGGCGCCTGGGGACGTGCTGATCACCAACGATCCCTGGAAGACGGCCTCGCAGTTGAACGACATCACGATCGCGACGCCAATCTTCAAGGGGGACCGCCTAGTCGCCCTCTTCGCCAATTGCTGTCATGCCCTCGACATCGGCGGGCGCGGCCTCTCGGCGGACTCGCGGTCGGTCTACGAGGAAGGCCTCTTCATCCCGGTGATGAAGCTGCACGATCGGGGCGTGCCGGTGAGCGCGGTCTTCGATTTCTTGGGCAACAATGTCCGGACGCCGGAAGAGGTTCTGGGCGACATCCATTCGCAGATCGTCGGCAACGAAGTCGGCGGGCGGCAGCTGCTCTCGTTCTTGGACGAGTTCGGGCTCGACGATATCGAAGGCCTGGCCGACGAGATCATCGACCGATCGGAGACGGCGATGCGCGGGCGCATCGGCGATCTGCCCGACGGCACCTATACCTACGAACTGACGATCGACGGCTTCGACGATCCGATCCGCATACATGCCGACGTGATCGTCGAAGGGGACGCCCTGACGGTCGATTTCGCTGGCTCGTCCGGCGCTGTGCCGCTGGGCATCAACGTCTGCCTGAACTACACCCGGGCCTACACGACCTATGGAATCAAGTGCGCGATCTCGCCGGACGTGCCCAACAACGAAGGCAGCTTCCGCCCGGTCCGGGTGACGGCGCCCGAAGGCAGCCTGTTGAACGCCAAGCACCCGGCGGCCGTCGGCGGTCGCCATCTGGTCGGCCATTTCCTGCCTTCGGCCGTGATGGGGGCGCTGGCCAAGGCCCTGCCCAGCCAAGTGATGGCGCCGGGCTTCGACGGCCTTTGGGACACCCATGTTTCAGGCGTTTCCAGACGGACGGGCGAGCACTTCTCCTTCACTTGGTTCTCCGCCGGTGGCACCGGCGCGCTTGCCAGACAGGACGGCCTCTCGGCGACGGCCTATCCGAGCGGCATCGCCGGGGTGCCGGCCGAGGTCATCGAGACGCTCGCCCCGCTGGTGGTTCGCCGGCGCGAGCTGCGCGCCGATTCCGGCGGTCCCGGCACCCATCGCGGCGGCCTGGGCCAGATCATGGAGATCGAGGTACTAACCGACGAGCCGTACCTCTTTTCGGGGCTTTACGAGCGCACCAAGTTCCCGGCGCCGGGGCTGGCGGGGGGCCGAGACGGCCGCACCGGCCGGCTCGAGGCCGACAGGGACATCGATCTCGAGCCCAAGGTGACGCGGGTCCTGCCGGCGGACACGATCGTGACGCTTGCGATGCCGGGAGGTGGCGGTTTCGCTTCGCCCTATCGGCGCGCCCCGGCCCAAGTTCTCGACGATGTTCGGAACGGTTATGTAACGGCAGAGGCGGCGAAGGCGGACTATGGCGTCGTCGTCGACACCCAGAATTGGATAGTCGACGAGGCGGCGACGAAAAAGCTGCGGCGGGCCGATGGCTCGTTGTAGTGGCGACGATTCGAAATCTGGGAAGGAAGCGATGACGGATGCGGAGAAGGACGGGCCGGTCTGCCTGGTGACCGGCGTCGGTGCCGGCACCGGGGCCTCGACCGTGCGCCGCTTCGCGACTGGCGGCTATCGGGTGGCGATGAACGCGCGCAACGCCGAGCGGCTGGAAGCGATGGCGGCCGAGGTGCCGGGGACGCGCGCCTACCCCTGCGATGTCGCCGACCTCGATGCCCTGGTGGCGATGCTGGACGCTGTCCGGGACGAGATGGGGCCGATCGAGGTGGTGGTGCACAACGCGGTCGGCGGCGGCTGGGTCACGTTTCTGGAGGCCGACCCGGACCTGCTGGAGCGGAACTTCCGCATCAACACGACCGCACTCTTCTACATTGCCCGGGCGGTGGTGCCGGCGATGATCGAGGCCGGGCGCGGCGCCATCGTCGCCACCGGCAACACGGCGGCCCATCGCGGCAAGGCGCACACGCCGATCTTCGCGCCGAGCAAGGCGGCGCAGCGGATTCTGGCGCAATCGCTGGACCGCGACCTGGGGCCGAAGGGCGTCCACGTCGCCTACGTCACCATCGACGCCATGATCGACCAGCCGCGCACGCGGCCGCTCTTGGCACCGGACAAGCCGGACGAGTTTTTCTCCAAGCCCGACGCCATCGCGGAGGAGATCTGGCACGTCGTCCACCAGGACCGTTCCGCCTGGTCCTTCGACGTCGAGGTCCGCCCCTACGGCGAGGTCTGGTAGGGGCGGCGAACTCCCAATCCAAGAAGGAAGCCTAACGTCATGAAGCTCTACGATTTTTCCTTGGCACCCAATCCGCGGCGCGTGCGCATGTTCCTGGCCGAGAAGGGAATCGAAGTGCCGCTGGTGCAGGTCAACACCCGCGAGGCCGAGCAGTTCAGCGACTGGTTCCAGAAGATCAACCCTGGTGGCACTGTGCCCGCCTTGGAGTTGGACGACGGCACCGTCATCACCGAGTCGGTGGCGATTTGCCGCTACTTCGAGGAGACCCAGCCCGAGCCGCCGCTGATGGGCCGTGATCCGAAAGACAAGGCGCTGGTCGAGATGTGGAACCGCAAGGCCGAGATCGAGGGCTATGCCGCGGCCGGCGAGGCGGTGCGCAACGCCTTGCCCATGTTCGAGGACCGGGCCATCGCCGGGATGCCGGGCGGCGTGCCGCAGATCCCGGAGCTGGTGGCGCGCGGTCGGGCCAGCTTCCAGCGTTTTCTGGAGATGTTGGACCGGCGCCTGGCCGAGAGCCGCTTCATCGCCGGCGATGCCTTCACGATCGCCGACATCACCGCCTTCGTGACCGTCGAATTCGCCAAGCGCGGGGAGATGGAGGTGCCGGAGGCCTGCGCCAACGTCATACGCTGGCGGGACGAGGTCCAGGCACGCGACAGCGCCTCGGCCTGAGCGGCGCCGTGCCTAGCGCAGTTCACGATCGATCGCGACCGGCTCGCGGGGTTCGCTGCCACCCCCA
>JASLMY010000239.1 GCA_030746295.1 Alphaproteobacteria bacterium | reverse complement strand
ATCCCGCTCGCAGTCGACAAATTTGACCATGGCACGGTTCTAACCGAAAACACTCCCAAAGTCCGACAGACTGTTAGCCTGGCGTCGCTCGATCGCCTCGCCAGGCGATGAACACATGATCCACCCGCGAGGGCGGACCTATTTGGCGCCGCCCCTTCAATAGGCCGTGATCGTCCCCACATTAGGACGGTCCTGCCATGGTGGTTCGCTGTTCGCATATGACGCGAGCTGCCGGGTGCGGGACGGACCAGGGGGAGGGAACCGAAATGGCTGTCAGCGTTTTCGAGCGCAGCGGTGGCTTTTCGACGGTCCGGAAGATCGTCTCGTCGTTCTACGACAAGGTCTTGGAATCCGAAGCGCTCTGCAAGTATTTCGAAGGTGCCGAGATGCGGCACTTGATCGACCACCAGACCAAGTTCATCGCCTCGATGATGGGCGGCCCGGCGGCGTATTCGGACGAGGTGATCGAGCGCGTCCACCAGCCGCTCAACATAACCAAGCCGGACTTCCACGAAATGACGGACATCCTGCGCGAGACGCTCGAGGACTTCGAGCTCGACGACGCCGACGTCGACCACGTCGTCCACGAGATCCTGCGCCGCGAGGGCCTTGTCGTCGGCCGGCGCGGCTGAGGCGTTCGGACAGGGGGCGAAAGTCGGTGAGTGAGGGCAGACTGAAGCAGACGCTGCAATCGCTGCAGTCGGGGATCGCGATCGCGGACCCCGAGACCTGGCAGATCCTGTTCGAGAACGCCAAGTTCTTCCAGTGGTTCGCAAACGACGTCGACAGCGGCGACTCGCTGTTGGAACGCCTACCGGACCTAAACGCCGACCGGGCTCGCTCGCGCGTCGAAGCCGGCCGGCCCTACGCCTACGAGGCCGAAATTCGCATCGGTCCGCGGACCGTCAGCCTCGGGATCGAACTGCGGGCGCAGTCGCATGACGACGAAGCCTATCTGCTGGTCGAGTGCCAGAACATCTCGAAGCAGAAGGAAGCCGAGTACATGCTCGATTCCTATTCGAAGATGTCGGAGAAAAACGCCCGCGACTTGCAGCGCGAGAAGGAACGGGTCGAGAAGCTGCTGCTCAACATTATGCCGCGCACCGTTTACGAGGAGATGCGCGACTTCGGCACGACGACACCGCAGAAGTTCGATTCGGCCTCCGTCCTGATGCTGGATTTCGTCGACTTCACCGAGATGGCCATCAGCCGCGATCCCGGCGCGTTGATCGCCGAGTTGAACGACATCTTCTCGGCTTTCGATCGGATCGTCGAGCTGTTCGGTTGCGAGCGCCTGAAGACCATCGGCGATGCCTATGTCGCGGTCTCCGGCCTGCCCGAGTTGAACACCGATCACGCCTCCAACATCGCCCGGGTGGCGCTTCGCATGCGGCGCTATCTAGAGCGGCGCAACGCCTCGCACCCGGTCCAATGGCAATGCCGCATCGGCATGACCACCGGCTCGGTAATCGGCTCTCTGGTCGGCATTCAAAAGTACGTCTACGACATCTTCGGACCGGCGGTGAATTTGGCGGCCCGGCTGGAAGCGGTGAGCGAGCCGATGCAGATCACCGTCTCGGACGAGACCCAGGCGCTGATCCGCGACGACTTCGTCATGAGCGAGCGCGGCGAGTTCGAGATCAAGGGCTTCGGCGCCAAGACGCTCTACTCCCTCGACGACGAGATCAAGCGTCAGGGCTTCGGGGACAGCTTTCAAGCTTGAGCCGAGTCCTCGCCCTGCGCGTTGCGAGATCGCGGGTTATCCGCCGCGTTTCCTGAGCTCGTCAATGGCCTTCTGGTAGCCCTGGTCGGCCGCTTTGCGCCACCAGCGTCGGGCCTCCTGCTGGTCTTGGCCGATGCCGGAGCCGCTCCAATACATGTGCCCCAGATTGAATTGGGCGATCTTATAATTCTGGTTGGCGGATTTTCGATACCAGCGCACCGCCTCGGCGTAGTCGACCGCGACGCCCAGCCCACGCTGGTACATGACGCCGAGGTTGTTCTGGGCGACGGCGTAGTTCTGGTCCGCCGACTTGCGGTACCAGCGCACCGCTTCGTTATAGTCCTGCCTGATCCCGGTCCCCCGCTTGTACATCGAGGCGAGATTGTTCTGCCCGCGGGGCTGGCCCTGCTCCGCCGCCTTGCGATACCAGCGCACGGCCTCGGCCGCGTCCTTACCGACGCCGCGGCCCATCTCGTACATCCAGCCGAGGTTGGTCTGGCCTCGGGCTTGGCCTTGCTCCGCCGCCTTGCGATACCAGCGCACGGCCTCGGATTCGTCCTTGGCCACGCCGCGGCCCATCTCGTACATCCAGCCGAGATTGGTTTGCGCCGAGACATAGTCCTGCTCGGCCGCCTTACGATACCAGCGCACCGCCTCGGCCGGATCCTTGCCGGTGCCGCGCCCCATCTCGTACATCCAGCCGAGATTGGTCTGCGCGGCGGCGTGGTTCTGCTCCGCTGCCTTGCGGTACAAGCGCACGGCCTCGCCGTCGTCCTGCCTGACGCCGTCGCCGTTCCGATACAGCGTGGCGAGGTTGTTCTGGCCCCGGGCCTGGCCTTGTTCCGCCGCCTTGCGATACCAGCGTGCCGCATCCCGGTAGCTCTTGGCGACGCCACGGCCGGATTCGTACATCCAGCCGAGGTTGCTCTGCGCCGCGGCGAAGCCCTGCTCGCCGGCCTTGCGATACCAGTGCACCGCGGCGGCGAGGTCTTTGGACACGCCGCGGCCCATCTCGTACATCCAGCCGAGATAGGATTGCGAAGACGCGTTGCCTCGCTTGGCGCCCTTGGTGAACCACCGCACGGCGGCGCCGTAGTCGACGTCGACGCCGCGACCCTGATCGTACATGACCGCGAGCTGGTAGTAGCTTGGCGGGAACGCTGCCTCCGCCGCCCGTTGATACCACCTGAAAGCCCGGGCCTCGCTCTTCTCCACCCCGTTGCCCCAGCGATAGGCCAGCGCCAGCGCGTTCATTGCTGCCGCATGGCCCGCGTCGGCGGCCTTGCGGAACCAATCGACCGCCAGGCCGTACTGCCGGTCTCGATGCAGGGCACGGCCGTACTGATAGAGGAACCTCGCCGTCCCCGGATAGCCGGCGACCGCCCGCTTGCAGGCCTGCAGGGCGCGCCTGACGTCGATCTTGTCGTAGTTGATGCCCGAGCCCAGGCGCTGCGTGTCGTCCGGATTGGCGGCGAGCTTGTCGCAGTCGTGCAACGGCGCTTTCGAGGTCTTGGATTTGATCGTCGACGACGGCTTCGGCGGTACTCGGGCGACGACCTTCGAGCCCTCCAATTGCTCGAGCCGCGCCTTCGCCAGGGCGGCAAAGGCGCCCTTCGGATAGGCGGCGAGATAGGCGCGGTAGTCTCTCGCGTCCTTGCTGTCCTTGATGCTGCTCCAAAGCAGCATCTCGGTGCCGCTGGAGGCGCCGGCGCTTGGACGCGGCGGGGCGCTGTCGCCCAACAGCGGCGCGTAGACGTAGCCGATCTCGTCCTCGGCGGCGGCGACCTGGTACCACTCCACGCCTTCGACCTTGCCGGTGACGGCGACCTTGGTGCCGCGCTTCAAGGTCGCCAGCTTCTTCGACCTGGCCGTCGGCTCGGCGCGCACGTTGATGTTCCTGAGCGCCACCAACTCCTCGTCGCGCGGCACGACCTCGACTTTCGATTCCGGCTTCGGCGCCGGGACCAGCGCGGCGGTCTGCGTCTTCGTCAAGGCTTTCAGCCGCGCCCTCGCCAGCAGGGCGAACTCGCCGTTCGGATAGGTGCCGAGATAGGCCTCGTAGTCGGCGGCGCTTTGGCTGTTCTGGATCGACTGCCAGAACACCATCTCCTTGTCGGTGCCCGGCAAGACGATCGGCGCCTGGGGGCTGGCGGTCGCCGGTGCTGCCGTCGGCGCCACCCTGCCGCGCCTCGAGGTCGGGACGAACAGGAAGTCGCCGCCTTCGTCGCTGGCGAAGCGGATGTCTGAATACTGCGGCGTCTGCTCGGCATTGAGGGCCACGCGGCGGCGCAGCTTGGTATAGAGCTGATAGCCGTCCAGCACCGTCCGGTTGCCCCGCAAGGTCTCCAAGAGGGCCCGCGTGAAGACCGAATGACCGTCGCCGCCGCCGTCGTTGACCGGCTCCAAGCCGCCGGAGGTGAGCGCCTTGCGGGCGCGCTTGGAACTGATCCGCAAGAGCTCCGCCTCGCGATCGGAACCGGTCGGCAGGAGCGCCGGTGCCTCCCGAGTCAGCGTCCCCGAATAGCAGGAATCCGCGACCACCAGCGCCTGCTTGGCCGCCGTCGCCTTCAAGAACCGCGTCACCGTGGAGACTGGAATCCACTCGACCTGGCTGTCCTCGTCGGCGTCTTTCGGCAGCCAGAAGCCTTCATTGGTCTGTCGATCGAGAATGCCGTGGCCGGCATAGAAGATCAGGAGGTTGTCGTCCTCGGTCAGATCGGCGCGAAGCTTGTCGAATGCCCGCAACAGATCGCTACGCGTGGGGTTCAGCAGCAGTGTCGACTCATAGCCGTAGTCCCGGCGCAGCACGTCGTGCATGGCGCTGGCGTCGTTGACCGCCGTCTCCAGCTTCGGCAGGTTGTCGTAGGCGTTAATGCCGATGACGAGGGCGTGAAAACGGCCGAAGTTGATGTCCGCAGCCGAGGCCGTGGCCGCCTGAATGCGCGAAGCGGGGAAGATCGCAACGGCGACGAATATCAGCACCGCGACGATGTGCGCCATCGCTCCACCTCGACTGTCTCCAAAAGTCTATATCGAACTATAGCACAGCTGGCGCGGCAATCACCAAATCGTTAGCGTCGGCAGCTGGCGCGGGGCCTCCGGCGTGCGCCGCTTGTCATCCGTGTTGACGAGCGTGCTATGAATGGCACCGGGTTTGGCTCACGCTTTGGCCGCGACGACGGCGATGGAGGCAGCGATGCGACTTCTCTCGATACCGGTGCTGGTGCTGGCGACATTCTTCACGGCGGTCTCGGCGAACGCCGAGTCCGCGCTGACGAGCCGGCAGATCCAGGGGTTCATCGGCGCCCTACCGGAATTCAAGGCGCTCGATGCGAAGTACCCGCGCCAGCCGAAGCGTCTCGTCGAGTCGCCGTCGGCCGCGGGGACGTCACCCAATTGGGCGCCATTCACCTCGGCCTTGCCTGAAATGCGGGCCCATCCGGCGCACGGCGAGATCGTATCCATCGTCAAGCGGAACGGGTTCTCCGGTCTCGGCCAGTTCGCCGGCGTCGCCGATCGCATCATCAAGAGCTACGTTTCCCTCAAAGCGGGCCCGCAAATGCGACAGGTCGGGCCCCAAGTCGAGCAGGCGATTCGGCAGATCGAGGCGAGCGGAATGCCGGAGGCGCAGAAGCGGCAGATGATTGCGGCGATGCGCAACTCCCAGCAGATGTCGGCCGCCGTTCAAAAGGTGCCGGCAGCCGATCTGGCCGCGGTCCGGCCGCATCTGGCTAGCATCGATGCCGTCCTCCAATAGGCCAAAGGACGGGCGTCGGGCACCGAGCCGGTGTCGGCCTCGACCGGCCGCTGCTTGTCACGTAAGGTCGGCTTGAATTCCGAGCCTCCCGCTTCGATGCGAGACAGGTTCATGGGCGGCATCCGAGAACCTCGCCGGCAGATCTTCCATCTGTTCCTGATCAAGCCGTCGCACTATGACGACGACGGCTACGTCATTCAGTGGCTCCGCTCGGCGATACCGTCGAACACCTTGGCGACCCTCAACGGCCTCGTAGCAGATTGCCGGGAGCGACGGGTCCTGGGCGAGGGGGTCGACATTCGGGTCACCGCGATCGATGAGACCAACAGCCGGGTGCGTCCAGCCCGGATCGTCCGGCAGATGAGACGGGACGGCGGCTCGGGCATGGTCGCCTTCGTCGGCGTCCAGTCGAACCAGTTTCCCCATGCCGTCGACCTGGCCCGACCGCTGATGGCAGCCGGCATCCAGGTTTGCATCGGCGGTTTCCACGTCTCCGGCTGCCTGGCCATGTTGGCGGAGCTGCCGGCCGACATTCGCGATGCCATGGACCTCGGGATCTCGATCTTCGGCGGCGAGGCCGAGGGGCGGCTGGAGGCGGTGCTGAAGGACGCTCATGCCGGGCGGCTGCGCCCGCTCTATAATCACATGTCCGACCTGCCGGCGCTCGCCGGTGCGCCGATCCCGATCCTGCCGCCGACCCGGGTGCTCAAGACCGCCGGCGGCCTGACCAGCTTCGATGCCGGCCGCGGCTGCCCGTTCCAGTGCTCGTTCTGCACCATCATCAACGTCCAGGGCCGCAAGTCGCGCCGCCGCTCGGCCGACGACATCGAGCGCATCGTCCGTACCAACGCCGCCCAGGGCATCTACCGCTACTTCATCACCGACGACAACCTGGCCCGCAACAAGGACTGGGAGGCGATCTTCGATCGGCTGATTCGGCTGCGCGAGCAGGATGGCATCCCGATCCGCGCGACCATTCAGGTCGACACGCTTTGCCACGAGATCGATGGCTTCATCGAGAAGGCGGCGCGGGCCGGCGTCCGCCGGGTCTTCATCGGTCTCGAGAACATCAATCCCGAGAGCCTCCTCGGTGCCAAGAAGCGGCAGAACCGGATCACCGACTACCGCCGCATGCTGCAGGCCTGGCGGGCCGCCGGCGTCGCCACCTATGCCGGCTACATCCTGGGCTTTCCAGGCGACACGCCCGAGAGCATCGTGCGCGACATCGAGATCATCAAGCGCGAGCTGCCGGTCGACCTCTTGGAGTTCTTCTGCCTGACGCCGCTGCCCGGCTCCGAGGACCACCAGAACCTCCAGCAGAACGGGGTCTGGATGGACCCCGACATGAACAAGTACGACTTGGAGCATGTCACCACCGGACATCCGCTGATGTCGGCCGCGGACTGGCAGCGGGCCTATCACCTGGCCTGGGAGACCTACTACACGCCCGAGCACATGGAGACCGTGATGCGCCGCGCCGTCGCCTCGGGCATGAGCCCCGGCAAGACGATGTTCCTGTTGCTCTGGTTCCACGGCTGCAAGTCGCTGGAGCACATTCACCCCCTGGAGGGCGGCTATCTCCGCCGCAAATATCGCCGCGACCGTCGGCCCGGCCTGCCGAGGGAGAGTGCCGCCGTCTTCTATCCGCGCTACTTCTGGGAGACGGTTTCCAAGCACGCGCGATTGCTCAGGCTCGTCTGGCGCCTGGCGCGGCTCCGCCGTCGCCTGAAGCGCGACCCCGCCGCCAAGTCGTACACCGATCTGTCGCTGACACCGGTCACCGAGGCGGAATTGGACGAGCTGGAAATCTTTGCCGTCAGCGATGCGGCCAAGGCGGTCGTCGAGCGAAAGCGGGATGCCGACCGACGGCGCGCCAAGCACGGCGCCACGGCCTGAATTCGCCTACTCTGCAATTGCATCGGTGTCTTCTTATGTATAACATTGGATACATGGAGGGTACTTTTGGGGACGATCGTTAACGAGGTACAGAGGAATGTAGCCATGAGAAAGACCAAAGTACTCTTCGCCAGCGTGACCTGAGCCCCGAAAGTTCCCTCATCTGATAGGAGAGTCCGTCATAGAGGAGACGGATATGAGGCAATCACGG
>JASLMY010000238.1 GCA_030746295.1 Alphaproteobacteria bacterium | reverse complement strand
GCGCCACCCCCCGCTCCTCTGTTTCGGGTTCTCCCCCCCCCCCCGGGCCACACCCGGGGGGGGGGCGGGCCCCTGTCGGGCGGCGCCCGGGCCTGGGGGGGGCCCGGGGCCGAGCGGCAGCAGGCCGATCTCTATATCCTGTTGACGCCGGACGCGCCCTGGGTTGACGACGACCAGCGCTATTTCCCGGATGTCGGGGACCGCGGCCGCTTCTTCGACGAGTGCCGCGCGCTGCTCGACGATATCGGTGCCGCCTACGTCACCATCGATGGCCCCCACGAGGCCCGCCTCGCCAAGGCGACGAGTGCCGTCCGCGACGCCTTTCCCGGCCTCTGATCAAGCCTCCTCGCCGTCGTAGAGGAATCGGTAGACCTCGCCCTGGCGGGTGAAGCGGCCGATCGAGGGCGAGGGGAAGTGGGCGGTCAGCGCCAGCCGGCCGGTCTCGGCGCAGTCCTCCAGGAAGGCGCGGCGGGTGGCGCGGGCCTGGTCCTTGTCGAAGCAGGCGACCGTGCACCAGTCGGGCTCGGCGCATTGGATGGGGCTGTGGATCAGGTCGCCCGACATCACCGCCTCCTCGCCGCCCGAGGCGAGCCGGATCGAGACGTGCCCCGGCGTGTGCCCGGGCGAGGGCTCGAGCCAGACCTCGTCGTCCAGCGCATGGTCGGTCGCGACCATCAGCGCTTGGCCCGCCTCGACGACTGGGAAGACACTGTCGCCGATGGCGCCGTCACCGAACTTGCGGTTGTCGCGCTTGGCCTTGGGCTCCCAGAAATCGTACTCGGTCTGCGAGAAGACGTATTTGGCGTTGGGGAAGGTCGGCACCCAGCGGCCGTCCACCAGCCGCGTGTTCCAGCCGACGTGGTCGGGGTGGAGGTGCGTGCACATGACGAAGTCGATATCCTCGGGCGCGAGACCCATGGCCGCCAGATCGGCGAGGTAGCGGGTGTCGCGGCGCATGTTCCAAGAGGCATTGTGATAGCGTTCCTTCTCCTCGCCGACGCAGGTGTCGATCAGGATGGTGTGGTGGCGGGTGCGGACGACGTAGCTCTGCACCGCCAACACCAGCATGCCGGTCGCCGGGTCGAAGACGCGGGGCTGCAGCCAGTCCATATGGGGTGCCAGGTTTTCCGGCGTCGCGTCGGGCAACAGGTTGGTCGGCTCGGCGTAGGGGCCCTCGCTTTCCAACACCCGCGCCAGCGAGATCTCGCCCAGCATCCTCGGTCTCATCTCTATCGCTCTCCTCGTCACTCAGGCGCCTGGCGCTCGAGCCAGGTCATATAGTGCTCGAAGGCCGCCTCCAGGCCGAACTCGGGCCGCCAATCGGTGTCCTCGGTGAGGCGTCGGATCGCCAGCGGCGACCGGTCGCGGTCGCCGTGGAGGTCTATGGTGACATCGTCGCCGAGGCGCCAGGCGAAATCGGGCCGGCGCTGCTGCAGCTTGCGGCACCAATCCGCCACCGACCAGACCGTGCCGGGGCCGACGTTGTAGACCGTATGGGCTGGCGGCCGCTCCTGCAGCAGCAGCGTCGCCACGGCACTGGCGACGTCGGGTGCGTAAACCCAGTCGCGCGTGCCCGTCCGCGCCAGCACCACCTCGCTTCCCGCCAGCGCCGCCGTCGTTGCCTGGTGGATCGGGCTCAGCGTGTCGCGAACGCCGGTGTCGCGTTCCCAGGGGCCGAAAACGCCGGACAGGCGGGCGACCGCGACCTCCATGCCAAAAAGCGTAATGTAGCGGAGCGCCGTTCGCTCGCCGGCGTATTTGGTGATGGCGTAGAGCGAGTCGGGGAGCGGCGGAGTCGTGGCCTCGTCCAATTCGGGATCTGCGAAGCTGTTCTCGCCGTAGACGCTCGCCGAGGACAGGTAGACGACCCGCCCGACCCCGTGGCGCCGGGCCGCCTCCAGCACCTCGATGCTGCCCAGCAGGTTGACCTCGGCGATGCGTCGGGCCGCCCGGGCCTCGCGCGCCGCGTCGGCGGTGATCGCGGCCCCTTGGACCAAGCGGTCGATCCCGTGCTCCCGAAAGGCGGCGTCCAGGGTCGCGGAATCGGTGACGTCACCTTGACGCCAGGCGACGGTACCGAGTGCTGCCAGCGCCGAGGCCGCCGCTGCGGGCGGTTCAGCGCGGTCCAGCACCACCACCATCTGCCGACGCGCCAGCAGCGCCTCGACGATATTCAAACCGACGAAGCCGGTCCCCCCGGTCACCAACACGGCCATGACGCGCCCGCTCCCCGATATCGGTCATCGAACCTTCACACTACTCGGCTAGCTTAGCCGCATGCCTATGAGGTCCGCCATGCCCTACCGGGCTTGCGACGCATGGCCGCGTTGCCGGAAGGGCCCGCTTCGGGGACAATGCGCTGCCCGATTGCGGCCTTGTGGGCCGCCGATACCGCAATGAGTAGCGAATCGAAGCATCAATATCATATAAATGCTATGCCCTTACTCGATGATGCTATTCTAACGGTAGAGGAGATGTATCGGGCCGATCGGGCCGCGATGGCGGCTGGCGTGGACGGCCCGACCTTGATGGAGAACGCCGGTGCCGGCGTCGCCGCCGCGCTTATCGAGCGCTTCGGCGCCCGTCCGACGGCGATCCTGTGCGGCCCGGGCAACAACGGCGGCGACGGCTTCGTCGTCGCCCGCCACCTGAAGGCGGCGGGCGCCCGGGTCCGGCTGGCACTCCTGGGCGAGAAGGGGCGCCTCGGTGGCGATGCGGCGATCATGGCGAAGCGTTGGCGGGGCCGCATTTTGCCGTTCTCCAGCGCCGCGCTCGACGGCGCGGAGGTCGTCGTCGACGCCGTCTTCGGCGCCGGCCTCAGCCGTCCGGTGGACGGTCTCGTCCGCGAGGTCCTAGAAGCGGCGGCGGCGCGTGGCTTGCCCTCGGTCGCCGTCGACGTGCCGAGCGGAGTCGACGGCGACAGCGGCGCGGTCCTGGGCTATGCCCTGCCGGCTACGTTGACGGTGACCTTCTGCCGGGCGAAGCCGGGCCACCTGCTGTTTCCGGGCCGTGCATTGGCCGGCGAGGTGCGCGTCGTCGACATCGGCATTTCTAATAATATAGTTGAGAAAACAATTCCAACTATCTTTTACAACGCACCAAAACTCTGGCTGGATGTTTATCCATTGCCGGGAGCCGAAGGCCACAAATACGATCGCGGCCATGCCGTGGTGGTCAGTGGCCCCAGGGGCCGCTCGGGCGCGGCGCGGCTGGCGGCGCGGGCGGCGCTCAGGGTCGGCGCCGGCTTGGTGACCGTGGCGACGCCCGCCTCGGCGCTGGCCGAGAACGCGGCGCAACTGACCGCGGTCATGGTGCGCGCATGGCGCGACTCTCGGGCCTACGCCAAGCTGATCGCCGATCCGCGCCTGAACGCGGCCCTGTTGGGGCCCGGCAACGGCGTCCGGCCGACGACCCGCGAAGCGGTTCTGGCGACGCTGCGGCGGGGCAAGGCCACGGTGCTGGACGCGGATGCCCTGACGGTCTTCCGACGGGCGCCCAAACGCCTCTTTACCGCGATCCGTGGTGATTGCATATTGACGCCGCACGAGGGCGAGTTCCGCCGCCTCTTCGGCGCCGACGGCAGCAAGTTGGAACGGGCCCGGCGGGCGGCGCGCGAGAGTGGCGCGGTCGTGGTGCTGAAGGGTGCCGACACGGTGATCGCGGCGCCGGACGGGCGCGCGGCGATCAACGTCAATGCACCGCCCGAGTTGGCGACGGCCGGTTCGGGCGACGTGCTGGGCGGGCTGGCGCTCGGCTTGCTGGCGCAGGCGATGCCTGCCTTCGAGGCGGCGGCGGCGGCGGTCTGGCTGCACGGGGCGGCGGCGGCGGCCTTCGGCCCGGGGCTGATCGCGGAGGATTTGGCGGAAGAACTGCCGGTCCAGTTACGGCGAATTCGTGAGATGAAGAAAGCGCTTTAAGGCTTTGTAATTACGTGTTGTGGGATGGTATGGCTCGAAACGATCCGGTCCGGTTTCTAGATCGAACCCTGCGCAACCTGCGCCAGGCGTGGCGGGGCCGCCCGCAGGCGGCCGCGATCGCGCCCGATCTGCCGGACAGCGACATCGATCGACTGAAGCGACAGATCGACGCCTGTCTCAGCACACAGGGCGGCGAGGTCTCGGCGCGGATGCGGGCGGCCGATCTCGGTCAGTGCTATCTCGGCCTCAATGCAGAGGGTCGGGCCCGGTTCCTGCGCCTGCTGGCGGAGGACTACGACGTCGACGAGGCCGCTCTGGAGGCGACCATCGAGGCGATGCACGAAGCCGAGGATTCCGACGAACGTCAGGCCGCGCGGCGTAGGCTCCGCACCGCCCTCGTGCCACCGAGAGTGAAATTGCTGACGCAATTCAATGCATTGCCACAAGGGGTAAAGTTTCTAGTTGATTTACGGGCTGACCTGACCGAGCTGCTGGACTCGAACGGTTCCGCCTATCGCTCGCTGGACGACGATCTGCGCGAGCTGCTGACCTCGTGGTTCGACGTCGGCTTCCTCGACCTCGAGCGGATCACCTGGGAATCACCGGCCGCGCTCTTGGAGAAGCTGATCGCCTACGAGGCCGTACACCAGATCCGCTCGTGGGACGACCTCAAGAACCGGCTCGATTCGGATCGGCGCTGCTATGCCTTTTTTCACCCCCGCATGCCGCACGAGCCCTTGATCTTTATCGAGGTCGCCTTGGTCCAGGGGATGGCCGACGACGTCCAGGAGCTCCTGGACGAGGCGGCGCCGGAAATCGATCCCGAGGCGGCCGACACGGCGATCTTCTATTCGATCTCGAACGCCCAGGCCGGGCTCGCTGGGGTCAGCTTCGGCTCCTTCCTGATCAAGCGCGTTGTCGACAGCCTGGTCCGCGACCACGAGAACCTGAAGAGCTTTGCCACCCTCTCGCCGGTGCCGGGCTTCACGGAGTGGTTGCAGACGCGGCTGGAAAGGGCAGGCGAGGATGCCTTGAGCGCGGCCGAGGCTGAAGCCCTGGTCGCTGCCGCGGGCGTGAGCCCGGGCGCGGCGGCGCTGAGGGCCTTGCTGGCCCGCAACGGCTGGCACGAGAGCGATGAGGTGGTGGCGGTCCTGCAGCCGATCCTGATGCGGCTCTGCGCCAGTTTTTTGCTGGAAGCCAAGCGCGGCGAGCGGGCGCTCGACCGGGTGGCGCATTTCCATCTCTCGAACGGGGCCAGGCTGGAGCGCATCAACTGGCTCGCGGACACCTCCGCCAACGGCCTCGAGCGGGCCGCCGGGATCATGGTCAACTATCTCTACCGCTTGAGCGACATCGAGAAGAACCACGAGGCCTATCGCGGCGCCGGCAAGGTCGCCGCCGCCCCGGCGGTAAAGCGGCTGCTGTGACCGGTGGGGTGCAAATAGACGGTTCTCCAGAAAGGCTTAGGCGTGCTGCCTTAATTGGTTATTAAGACATTTTGGGTTATAGTAAAGATCGGGAATCGGTTCGCGATGGGGTGTCGGAGCTGGTGGAGGTCTGAATGTTGTTTCAGCGCAAGTCGGCGACATCCGAGGTGGCTGCGGGAGCGGTCTTCGAGCGCACTCGGGCGAGCTGTCTGACCGAGGTCGCGACCGTGACCTGGGTCGGCACCGATCCGATCGGTATTCCTCACGTTCGTTTCCTGATCAGCGCGCCGGGCGACCGCGAGCGAGGCGATTCGCGAATTCTGTCGCTCGCCGTTTTCACCGAGCAGTATGCGCCGAGCGCCGTCGCCGCCGCGCATTGAAGGCCGACAAGGCCCAACCACCACATCCTCCTCGAACCGCCTGACGCGCTCCCGTCCGAAGGCCCGCGCTTTTGCCGTTACCGGCTAGGGCTTATATTGTCGCCAGCGAATGGCCGGCCGCAGAGGGCCGGGCCGGGGACGAACGCATGAGGGCGAGATGGCAACCAGGGCGAGACCGATAGCGGGCGCGACGAGGCAGGAAGGCGCCAACCTCGACGAGCTCGCCTGCCTCAGGGCCTTGGAGAAGAAGGTGCTGTGGCTGTCCTCCTGGATGATCCACAACGCCAACCATATCCGCCCCAATCGCGACGGCCTCAAGGTCGGCGGCCACCAAGCCTCGTCGTCGAGCCTCTCGACCCTGATGACAGCGCTCTATTTCCATATCCTGAACCCGGAGGACCGGGTCGCGGTCAAGCCGCATGCGAGCCCGATCTTCCACGCCATCCAGTACCTCTTCGGTCGGCAGTCGCGCGAGATGCTGGAAGGCTTTCGCGGCCTCGGCGGGGCGCAATCCTATCCCTCGCGGACCAAGGACGCGGACGAAGTAGATTTCTCCACCGGCTCGGTCGGCCTGGGCGTCGCCATGACCGCCTTCGCCAGCCTGGTCCAGGACTACGTCTCGATGAAGGGGCTGACGGGCCCGGAGTCGCGAAACGGTCGCATGGTGGCGCTGATGGGTGACGCCGAGCTCGACGAGGGCAACATCTTCGAGGCCTTGCTCGAAGGCTGGAAGCACGACATCCGCAACACTTGGTGGATCGTCGACTACAACCGACAGAGCCTCGACTCGGTGATTACCGACCGTCTCTTCGCCCGCGTCGACGACATCTTCCGGACAACCGGCTGGCGGGTCATCACGCTCAAATACGGCAAGCGGCTGGAGCGGGTCTTCGCCGAGCCCGACGGCGAGCAGTTGCGCCAATGGATCGACGACTGCCCGAATTCGCTCTATTCGGCGCTCACCTACAAGGGCGGCGCCGGCTGGCGCGAGCATCTGAAGCGCGATCTGGGCAGCGTGCCGGGAATTAAGCGGATCCTCGACGACTACGACGATGCCGGCCTGCATTCGCTGATGACCAATCTGGCCGGGCAGGACATGGAATCGGTGCTGGAGACCTTCGCGAACGTCGAGGGCGACGCGCCGACCTGTTTCATCGCCTACACGATCAAGGGCCACGGCCTGCCGTTTGCCGGCCACAAGGACAACCACGCCGGCTTGATGAACCCGGAGCAGATGGCGGCCTTCCGTGAGGCGATGGCTGTGGGCGAGGGTGCGGAGTGGGACAAGTTCGCCGGCTTGGACCTGCCGGCCGACATCCTGCAGTCCTTTATCGACGCGGCCCCCTTCAATCGCCCGGGCTCGCGCGTCAAGGCCGCCGCCCCGGTGCCGGTGCCGGCCCGGTTCGAGGTGGCAACCGCGGAGCGGTCGTCGACCCAGGAGGCCTTCGGTCGAATCCTCTTCGAGATCGCCGGCGGTGACAGCCAGCTCGCCGAGCGCATCGTCACGACCTCTCCCGACGTCACCGTCTCCACCAACCTCGGCGGCTGGGTCAACCGCCGCGGCATCTTCGATCGGCACAAGCGCGAGGATGTCTTTCGTGAGGAGAAGGTGGTCTCGACCCAGCGCTGGGCGATGAGCCAGGAGGGTCAGCACGTCGAGCTCGGCATCGCCGAGAACAACCTCTTCCTGATGCTGGCCGCCCTCGGCCTTTCGGCGCCGCTCTTCGGCGTTCGCTTGCTGCCGGTGGGGGCACTCTACGATCCCTTCATCAAGCGCGGCCTCGATGCGCTCAACTACGCCTCCTATCAGGACGCGCGCTTCTTGCTCGTGGGCACGCCGTCGGGAGTGACGCTGGCGCCCGAGGGCGGGGCGCACCAGTCGATCGTCACGCCCTTGATCGGCATCGGCCAAGACAAGCTCGCCGCCTTCGAGCCGGCTTTCGCGGACGAGCTGGCGGT
>JASLMY010000237.1 GCA_030746295.1 Alphaproteobacteria bacterium | reverse complement strand
CGTGTTGACCAGCAGCGCGGCTTCGGCCAGCCGATCGGCCGCCGCCGCCCAAGTGACGGCGCGACAACGTTTCGGATCCAGCTCTTGGCCGAGCCGTTCCGCCCGCTCCAAGGTGCGGTTGACGATCCGGATCTCGGGCGTGCCGCGCTCCAGAAGGGCCGCGACCACCGCACGGGCCGCACCGCCGGCGCCGAGAACGACCGCCGGGCCGGTATCCACCCGCCAGCCGGCGGCGTCCTCCTCAAGGGCGGCGACAAAGCCGAAGCCGTCGGTGTTGGAGCCGTTCAAGCGGCCGTCCCCGTCGATGACGACGGTGTTGACGGCGCCGATCCGCCGCGCCATCGGATCGACCTCGTCCATGACGGCAAGCGCTGCTTCCTTGTGCGGCAGCGTCAGGTTGCAGCCGGCGATGGCGAGCCTCGGCAAGGCGCGAAGCGCGGTCGCCAGGTCCTCGGGCCGGACCGCGAAGGGAACATAGGTACCGTCGATGCCGTAGTGTTCGAGCCAGAAACCGTGCAGGCGCGGCGAGCGGGAATGGCCGATCGGCCAGCCCATGATGCCGGCGACGCGGGCCTTGCCGCTCAACATCACTGCTTCACCAGGCCTTGGTTGCGCAGGAAGTCGAGCAACGGCAACAACGGCAGACCAAGTATTGTGAAGTAGTCACCTTCGACCTCCGAAAAGAGTTGCGCGCCCAAGTCTTCCAGTTGGTAGGCGCCGACCGACTCGAGCGCCGCCTCACCGACCGCGTCGAGATAGGCATCCAAAAACGCCTCGCTGAAATTGCGCATGACAAGACGGGCGGTCTCGACGTGATGCCAGACAATCCGGGATTTGTCGACGGCGGCGACGGCGCTGATGAGCCGGTGGCTCCTGCCGCAAAGCCGCAGCAGCGTCTCCCGGGCAGCGGCCGTGCTCTCGGGCTTGTCGAAGAGCGTCCGGTCGAGGACCAGCACCTGGTCGGCACCGACGACGACGGCGTCCGGGTACCGCGGGGCCACGTCGAGCGCCTTGGCCCGGGCGAGCGCGAGCGCGATCTCGGCCGCCGGGGTGCCGTCGCGTTGGGCTGCCCTTTTGAGCGCGGTTTCATCGATCCGGGCGGGCTCGGCCCGGTGCGCTACCCCAGCCCGGGACAGCAGGCAACGGCGGGTCCGACTGGCCGACGCCAGGACCAGGGTCCGCTCGGCACCGGGCATCGATGTCGACCGGATGGTATTGGTACTGTTCACGGAATCCGATTTCCCGTAAGTTATCCACAGGCCAAGAAGCGAGCGGGCAGCAGCATACCATGTCGGAAAGCGGTCGGGTCATCGCCTTCGAGAGCAGTCCCCGGCGGCTGGCGTTCCCGGAGGTGCGTCGGCGACTGACCGAGCTCTTGATCGAGCATACGCTGATCGACAGTTATGACGACTTCCGGCAGGCCAATCGGGCCTATCCCTTCGTCCAACCAGCGGCGCTGATGCCCGGCGCCAGGGCGCGCAGCACCGAGCGCCCGAACCAAAGAACGGCCCTCGTATTCGCGGTCGACGGCAAGCTGCCGGTCTCCTTGAACAAGCACTTCCGGCTTCGCGCCCTGAACCGGGTGACCTGGCGCAACATCCAGCGTTTGGCGCCGGAACTCGACCTCTCGGACTACCGAGCCGACGACCGCCGCTTCGATTCGCCTGCCGTCGATACGCTGCTGACCAAGCTCTTGCCCCTCGACTACGCCCTACTGATAGAGGAGACGGCGGTCGAGAAGGAAGACATGGGCGTCTTCGCACTCAGCCATTTGCACGTCAAGGTCGAGCGCCTGACCGACAACGCGATCAAGGACTTGGGCCGCAAGCTCGGCTATATCGACCGGCGGCTCTTCGAGCGCGGCGAGGACTATGTCGAGGCCCTGGAGAACAAGTTTTACGAATACCACGGCTTCGCCTCGAACGCGTCGGGCCGCAAGAGCGCCGCGGCGATGGCGACTCAGCTCTTGACGGCAACTGGTCTCGGCTTCGTCGTCTGTGTCGCCAGCCAGGAAGACAACCGCCTGACGGTGCTGGACGATTCCGATCTGATCACGCAGTACCTGCTGATCCGGCCGGATGCGGCGACGATGGGGGCCTTCCGCGCCGCATTGAACGCCGCCGGCGTCGGGGATTCGGCCGCCTATGTGGTGGCCGACGAGGCTGCCGGGGGTCCGGTGTTGATCTTGAGGGCCCGTTTCGGGCGGACCGAAGCGGCGCTCGAGACGACGCGAGCCGAGCGGGACCAGGACGTCATGGCGCCCTGGCTGGCGCTCGTCGACGAATCCATCGTTGCCCGTCCGGGTCTATCGGCCCCGGATCTGGCGATCACGTGGGGCGGGCGCGATAGCATCGGCGCAACGCGACCTTCGCCCTGAGCCGGCGATCGACGTCGGCGCCAAAGCCTCGGAGATCAGTTGCTGCGGACGACGATGACCATCGGTGACCCTGCCGACGCACGCGTCTCGGACGACGATTCTAAAGAACTTGCCCGAGGCCACGGCGCGCGAGGTCGTCGTCGGCAAGGGCACGCTGGCGAGCCCCAGCCTCGAGCAAACGAAGAACGTCACGTTCGGTGCCCAGGTCTTGCAGGTGGTCGAGCTGTCGCTGGTCGACCAGAGCGGTCCTTTCGATCCTCTCGACACCGTGCAAGCGTTGAATTTCGGAACCCTGACGCAGAACGAGACCGGGGTCTTCGATGTCCTGGTGCGCAGCAACACCGGCTATGACGTTACCTTTCAATTCGACAACTCGGGCGTCACGGAGATCCGTCGCCCGAGCGACACCAGCACCGTCCCCTACTCGGACAACATCTCGGTGGTCGTGACGGCCCCGGTCGAAGACAGCGTGTCGCCTTTTCCCCGGTGGCGGGGACCAGACGATCAGCTTTCAGCCCGACGCGCCAGCAGGGTCATCACGGCCGCCGCCGTCTCCTCGATCGAGCGCCGGGTGACGTCGATCACCGGCCAGCCGCGGTCCGCGAACATGCGGCGCGCGTCGGTGGTTTCCTTCTTGACCGCCTCGATGTTCACGTAGTCGGTCTCGGCGTCCGCGCTCAACGCCAACAGCCGGTTGCGGCGGATCTGCACCAGCCGCTCGGGGCTGGCGGTCAGGCCGACGACGAGCTGGTCGGAATCCGAGCCCAGCGAGTCGGGGAACGGCAGGTCGGGAACCATCGGCACGTTGGCCGCCTTGATGCCGCGATTCGCCAGGTAGATGCAGGTCGGCGTCTTCGAGGTGCGGGAGACTCCGACCAAGACGACGTCGGCCTCGGCGACGTGGTCGAGACCCTGACCGTCGTCGTGGCTCATGCAAAAGTGCATAGCGTCGATGCGCTGAAAGTAATCCGCGTCCATAGCGTGTTGTCGCCCCGGCCGCTCTTGCACCTTGGCACCGAGATAGGCGCCAAGCGCGGCCAGAACCGGATCGAGGACCGAGACCGAGGCGATCTGGCGACGCCGGCATTCGTCGATCAGATACTCGCGAAGCGTATGATCGACGATCGTGAACAACACCAGGCCGGGGTTCTCGGCAATACTCTCGATAACATGGGCGAGTTGGCTCTTGGAGCGCACCATGGTCCAAAGATGCTCGATCGGCTCCGCCGCCTCGAACTGTACCAGGGTCGCCTTGGCGACTGCGGAGATGGTCTCACCGGTGGCGTCGGAAACGAGATGGAGATGGAACTTGGTCAACCCAGCCTCACGTCATTCTTCAACGCCGCCTGTGGGCGCCAGGGGGACGGTTTGGGGGTAAGAACGGCCTTTTCGAGCGATCGCCAACCTGTTCAACCCGATGCAGGTTTCCTCCTAGCCGAAAGCCACCGTGGGAGCAAACCATAGACGCGTACCAAATAGCGGGCACGAGTGCCGCGCCATCGGACTTATCCTCTTCTTGCCCCCTCGACGGGATCGGCGAGGTCGAAGGGAATCCGCCATCGGCAGGAGCCCTCGCCAGGTTCTCCACAGGCTCTGACGGGCAGCGGCCGAATAGCAAGATTAAGTGGATAAGCGCTGGAACGATCTGGAATTCCACCTATCCACAGGGTACATCAATCTACAACAACCTTATTTCTTAAAGATTCATTTGAAGGAAAAAGGAAACTGGGCGGGGCGGAATGGCGAGCAAAACGATAAACGAAGCGGATATGGCATCGGAGACGACACGCAAGCGGCTGCTCCGTGTCCTTGCCGGCCTGCCGGTGGATCGGCCGCCCTTTTGGTTCATGCGCCAAGCCGGACGTTACCTCGGGGAATATCGCCGGGTTCGCGGCGAGGCGGGAAGTTTCCTCGAGCTCTGCTATGCGCCCGAGCTGGCCGAGGAAGTCACCTTGCAGCCGATCCGCCGCTTCCATCCTGACGCTGCGATCCTGTTTGCGGATATTTTGTTGGTTCCAGAAGCGATGGGACAAGAGCTGGCGTTTCGGGAAGGCGAAGGTCCGGTTCTGACGCCGATCCGTGATGTTTCGGCGTTGCAAGCGCTCGAGCCCGAGGGGTTGCACGAACGGTTGGCGCCGATTTACGAGACCGTCGCCCGGTTGGCCCGAAGCTTGCCGGACGACGTGGCGCTGATTGGTTTCGCCGGCGCACCGTGGACGGTCGCGACCTATATGGTCGAAGGCGGTGGCAGCCCTGATCAACGCTTGGCCAAGCGTTGGGCCTTCGAGGACCCGGCCGGCTTCGGCCGGCTGATCGACCTGCTAGTCGAGGCGACGGTGGCGTATCTCGCGGCACAAGTGCGGGCCGGCGCCGAAGTGCTGCAGCTTTTCGACACCTGGTCCGGGAGCTTGCCGGAGACGGCTTTCGCGAGATGGTGCATCGAGCCGACCCGGCGCGTCGTCGACGGCTTGCGGGCCGCCGGCATCGGCGTGCCGATCATCGGCTTTCCGCGCGGTGCGGGCGTCGGCTATCGGGCCTTCGCCGAGCGAAGCGGCGTCGATGGCGTCAGTTTTGACTCCAGCCTGCCGCTCGACTGGGTGCAGGCCGAGCTGCAGCCGCACGTCGCGGTGCAGGGCAACCTGGACCCGCAGGTTCTGGTTGTCGGCGGCGAAGCGATGCGGCGAGAGGCGTCTCGGATCATGGAGCAGCTGGCGGCGGGTCGGTTCATCTTCAACCTCGGCCACGGCATCGTACCGGAGACACCGCCGGAGCACGTCGAGGCTCTGGCCGAGATCGTCCGCGGCTGGCGCGGCTAGGGCCGGTCGGGGGCAAGGACCTATGTCTCGCGTAGCGGTCGTGCTCTTCAATTTGGGCGGTCCCGACCGGCCGGAGGCGATCCGGCCGTTTCTCTTCAACCTCTTTAACGACCCGGCGATCCTTCGCCTGCCGACCGTGCCGCGATGGTTTTTGGCGCAGTGGATCTCGCGCCGGCGAGCCAAGGTGGCGGCCGGCATCTATGCCGAGCTCGGCGGCAAGTCGCCGCTGTTGGAGGGCACCGAGGCCCAAGCGAGTGCCCTCGAAGCGGCGCTCGGCGAGCTGGGCACGGTCAAGGTCTTTACCGCCATGCGCTACTGGCATCCGATGAGCCCCGCGGTCGCCGCCGAGGTCGCAGGCTGGCAGCCGGATCGGGTGGTGTTGTTGCCCCTCTATCCGCAGTTCTCGACGACGACGACGGCCTCGTCCTTGCGCGAGTGGCACCGTGCGGCTGCGGTGGCGGGCCTTGACGCGCCGAGCCGGGCAATCTGCTGCTATCCGACGCAAGCGGCTTTTGTCGAGGCGCAGGCGCGATCGATCGGGCCACTGCTGGAGAAGGCGACGGCGGCGGGAGCGCCTGTGCGCCTGCTGTTCTCGGCCCACGGCCTGCCAGAGCGCGTAGTGGCGGCCGGTGACCCCTATCAATGGCAGATGGAGCGTTGCGCAGCGGCGGTGGCGGCACGGTTGGACGGCGATTGGCCAGGGCTCGACTGGCGATTGGCCTATCAGAGCCGGGTCGGCCGTCTGGTTTGGATCGGCCCGTCGACCGAGGACGAGATCGACGCCGCGGGCCGCGACGGCCGGGCCTTGGTGGTGGTGCCGATCGCCTTCGTCTCGGAGCACTCCGAAACCCTGGTCGAGCTCGACATCGAGTACCGCGAGCGGGCCGAGCAGACCGGCGTTCGGGGATACTACCGGGTGCCGGCACTCGGCACCGATCGGGGTTTTATCGAGGGCCTGGCAGCGCTGGTCCGCGCCGCCTTGGCGGGGGCGGCCGACGACATCGGCTCCGAGAGCGGCGAGCGAATGTGTCCGGCAACGTTCTCGGGCTGTCCGATGCAACCGGGAGCGGTCGAATGACGGACTGGCTCGCCGAGTGGTATCTCTGGATCAAGGCGTTTCATATCATTTCAGTGATGGCTTGGATGGCGGGCATGCTCTACCTGCCGAGGCTTTTCGTCTATCACGTTGCGGCCGAGCCCGGCTCGGAGAAATCGGAGACCTTCAAGGTGATGGAGCGGCGCTTGCTGCGCGCCATCATCAATCCCGCCATGGTGATGGCTTGGCTCTTCGGCGGCCTGATGCTGCTGACGCCCGGCCTGATCGATTGGAGCGAAGGTTGGATTTGGGTGAAGCTCGCAACGGTGACGGCTTTGAGCGGTGTGCACGGCTTCTTTTCCCGCTGGCGCAAGGACTTCGAGGCCGACCGCAACCAGCGGGGCGCCCGCTTCTACCGCATCGCCAACGAGGTGCCGACGGTGATGTTGATCGTCGTCGTCATCATGGTCATCGTCCGGCCCTTTTAGCAGCGTGCAGACTGCTTTGGGCAGGGCTGGCGGCAGAATTGGGAATCGACCCTTGCCCCTTGTCTTTTGCTTGTCGAGGTCATAAGTATCCCTCGTACAGTCCAGACGCCGTTCGGCGTCGCGCCTTCCGTATTTCCCTTCGGTCGAGAGCCCGTTCTTCAGGGCCGTGTCAGTCGCCAAACCAGAGGCCTGCGCCGGAGGGGCCGTTCCCCCTTTAGATAAGTGAGGTTCCGCGATGCATCTGCAGGAACTGAAAGAGAAGTCCCCGACGGATCTGTTGGCCTATGCCGAGGAGCTGGAGGTCGAGAACGCGAGCTCCTTGCGCCGCCAGGACATGATGTTCGCGATTTTGAAGCAGCTCGCGGGCAAGGACGAAGAGATCACCGGCGGCGGCGTCCTCGAAGTGCTGCAAGACGGCTTCGGTTTCCTGAGGGCACCGGAATCGAACTATCTGCCGGGCCCCGACGACATCTATGTCAGCCCCAGCCAGATCCGGCGCTTCGCGCTGCGCACTGGCGACACCGTCGAGGGCCAGATCCGCGCACCCAAGGACGGCGAGCGGTATTTCGCGCTGTTGAAGATGAACCAGATCAACTTCGAGGAGCCCGAGGCAGCGCGCCACAAGGTGCATTTCGACAACCTGACGCCGCTCTTTCCCGACGAGCGCCTGAAGCTGGAGCACGCGGATTCGGCCGAGAAAGAAGTCTCGGTTCGGGTCATCGACCTGACGGCGCCCTTGGGCAAGGGTCAGCGGGCGCTGATCGTGTCGCCGCCGCGCACCGGCAAGACGGTGTTGTTGCAGAACATCGCCCATGCGATCAGTGCCAACCATCCCGAGGTCTACCTGATCGTGCTGCTGATCGACGAGCGCCCCGAAGAGGTCACCGACATGCAGCGCTCGGTCGACGGCGAAGTCATCAGCTCGACCTTCGACGAGCCGGCGACCCGACACGTGCAGGTCTCGGAGATGGTGATCGAGAAG
>JASLMY010000236.1 GCA_030746295.1 Alphaproteobacteria bacterium | reverse complement strand
GCCGTTGTACCAGCCGACGATGCGGCTGCGGTACTCGCCGCGAAAGCCGCGCTGGCGCTGCCCCATCGGTGAGGCTGTCAATTCCATGGTTCTGCTCCCCATCTCGGCTCCGGTGGACTGACGCCGGTGTCTCCTTGGCGACTGATATATTACCTCAACATCAGGCCGCATGCCATGCTAAACTGCGTGCCGTGACGCAGAATTGAAGATCGAGGCGGCGATGCCCAACCATCTGAAACTGATCCTTTCGCTGATCATCGTCGCGGTGGCCGTGGTCTTCCACTATTTCCAGGGCCAGGCCGGGCAGGAGGTCACCAAATGGCTCGCCCTCGGCCTCGGCGCCTTCATGATCTTCGCCATTTGGCTCTTCCCCGAGGCCAAGCGCGAGGCGAAGAAGAAGCAAGAATAATCCGCCGCCTTCCGCCTCAGAGCTCCAGATCCGGATCGAAGGGATAGACCGGCCGCCGCACCTTGTCCCAAGGGAAGAGGTGATAGTCGGAGGTGGTGATGCCGGGGCCCGAGACCATCACCACCCGCTCGGTGACCGCATCGAAGCCGGCGCGGAAGTGTTGGCGCGACTTGATCAGGATGAAGTTCTTGGCGGCCGGGTTGATGCCGGCATGGGTGAAACAGCCGATATCGAAGGGCTCGTGGCGTTCGGAACTGATCACGATCTCGATGGCGCCCGTGTCCAGCACCACGGTCGGTCCCATGTCGACGGTGATGCCGGTCATCATCGGCCCGGTGATGGTGAAACGGCCGTCGGTGATGCAGCGGACCCGGCCCGATACCTCCAACGGCTTGCCGGTAAGGTCGATCGCCGGCATGTCGGTACGACCGCCC
The DNA here is from genome assembly GCA_030746295.1 of Alphaproteobacteria bacterium. The sequence goes on along the minus strand of JASLMY010000236.1, from coordinate 6,874 downwards.
AGCATCAGTGTCACCTCGGCGCCGATCCCGGCCTCGATCAGGGTCGCCACCGCCTGCGGGTCGTAGTAGGGGCCGGCGCAGACGCTGGTGAGGCCCTGGCGCATGACCTCGGACAGCACCGCCATCACGTCCTGAGTGCCGCCCGAGCCGCAGACGTCGCCGTGATCGGCCAAGATGATCGGCTCGGGCCCGAGCGTCTTGGCGTGGGCGATGGAGGTCTCCACCGGCTCGGTCTCGAAGACGAAATCGGCACGCCGCTCCCAGGCCATAGCCATCAGCTCGTCGAGTAGGGCTTTGGCCCTGCCGCCGTCGCCGTCGCCGATGACGATGGCGCTCAAGCCGACGTTGGGGATGTCGGCCAGCGGGAAGCAGCCAAAGACCGAGGCGTTCAGAACCTCGCCATCGGCTTCGGCCCGGATCGCCCGGTCCATGATGTCCTTCATCGGCTGCCGGGAGGGCGTTTGGCGATTGAGGTGCGAGAGGATCGGCAGCGAGTGCCAGACCATCACGGGCGCCACCTTGCCGTCGAGCGCGCGCAGCAACGTCCGACCGGCCCGCGCTCCGGTCTCGTACATGTCGATGTGCGGGTAAGTGCGGTAGCCGGTGATGACGGTGGCGTTGTCGACGGTCAGGCCGGAAAGGTTGGTGTGGAAATCGAAGGCGACGGCGACCGGCAGATCGGGAAACTCGGCCCGGATGCGGCGCAACAACTCGCCCTCAGCGTCGGGGAAGCCGGCCGCGACCATGCCACCGTGGAGGTCCAGGAAGAGGGCCTCGCAACCGGCGCGGACGCCGTCGACGATGGCCTCGGCGAAGACGTCGATGACGCTATCGTCGACGGTGCCGCTCGGATGCGCGCTGCCCGAGATCGGCATGACGAGCTCGGCGCCGACCTCGTCGGCCAGGTCGATGAAGGCGGCGGCGGGCGTGTTGGTGCCCCGGCAACTGGCGATCGCCGCCTCGCCGGCGAGCGGCCCGCCGCTGTCCGCCCCCCGACCCGAGAAGGCTTGGAGGGGCGTCGGCACCGGCGAGAACGTGTTGGTCTCATGGCGCATCACCGCCGTAACGAAACGTCGCATTGCCTTACCTCCCCGGTCGCCGTCAGCGCTGGCCTTTCCACTCGACCTTGACCCATTGCCTGCCGGCTAGTCTAATTCCTTTGTCACGGAATTGTTACGGCAACGGTCAGTGGCGTTCGTCTGGGACCACCCGGGCGGTCGGCGAAGAAGACAACAGGTGGGAGGGCGATATGTGGAAGCGGACAGTCATTCATTTAGCGGTCTTGGTCGCGGTGCTGGGAACGGGCTTTGCGGTTCAGCCGGTCGCGGCAGCGGAGAAGAAGGAGCAGTTGACGCTGGCGGTGATCCGGACCGAGGAGATGTCGACCCTGGCGCAGCGCTGGGAAAAGGTGATCGCCTATCTCAACAAGACCGCCAACGTGGACATCAACTTCTACACCACGACCTCTTACGCCTCGGTGGTCGAGGCGATGCTGTCGGGCTTCGTCGACATCGGCAGCTTGGGACCGAAGATCTACCTCGTCGCGCACGAGAAATCGAAAGGCGCGATCGAGCCGCTCGTCAGTTACACGATCCCTGCCGACATGTTCATGGACAAGCCCTGCGGCTGCTATCTGGGCGCCCTGGTGACCAAGACCGGCAGCGGCCTGAAGTCCATCGAGGAGATCAAGGGTAAGGTTTTGGCCCTGGTCGATCCGGGCAGCACGTCCGGCAATGCGATGCCCCGCGCGCTCTTCACCGACAAGATCGGCGGTCTCGAGCTCGAGGGCTATTTCGGCCGTGTCTTCTATTCCGGCTCGCACTCGGCGTCGGCTCGTGCCATCCAGGCCGGCAAGGCGGACGCCGCCTTCATCTCGCTCGGCACGCTCAGGAACGTGATCTCCTCTGGCGAGATGAAGAAGGAAGATTTCAACTATCTCTGGATCTCGGCCCCAATTCCGATCGACGTCCTCAGCGTCGACAAGAAGCGAATGAAGCCCGAGATGGTGAAGCGGCTGCGTGACGCTTTCGTCGGCATGACCGAGACGGCCGAGGGGCGCGAGGCTCTGGCGGCGATCAAATCGGCGGCCTTCGCGCCGGCCGAGGACGCCCGCTTCGATCCGCTGCGCAAGATCCTGGAGGTCAAGAAGAAGCTGAAGAAAAAGAAGTAGCCGCCGACGCGTGGCCATGCGCTAGATGGCACTGCTCGAAATCCAGGGCCTGAAGAAGACCTACGCCACCGGCGAGACGGCGCTTCGCGGTATCGACCTCGCCGTCGACGGGGCCGAGGTCGTCGCCGTGCTGGGTCTGAGCGGCTCCGGCAAGTCCACTTTGTTGCGCTGCATCAACCGCTTGGTGGAGCCGAGCGCCGGCCGGATCGTGCTCGAGGGCGTCGAGGTCACCGGCCTCGACAAACGCGCCCTGCAGCGCGCCCGGCGGCGAATGGGCATGATCTTTCAGGAGTACAACCTGGTCGATCGTTTGACGGTGCTGGAGAACGTGCTCTCCGGCTGTCTCGGCGTCACCGCCACCTGGCGGGCGGTCAGCCGCGCCTTCCGCGGCCCGGACATCGACCGGGCCATGGAGCTCTGCCAGCGGGTCGGCATCCTGGAGCATATCCGCAAGCGTGCCGATCAATTGAGCGGCGGCCAGCGTCAGCGCGTCGGTATCGCCCGCGCGCTGATGCAGCAGCCCAAGATCCTGCTGGTCGACGAGCCGACCTCGTCGCTCGACCCGAGGATCGGCGCCGAGGTCATGGAATTGATGTGCCAGGTCGCCGACGAGCACCACGTGCCGATGCTGATCAGCGTCCATGACCTTGACGTGGCGACCCAATACTCGAAGCGGATCGTCGGCCTGAGCCATGGCCGCGTCGTCTTTGCCGCCGCCACCGCCGAGGTCGACCGGGCGGCGCTGCATGAGATCTACGATTCGGTACCCGCGGCATGAGCCAGACGAAGGCTGTCGCGTTCGATGCCCCGCCCGCGGTCGGCGCCGGCAATCCGCTGCGCCAGCGTAGCGTCCTCGCCAAGCGCTATGCGATCTATCTTGCCTTGAGCGCGGTCGTCGTACTGCTGACGGCGCATGTCTTCGTCTTCCAAACCGATTGGTCGCGTTCCGGCAGTTTTGCTGACATGGCCAAGACCGCGGCCTGGTTCCTGCCGAATCTGGCCTACTTTCCCGACATCCTGCTGGCACTCTTCGAGACCTTCCTGATCGCCTTCTGGGGCACCACGATCGGTATGGTGATCGCAGTGCCGGTGGCGGTGTTGGCGGCGCACAACGTCAGCCCATTCGGCGTCGTCTCCTACTGGGCGGGTCGCCTCGTCATCGTGTTCTCGCGCTCGGTGCACGAGCTCATCTTCGCCCTCATATTCGTCTCCGCCCTTGGCCTTGGCGCGCTGCCGGGAATGCTGGCGCTGGCGGTCCGCTCGGTCGGCTTCCTCGCCAAGACCACGGCCGAGGCGATCGAGAATGTGGATATTGGTCCCATCGAGGCGATCGAGGCCACCGGCGCGCGCCGCCTCGCCGTCATCCTCTTCGCCGTGGTGCCGCAGGTCTTTCCGATCTTCATCGGCAACGTGATCTTCCAGTTCGACATCAACCTGCGCCGGGCCTCGATCCTCGGCATGGTCGGCGGTGGCGGCATCGGCCTGATCTTCGCCGAGCAGATCATGTCACTGGCCTACGACAAGGCCGGCACCGTGGTCTTGGGCATCGTCATGATGGTGCTCGTGGGCGAGTACGTCTCCAACCGGGTCCGCGAATGGCTGCTCTGAGGAGGCTGAGGTGAGTGATCGGAACCTCGGCTTGGAAGAGGCGCGGCGCGACTATGCCCGCTACTTGGCGCTCGGCCGGCTCTTGCGCTTCGTTCTGGTGCTGCTCTTCTGCGCTCTCACCTTCTGGACCATCTGGTACTTGAAGATCCCGATGGAGCGCGTCCTCGGCATGTTTGGGCGTATCGGCACCATGGTGGGCACGCGGATGTTCCCGCCCGATTTCGACTACGCGTTCTCCGACAACGTCTTCTATTCGATCCTCGAGACCATCGAGATGTCGTTTCTCGGCACCGTCTTCGGCGTGCTGCTGGCGGTGCCGGTCTCCTGGTTCGCTGCCTGGAACGTGACCCCCAACCGCTTCATCGCCTATCCGCTCGGCCGCGCCATACTCGTCTTCTCCCGCGCCGTGCCGCCGATCATCTGGGCCATGATCCTGGTGGTGATCCTGGGCTTCGGGCCGATGGCAGGGACCATCGCGCTGATCCTGCTGACGCTCAGCTTTGCCGGCAAGCTGATGTCGGAGCAGATCGAGGCCATCGACATGGGGCCTGTGGAGGCGATCCGAGCGACGGGCGCGGGCGAGATCAAGAGCTTCGTCTACGCCGTCCTGCCCCAGGTCAAGGCGGCCTGGGCCGGCATCATCATCTACAATTGGGACTCGACCTTCCGCGCCTCGACCATTCTAGGCTTCGTCGGCGCCGGCGGGCTCGGCCTCTATATCCGCAGCACCACGCAACTATTGGAGTACGAGCGCACGATGGGCATCATCCTGCTGGTGATCGTGCTGGTGGTCGGCTCCGAGATCCTCTCGCATTTCCTGCGCCAGCGCTTCCGGTGACGGAAACCACGTCGGCGTTTGCCTGATCTATCACCCATCTATCCGGTTTGGACCGGTATCCGCTAAGGTGCCGAGGTGTGAACGGGAAATGATCGAGGGGATCGAGATGAACGACACGGTTCGCTTCTTCTGGCAGCGTGGGTGAACCAGCTGTCTCAGAGCGAAAGAGTTTCTTTCCTCGAAAAACATCGCCTACGACTCCGTCAACGTCCATGACGACGCGGAGGGCCAAGCGGCACTCCGTACGCTGGGCGCCCGCAGCGTGCCGGTCCTGTCGCGAGGCCACGAGTTCGTCTTCGCGCAGTCGCTTCGCGAGGTCGCCGCCTTCCTGGGCCTGGAAGACGTCGGCGGTCCGGCACTGTCGCCGGTTGAGCTGGTAGAGAGGCTGGACCTCATCCTCGATGCCGCGCTGCGGAGCCTCGGCCAACTACCGGCGGATCGCCTCGGCGACAAGCTGCCCGGTCGCGATCGCAGCTACCGCGAGCTCGCGCATCACATCTTCCGAATTCCGGAAGCGTTTCTCGAAACCGTCGGGGGTGGTGCACTGACGTATGAAAGCCTTGCCGTCGCACCGGGGCCGGAACAGCAGGGCATCGAAGGCCTCACCACCTACGGCGTGGCGGTCCGGGCCCGCGTTGCCGCCTGGGGCGCCGACATCGAGGACCGCGACCCAACCGTCAAGCTGGCAACCTACTATGGCGATCAGCCGTTGCACGAGGTCTTGGAGAGGACCACCTGGCACGCCGCCCAGCACGTGCGCCAGGTGACGATGGTGCTCGACGGCCTCGGCATCACGCCGGCGCGGCCGCTGACGGCGGCCGACCTCGCCGGCTTGCCGCTGCCCGAAGGCGTCTGGGACGGCTAACCGCTCAGGCCGGCGCCTTCTCGGCCAAACGGTGCTGCTGCGAGCGCGGCACCAGAAGCGAGGCGCCGACGAAGCGGACGGCCTTGTCGGGATGCGCGGCCAAGACCGGGTGCAGGGCCAACATAATTCGTCCCGCCGTGGTCTCGCCCCAGAACCAGTCGGCCGCGGCTTGGCTCGTGCTCTGGCCGGGTTGAGCCAGCGCTGCTTCCAGGTAGAAGGCCTTGACGTCCTCCAAGACCAACTTCAAGAGTTCGGACGACGACAGGCCCTCGCGCGGCATCTCGGGCTCGGCCTCGTCCAGGAAGGCGGCCATGAAGCGCGCCGCCGGCTCGATCTCCAGGGCGCTGGCACCGACCGTGGTGCGGCCCCGGTTCTCGATCCAGAGGTCGTGCCAGGGGCGAAGTTGGCTCAGCTCCTCGGCGAGCTGAACCTGGAGGTCGCTGTCGTCGCTCGGCGGTGGCGGCAGGTTAACCGGGCAGGCCCAGCCCTCGATCATGCCGACCTCGGGCGCGTCCTCGGGGAAATCCTCGATCAGGGGCCCGCTCTCGGCCTCCAGCAAGGCCAGCAGCGCGCGCACGACCTGGCGCTGGAAGTCCGGCGCGTCGGGGCTGCCGATCGGCCGGCCCAGCTCGAACGGGACCCAGAGCGCCCTCGGCGGGCGCATCTTCTCGGTGTGCTCGCGGATCAGGCTGATCTGCGTCGTCGGGATGCCTTCGTCTTCGATGTAGTGTGCCAGCCCGCCCACGGCGCGCGTGCAATTCGGTCAGACGGGGACGAGGGCGACGGCGTCGACCTCGTCCTGGCGCAACAGTCCGGCGAGCTGCCGCGCCACTGGCTCCATCGCCTCCGGATCGGTCGCCCCCATGAAGGAATAGTGGTAGGCCGCGACCGAGCCGATCTCGCCGTCCGCTGCAAGCTCGTGCAGTCGGTCCAGCGGGAACATCACGTTCCAGTCCTGCTGAAAGCCGGTGCGGTCGAAGTTGGTCGAGATGTGACTGATGATCAGCTCGCCGGCGGGAATGTCGGCCGGAATGACACGGTAGTCGTTGGCGCCGACCGCGAAGGGCCGATCGTCTCGCCGCTGCAGCCCCGCCGTCGAGATCAGGGCAACGCGGCGTTCCTTCAGCGGCGGGCCCTCGGCCCAGGGCGTGGTGTCGAAGCTCGCGCAAGGTAGATCGCGTAGGTGCGTGCGCATCGGCTCGGCAATGTCGTCGAGGCGGGCCATTCAATGCTCCCTAGAAGTTCTTTTCACTGCAACGGTTGCAGCAATGGTAACGATTCCGTCTGGACCGACAAGAACCCTGACGCTTATTTGAATGCTAGCAGTCTGTCGGACTTGAGGTCCGTGATTGGTTGTCGCCCGATTGCCGGCGATTGTTCTGGCGGTCGGGCC
>JASLMY010000235.1 GCA_030746295.1 Alphaproteobacteria bacterium | reverse complement strand
GCCTGCCGGCGCTGGCGGCCGGCTTGAGCTTCATCCGCCTGGCGACGCCGACGACAGACGATCAACGCCTGCCGGCGGTGCTGTCGAACACCAGCGGCTTCGTCTACTACGTCTCCTATACCGGCATCACCGGCGCCAGGACGGTCGACGAGGAAGCGGTGGCCGCGGCAGTGACACGGCTGCGCGGGCACAGCGAGCTGCCGATCGCGGTCGGCTTCGGCATCCGCACGCCCGAGCAGGCGGCGGGCATCGCCCGGGTCGCGGATGCGGCGGTGGTCGGCTCGGCCCTGGTCGACCGGATCGCCGCCGGCCTCGACGGCGACGGCAAGGCGGGGCCGGATACCGCCTCGGGCGTCCTGAGCTTGGTCGCCGAGTTGGCAACAGGCGTCCGGTCCGCGCGTCGGGACGACAGGACCTGAGCCGGCGACGGCGATGAGTTGGCTCACCAACTTCGTCCGCCCCAAGCTCCGGGCGCTCGTCAGCAAAAAGGAGCTCCCCGACAAGCTCTGGCTGAAGTGCCCGAGCTGCGGCCAGATGCTGCACCACAAGGCGGCCGTCGAGGCCCTCTATGTCTGCGGCCATTGCGACCACCATATGCGCATCGAGCCCGAGGAGCGCTTCCGACAGCTCTTTGACGACGGCGCCAGCACCGCCATCGCGCTACCGGAGGTGCCGCTCGACCCGCTCAAGTTCCGCGACGAGAAGCGCTATGCGGACCGCTTGAAGGAGGTTCGCGGCCGCACCGGACAGGCCGACGCGGTCGTGGTCGCGCACGGCCTGATCGGCGGCCATGCCGCCGTGATGGCGGTACAGAGCTTCAAGTTCCTGGGTGGCTCGATGGGCATGGCGGCCGGCGAGGCCTTGATCCGGGCGGCGGAAGAGGCGGTCACGCGCGAGGCCGCCCTCATCGTCGTCACCGCCGCCGGCGGCGCCCGTATGCAGGAAGGCATCCTCTCGCTGATGCAGATGCCCCGCACCACGATCGCGGTGCAGACGGTACGCGAGAAGGGGCTGCCCTATATCGTCGTCCTGACCGACCCGACTACCGGCGGGGTCACCGCTTCCTATGCCATGCTGGGGGATATCGCCATCGCCGAGCCGGGGGCGTTGATCGGCTTCGCCGGGCCACGGGTAATCGAGAACACGATCCGCGAACAGTTGCCAGAAGGCTTCCAGAAGGCGGAATACCTGCTCGAGCACGGCATGTTGGACATGGTCGTGCACCGCCATCGGCTGAGCGAGACGCTGGCCCGGATCATCGACATGGTGACGCGCCCGGTGCAACCGTCCGAAGCCGAGCCCGCGCCCGAGCCGGAACCGCTGGCGCTGCCGCCGGCGGAGCTGGAAATCCCGGAGCCCGAGGCTGCACAGGATGGGCCGAGTGCCGAATCCTGACGAGGGCACGCCTGAGCGGATCCTGGCGCGGTTGGCAGGCCTGCACCCCCGCGTCATCGACCTCTCGCTCGACCGCATCGACCGTCTGCTGGAGACGCTTGGCCGGCCCGAGCGGCGGCTGCCGCCGGTCTTTCACATCGCCGGCACCAACGGCAAGGGCTCTGTGCTGGCCTATATGCGAGCAGCTCTGGAGGCGGCGGGGCATCGCGTCCACGTTTACACCTCGCCCCATCTCGTCGCTTTCAACGAGCGCATCCGCCTCGCCGGCGCGTTGATCGACGACGAATACCTCGCCCGTGTCCTGGAAACCGCCGAGGCCGCCAACGCGGGTGCCGAGATCACCTTCTTCGAGATCACCACGGCGGCGGCCTTCCTCGCCTTCGCCGAGGTGCCGGCCGACATCCTGCTGCTGGAGACCGGTCTCGGCGGCCGCCTCGACACCACCAACGTCGTCGAGCGGCCGGTTTTGACCGCGATCACCACAGTGGCGATGGACCACCAGCAGTTCCTGGGAGACGACCTGGCGGGAATCGCGGCCGAAAAGGCGGGAATCATAAAGCCCGGCGTGCCGGTGGTCCTGGCCCCGCAGCAACCGGCCGCGGCCCGAGTGATCGCCTCGCAGGCGGCAGCGCTAGGCGCCCCGGTGCATGCCTATGGCGAGGCCTGGTCGGTGACGCTCGAGGCTGGCCGGCTTCGCTATGCCTCGGACCTGGGCAATCGCTCGCTGTCGCCGCCGGTGCTCGAAGGGCCGCATCAGGTCCGGAACGCCGGCATGGCCGTCGCCTGCCTCGAGCGCCTGGAAGGCCCCGCCTGCCCCGAGGAGGCGCTGAACGAAGGCCTGCGCCGGGTGGACTGGCCCGGTCGGCTACAGCGCCTGACGCGGGGGCCGCTGGTCGAGGCGGCGCCGGCGGGGGCCGAGCTCTGGCTCGACGGCGGCCACAACCCGGACGCCGGCGAGGCGATCGCCCGCACGCTCGAGACGTGGATCGCGCGGGACGCGGCGCGGCGCCCGCTCTACCTCGTCCTCGGCATGCTCAGCATCAAGGATCCGACGGGCTACCTCGCCCCCTTCCGGCAGCTCTCGCCGACGGTGCTCTCGGTGCCGGTGCCGGGCGATCACGACAGCGTCTCACCGATGGACTGCCTCAACATCGCCGACCGGGTCGGCCTCGAGGCCTGGGCTTTCGAGACCCCGGCTGCGGCGCTCGATTGGGTTCGGGGCCAGAGCAACGACGAGCCGACGCCGCCGCCCCGGATCCTGATCGCCGGCTCGCTCTACCTGGCCGGCGCGATCCTGGCCGAGAACGGCTGAAACGCCTTTGGAACTCTCCAATGCATCGCCGTCTCTAACGAACGATCCGGAAGAACGGCAGTGTCACCTCGTCGGTCGCGTCGACGTAGACGACCTCGACCGGCAGGCCGAGGCACAGCTCTTCGAGGCTGGCGTCGACCAGCCGGCTCTGCATGCGGACCCCTTCCTCGAGGTCGACGGTGACCAGGATGTAGGGCGTCTCGCCTTTGAAACCGGCGTGGAAGGGGTGATGCGTCTCGGTCCAGCTATAGACGGTGCCGCGCCCGCTGGCGTCCACCCAGTCGACCTCCATCGAATAGCAGGCATCGCAGAGAGGCCGCGGATAGTGGCGCAGCTTGCCACAGGCGGCGCATTTCTGGAGCACCAGGCGGTGCGCCTTCAGGCCGTCCCAAAAGGGCTTCGATTCGATCGTCGGCTCGGGCAGCGGCTTGGCGTAGGCGTCACTCATCTCAGGCGGCCCTCGCCATGATAGCGACGGAGCCGTCGCCGAGATCGCCGTAGCCGGTGACGAGCCCGATCTCGGCATCGGCGACTTGCGCCCGCCCGCCCTCGCCGCGGAGCTGACGCACCAGCTCGTAGACATGGTTCATACCGGCGATGTGGGCCTGGGAGAGGAGGCCGCCATGGGTGTTCACCGGCAGCTCGCCACCGAGGCCGATCCTGCCGCCCTCGACGAAAGCCCCGCCCTCGCCCTTCTTGCAGAATCCCAGATCCTCGATCTCGCAGATCACCGTGAACGTGAAGCAGTCGTAGATTTCGGCCACGTCGATCTCGCCGGGCGTGACGCCCGCCATCTCGAAGGCCCGCGGTGCTGCCTTGGCGAGGCCGAGGGTGGTCATGTCGGGACGCTGGGTGATGGTGCTGGGCGAGTCCGGATGGCCTTCGGCGACGCCCAGGATCGTGACCGGCCGGCGCGTGTCCTTGGCCAGGTCGGCGGCGCTGACCACGACGGCGGTGGCGCCGTCGCTTTCCAGGCAGCAATCGAAGAGCCGGAAGGGGTCGGAGATCATGCGCGAGGCGTGGTGGTCCGCAACCGTCATCGGCTTACTCATGATCGCGTTGTCGTTCAGCATGGCGTGCTTGCGCATGGTGATGGCGACCTCGGCGAACTGCTCGGCCGTGGTGCCGTAGGTCTCCATATGCCGGCGCGCCATCGGCGCATAGAGCTGTGCCGGCGCGACGGCGCCGACCGGGTTCTCGAATTCGCTTATCAGACGGAACTGAGGCATCGCCGCGAGGCGGGTGGCGACGCGGGCATCCGAATAGCCGCGCCGGCCGAGCGAGATCAGGACATGGCGGCAGACGCCGGCGGCGATCACCGCGGCGGCGCATTGTAGCGCCGCCACCGAGCTGGCCCCGCCCATCGGCGTTTGGGCCGAGAACCGCACATCGGCCAAGCCGAGATTGGTCATCAGATCCTCGGCGACCGGGCCCAGCGAATAGGGGATGAGCCCGTCGATATCGCCCGGCGTCAGACCGGCATCGGCGATCGCCGTCAGCGATGCCTCCAGCTGCAGCGCTAGCGCGCTCTTCTCCGTGCCGCGCGAATATGCGGTCTCGCCAATGCCGGTGACCGCGGCCTTGCCGTTCAAGCTGTCAGCCAATTGTCCGCCCCTTCGTTCTTGCGTCTCATGATCGCCGGTTCACGACCGAATTCAGAGCCTCGTTGCCGTCGGATGAGCCTACTTCCATCGGTCGCTCAGGTCGAACCTCGATCGTCTATCCTACGCCTCGACGCGCTCGACCTCCATGCCGTGCGCGACGCGTCGGGCCCGGACAGCCTATTCCCGTGGCTCGTATGCTTCGCTAGACTTCCGCCAAGTCCCCGGGCGCTCGCCGCTGACCAGAGGCATGGCTCGCCGAGGACCAATCATCGGAACGCATCGTGCGGGGCATTCAGGCGTGATCGAGCTGCTGCAAGTCTCACAAGTGCCGCCTTTTCTGGTCGAGCGGCTGGAACAAGAATTCACCCTTCACGACTTCATCGACCCCGCCGATCCGGACAGGCTTCTCGATGACGTGGGGCCGCGCATTCGCGGCATCTTGGCAAGCGGCATGAAGGGCCCCGACGCCGCTCTGATCGGTCGGCTGGAGAACCTGGAGATCATCGCCTCGTTCAGCGTCGGCTTCGATGCGACCGACGTCGTCGCGGCGCAGGCCCGGGGCGTGATCGTGACCCATACGCCCGAAGTGCTGACCGGCGACGTCGCCGACCTCGCCATGACGTTCATCCTGATGGCACCCAGGCGCATCGGCGAGTCGGAGCGCTTCCTCCGCGAGGGCAGGTGGCGCCAGGGCCGGATGGACCTCGGGACGACCGTGCGCGGCAAGCGGCTCGGCATCCTCGGGCTCGGCCGCATCGGCAGTGCCGTGGCCCGTCGCGCCGAGGTGTTCGGCCTGCACATCGGCTACCACGACATAAAGCCCATGGGCGACCTGCCCTACCGTTCCTACCCGACCTTGATCGACCTGGCGGCAGCGAGCGATATCCTGCTGGTCACCTGCGAAGGCGGCGAGGCCACCCGCGGCCTCGTCGATGCCGCCGTATTGGAGGCACTGGGACCCAGCGGGTTTCTCGTCAACACGGCGCGGGGCACGATCGTCGACCAGCCGGCCCTGGTCGCGGCCCTGAGCGAGGGCCGCATCGCCGGCGCGGCGCTCGACGTCTTCGACGGCGAGCCTGAGGTTCCCGCCGAGCTGATGGCGATGGAGAACGTCGTTCTGACGCCGCATATCGCCAGCTCGACGCACGAGACCCGACGCGCCATGGCCGACCTCGTCTATGACAATCTGCGCGCCCATTTCGACGGCAGGCCGGTGCTCACGCCGGTCCCGCCGCAGGCCTAAGTCGGTCTCGAACGACGCACCTATCCCCTGAGCCGCCACCGGCGCGGCCTTACCCGCGGTGAATGACCGTCGGCACCGGCGAAGGAAAATGCAGGAGGCGAACATTCGGACCTACGATTACATCGTCGTCGGTGCCGGCTCCGCCGGCTCGGTGGTCGCCAACCGCCTGTCGGCGGACCCAGACCGGCGCGTGCTCCTGCTGGAAGCCGGTCCCGCCAGCCATCCCTGGTCTCGCATTCCGATCGGCTATGCCAAGCTGTTCGAGAACCCCGCCGCCAACTGGTGCTATTCCGCCGAGCCCGAGGCGAGCACCAACGGGCGACGGATCCCGGTGCCCCGGGGGCGGCTGTTGGGCGGGTCGAGCTCGATCAACGGCTTAGTTTTCGTCCGCGGCCAGGCGCAGGATTACGACACCTGGGCGCAGTTGGGGAACAAGGGATGGAGCTATGCCGACGTCCTGCCCTTCTTCAAGCGTCTGGAAAGCTACGAAGGCGGCGAGGACGCCTATCGGGGCCGCGACGGGCCCCTGCGCGTCACCGACCCCGATGAGCGCGGCCGGCTCTACGATGCCCTGATCGCGGCGGCCGGACAAGTGGGCATACCGCACAACCCCGACTACAACGGCGCCACCCAAGAAGGCATCGCCATGAGCCAGGCGACCATTGCCAACGGCCGTCGGATGAGCACCGCGCATTGCTATCTCGATCCGATCCACAGCCGCGAGAACCTCGACATCGAGACCGGCGCCTTGACGGAAGGGCTGATACTGGAGGGCAAACGTTGCACGGGCGTCAGCTATTCCGTCGACGGCACACAGCACCAAGCCCGCGCCGCCCGCGAGGTGGTGATCAGTGCCGGCACGATCAACTCTCCTCAATTGCTGGAGCTATCCGGGATCGGGCAGCCCGAGCGCCTACGCGACCTCGGCATCGAGGTGCGGCACGCCTTGCCGGGCGTGGGCGAGAATCTTCGCGACCACTACGCGCCCCGGACCCGCTGGGCGATCGGCGCGCCGGGCGTCACTTACAACGACAGGGGTCGAGGACTCGGATTGGTCAGGCAGGCGACCCGCTATCTGTTGTCGCGAAAGGGCATGCTGGGCATCCCCATCGCCCCGATCCGCGCCTTCGTGCGCTCCCGCCAGGGTCTCGAGTCGCCCGACGCCCTGCTTGGATGGGTTCCGATGCTCATTGATCCGGACCGCAAGCTGTCGCGCGATTCGGGCGTGACTTGCTACGCGCACGCAATGCGTCCCGACAGCACGGGCCACGTCCACATCACGTCGGCCGATCCGCGGACGCAGCCAGCGATCAGTTTCAACTTTCTCTCCTCACCACTCGACGCCGAGATCACCGTGCGCGCCGTCCGCATCGTGCGCGCACTGATGACCGCGCCGGCGATGGCGGCGTTGCAGACGACCGAGCTGGCACCCGGCCCGTCGCGGACCTCCGACGAAGACATCCTGGGTTGGGTAAAGGATGCCGCCGAGACCACCTATCACCCGGTCGGCACCTGCAAGATGGGCTCGGACCCGATGGCCGTGGTCGACGATCGGCTCAGGGTCCGCGGGCTGGAGGGGTTGCGGGTCGCCGACGCGTCGATCATGCCGACCCTCACCTCGGGCAACACCAACGCCCCCGCCATCATGATCGGCGAGAAGGCGGCGGACATGGTCTTGAAGGCGGGCGCCGGATAGCGAGCCGCCCTGCCCGACGCGCCGGTGACCGGGACGCGAATGCCGCCGGCGGGCGCCGGGTTTACCGAAATTTAGCCGTCTCGCCGCATCCTGAGGTCTCGGCAATCCGATGATGAAACCCAGGCATGCACGGGCTCGAACGCGTCACCGTATTGGTCGTCGAGGACACGCTGCAGATCCGCTCGCTGCTGATCTCGGTGATGCGGCAGGTCGGCGTCGGCAATGTCCTGCGCGCCAACGACGGCATGGAGGCGACCGAGATCATGTGCGCGATGCGCCGCAATCCAGAGCGCATCGGGATCAGCCAGATCGACCTGATCATTTGTGACTGGGTGATGAGCCCGGTCGACGGCGGCACGCTTTTGCGTTGGGTCCGCCGGCACAAGGATTCGCCCGACCCCTTCCTGCCCTTCTTCATGATCAGCGGATATTCCGACGAGGCGCGGGTCCGCGCCGCGCGCGACCTGGGCGTG
>JASLMY010000234.1 GCA_030746295.1 Alphaproteobacteria bacterium | reverse complement strand
ATGTGCTCGACGAGGACGACACCGGCCGTATCGCCCATTCGGGCGCTTGCGTGGCGCACTGCCCCGTGATCAACGCGGTACGCGGCCAGATCGCGCCGATCCAGGACTTCCGCCGGCGCGGCATCACCGTCGGCCTCGGCATCGACGGTATGTTCGCCGACCATTTCGAAGTGCTGCGTTCGACCATCATGATGGCTCGGATCAAGACCGGCGATGCCAAGGCGGTGCCGGCCCCCGACGCGATGCGCCTGGCCACGATCGAAGGCGCGAAGGCGATCGGCCAAGCGCGCGAGATCGGCTCGCTCGAGGTCGGCAAGCGGGCCGACCTCATGGTCGTCGACTTCCGCCGCTTCGGCCTCCGGCCGCTCCTCGATCCGGTGGCAAATTTCGTCTACCACGGCCACGCCAGCGACGTCGAAACCGTGCTCGTCGACGGCACGGTCGTGGTCGACGGGGGCCGGCTGGTCAATGCCGACGCCGATCAGTTGCTCGACGAGGCCGAGAGCGCAGCGCAGGAAGCGTGGCAGCGCTTCGTCGCCCGGCATGGGGACATCATCGCCCGCTGACGCGCGCGAGCAGGCTCCGATAGGGCGGCGCGTCAGGTGGCTTGGCGACTGCCGAAGCTCGGCTGGCGGCGCTCGCGGAAGGCCGTCAGACCTTCGAGGACGTCGGGCCCATGACCCGCGGCCATGGCGAGCCAGTACTCCATGGCGTCGGCCGCCTCGACGCCTTGGGTCATGGTCACTTGCGCTATGCGCTTGCAGGACTGCACCGCGAAGGGCGACATCCGGGAGATCTCGGCCGCCATCTCGACGGCGCGGTCGACGAGCTCGGCCGCGGGCACGACGGCGTTCACGAAGCCGAAATGCTCCGCTCGCGCGCTTGTCAGCGGCACGCCCCGCATCGTCAACTCGTTGGCAATGGCCACGGGCAGCAGATGCGGCAGCCTGGAGGACTGCCCGCCGATCGGCACGATGCCGAGCCTCACGCCCGGAACGGCGAAGCTGGCATCCGGCGTCGCCAGCCTGAGATCGCTGTTGAGCGCCAGGCAGAAGCCGCCGGCGTAGGCGGCGCCGTTGACCGCGGCAATGACCGGTTTCCGGGCGTTGCGCGGTGCCAGGAACACCTGCATGTGCGCTTCCTCGAAGAGGTGTCCGAGGTTGCCCGGCTCCATCGCCTTGATGTCGTGGCCGGCACAGAAGGCAGTCTCTCCGGCGCCGGTGAGCACGATCGCGCCGACCGCGTCGTCGCCGTCGAAGCGATCGAAAGCCCCCATCAACTGCTCGATCATGGCCGGCGTGAGGGCGTTGCGCTTCTCGGGCCGGTCCATGGTGATCAGCGCGACGCCGTCCTCCAGAACGTCGCTCCGTACGATGCCGTCAGTCATCACGCGTTTCCTTTCCCGTCCATTGCCTCGTCTTCGTCTGCCGGGCCGACACCCCGTTCTTGAAGCTGCTTGCGAAGGACCTTGCCGCCCGCGTTGCGTGGCAGCGCGTCGACGAGCACGATGTTGGCCGGCACCTTCGCGGCGGCGAGCAGGCTTCGGCAGTGATCCGTCAACGCCTTGGCGATCGCAGCACCGTCGGCCGGGCCGCGGACGACGACGAAGGCGGTCACCACCTCTCCGTAGATCGGATCGGGCGTGCCCACCACCGCCGAATCCAGCACCTCCGGATGGGTGGAGAGGGCATGCTCGACCTCGTGCGGCGAGATGTTCAGGCCCCCGCGCATGATCATGTCCGAGGTGCGCCCGCTGAGGTAGATGTTGCCGGCGGCATCGACGCGGCCGATGTCCTGCGTGTGGATCCAGCCGTCGCGGAGCCGCTCTGCGGTCTGAGCGGGATCGCCCAGATACCCTTGCATCTGCGAGGGTCCGCGCACCGTGATCTCGCCGGTCTCGCCGACCGGCAGCGGTCGCCCTTCCGAATCCCTGACGCAGACCTCGAAGCCGGGGCTGATCTTGCCCACGGAACCCTCCTGATGCGGTTCGTCCGCCGGCTCCACGGCGGCGCCCGGGATCTCCGTCAGGCCGTAGTTGGCGATCATGGGCGCACCGCTGAAGCGGCGGAAGCGCTCGATGTCGCTGTCGCTGATCGGCGCCGAGGCGGCGTAGACCGCCCTGAGCGAGCTCAGGTCGTAGCCGTCCCTGTCCTCGAAGTTCAGGATCATGAGCGCCATGGTCGGGACGAAAGCCGCCGTCGTCACCCGGTGCCGTTCGATCGCGGCCAGGACGCGCTCAGGCCGGAACCGCTCGACCAGCACCAGCGTCGCGCCGGCATAGATGATCGAGGCGGCGCTGAAGAACAGTCCGTAGATGGTATGGAACGGCAGCGCACCGAGGGCGCGGTCATCGGGAGACAGCTTCCAGGTTTCTATCAGCACCTCGTGCAGCGAGCGCAAGGAGTCCTGCGTATGCACGATCGCCTTGGGCTTGCCGGTGGTACCGGAGCTGAAAATGACCGCGGCCCGCGATTCTGCGGCCATGTCGCCACGCATCTTGGCCGGCGGCTGCGACCGCCGATCCAGGCGCCACCGGCGCGGCGCCGCTGCCGCGCCGTCTTCCAGCACGTGCCAAGCGGCGGCCGCTGGCGGGGCAAGCGCCGCGGCCGCCCGCGTCCCGGCCAAGACGTGCCGGCTTCCCGTGACCTCGAGGTAGTAGTCGATCTCGGCGCCCTTGCCGGTCGGATCGCCAACGACCACGACGGCGTCGATCGCCCGGAGCGCCCAGAATGCGACGACGGATTCCGCGCAGACATCGAACAGGACGACGACCGGCTCGCCAGGGCCAATACCAAGCTCGCGGAGCGCCCGCGCGAGCCTCTCGACGTGCGCGCGCAGCGCCTCGAAGCTCAAGCAAAGACGCGAATCGACGACCGCATCCTGTCCCGGGCGGCGCCGCGCATGACGCCACAGGGCGTCGACCGAAGGCGACGGTTTGAACGGCTTCTCGAGCGGTCCGGGTTGCTGCTCTTGGTTCATCTCATCACGTCGATCAGGCGATCGTCGACGAAAGCGCCCGATTGCGAAATCCGAGCGGACCCTCTCTCTTGACCCGCTACGAATGGTAGTTCCGGGTCAAGCGGACAGCAACGCCGCGATAGCTCGCGCGGGCGGCGGCTCCGGCACCGCCGACAGGTGAGCACGGCCGGTCGCCCCGGTCTGCTCAGGCCAGGAACGCCCGCAGGATTCGATTGACCTCGGCCGCCGCCACGACGCCCATCATGTGCCGCTGTTCGGGCACAATTTCCAGTCTTGCCCCGGGTATCTCGGCCGCCATGCGCCGGGCCATCTCGGCAGTGGAGCCGACGTCGTGCTCGCCGGTCAGCACCAGGGTCGGGCAGCCGATGCGGTCGAGCTTGCCGACGAGCGAGCCGCCGGCGGTGGCGAAGACCCGATAGGCCTTGAGCTTGGCAGCCTCGTCGCCGGCCCGCATCCAGCCCTCGATCAGGGCGATCTCGCGCGCCAAGGTCTCCCGCTCGGCCTCGGTGAACCAGCGCTGGACCGTCGCCTCGGCACAACCGGCGATGCCTGAGCGCTCGAAGTCGGCCAGCCGCGCGGCCGAGGCTCGGGCCTGGTCCGCGCTGCGATCGTAGACCGCGTTCATCAGCACCAGCCGGTCGAGCGCGCCGGACTGCTGAACCGCGAAGGCCTGCGCCAAGAGGCCGCCCATGGAGAAGCCGACCAGCGCCGGCGGCCCCCGATCACCGGCGATGGCGACGACCTTGGCCAGCTGCCCGACGAAGTCGTCGAGCGTCCGCGGCCCCGCCGGGTCGGTCGAGCCGCCATGGCCCCACATGTCGAAGCGTACGACGCGGTGATCCTTGGCAAGGCCAGCGACCTGGCGCTCCCACATGCCCATGTCCATCAGCACGCCGTGGGCCAGCACCACCGTCGGACCGTCGCCGTCGATGCGGATCCGGGTCCCGTCGTCGATCCAGGTTTTCGATGGCATCGGCCCCTCGCTCGGCTCAGCCCCGGCGCGCGAGCCGTTCTGCCGCCGCGCGCAGCCGGGTCTGGGCCTCGTCGCTGCACCAAATCTCGACCTGCCGCGCCACCCGGGCCGACATCTGCTCTCTCGCGTCGGCGCAGAACTTGCCGACCCGCATCCGCTTCGATTCCGAGAACGCCTCGGGCGCGAGTTCCGTGAGCGTCATCAGACGTTGCCAGGCGGCGGCCTCGATCTCCGCCTTCTCGCCCACCTCGTGCACCAGGTTGAGGGCGCGGCCCTCTTCGCCGCTCACCAGCCGGCCGGTGTAGATCAGATCGGAAGCGACAAAATCGCCGGCGACGAAGCGCAGCAACTGATCGCCGA
Source organism: Alphaproteobacteria bacterium (assembly GCA_030746295.1). The sequence goes on along the minus strand of JASLMY010000234.1, from coordinate 3,480 downwards.
AATAGGGGTTGGGTACGCCCAGTAGGATCTCGGGCTTGCCGAGCAGGACGCGGCCGGTGCCCGCGTAGCGATAGTCGCAGGCGAGAAGCATGGCCAGCGCGCCACCGATCGCGTGCCCCTTGGCGACGCCGACGATCGGCAGCGGCGATTCCAGCAGCTGCAAGATGCACCTGCCCAGCTCCAAGAACATGAGGCGCATCTCGGCAGCGGACTGGGACAGTGCCCACTCGAGGTCGACGCCGTTGGAGAAGAACTTGTCGCCACCGCACAGCATGACGCCGCGCGCCGTCCGCTCGGCATCGTCGAGCGCGCTCGCCAGAGCCCGAAGGACCTCCGTCGTCAAGACGTTGGTCTCGCCCGACGACAACCGGACACGCGTGCAGCCGTCCGCCGCCTCGCTGATCACCCCCGCCAATGGGTCCTCCCTCGTTGCAACGCCGCCACGGCCGTTCGTGGGCATCGTAGCGCCATCGGCAGCCCGCCTCACACCCCTCGCTGCCTGGAAAAGACACGGCGCCGGGGCCCGTTTGTGGCCACCGCGGCCGGGGCGCTATAGTTCGGGTCGGCATTCGAGCGGACGGTAGTGATGGCTGAATCAGAAAGACGCGTGGCCCTGATCACCGGCTGCGGCAAGGAGAACGGCATCGGCGCGGCGATCGCCCAGCGCCTGGCGGCGGACGGCTTCATCGTCGCCGTCTCCGACGTGGCGGCAGCCGGGGTCGACAACGACAACACCGCCGAGCGCACCAACACCGGCTGGCAGGGGCTGGACACGCTGATCGCCCGGATCGAGGCCGCCGGCGGCGCGGCGCTGAGCCTGACCGGCGATGTCTCGACGGAAGACGGCGCGGCGCATCTCGTCGACCGGACCCTCGACAAATACGGCCGCCTCGACGTGCTGGTGAACAACGCCGGCGCCCCGCACGGCCAGGACCGCGGCCAGATCGAGGACATACCGCTCGCCGCCTGGGAGGCGGTCATGGCGATCAACCTCCGCGGCTGCTTCCTGATGAGCCGCGCCGCCGTGCCGCATATGAAGAGCCAAGGCTATGGCCGGATCGTCTCGATGTCGTCGGTAGCGGGCCTGGTGGCGCTGCCCGAGCGGGCCGCCTACTGCGCCTCCAAGGCAGCCGTGATCGGCTTCACCCGCTCGCTCAGCTACGACCTGGCGCGCCACGGCATCACCGTCAACTGCATCTGCCCGGGCTCGATCCGCACCGACCGGGCGATCAGCTCGACGCTTCGGGCCGGCTGGAGCGACGTCGAGGCCGGGCTCGCCGAGCGGGCGAAGGCAATTCCCGTGGGCCGCCACGGCCGGCCGGAGGAGATCGCCGCCACCGTCGCCCATCTCGTCTCCGAGGAGGCCAGCTTCATCACCGGCCAGGCGATCCCGGTCGACGGCGGCGGCCTGCCGGCGACCGCCTTCTGAGCGAGCCCGGTACGACCGCCGCCTTTCGCGGCCAGCGCTCGAAGACGACGCCGGTTCGGCGAATTTCACATCCGCCCAGCCCTTGACAGGTTAGGACGGTCGTCCTAATTTTGGCTCAGTGTAGGACAATCGTCCTAATGCAGCGACTCGGGATGCCGGAGCACACCATGCCCATGGATCTGTTCGCGCCGTTTCCGTCGGGCGAGCCGAGGCTCGCCATAAAGGATGCTCGAGGCCGAGACGGCGCGAATTCGAGCCGGCGAATATGGCGTCGTGCGGCCCACGACGATGACCGACCGTCGACATCGCGCCGGCGTCGGTTGGGTGACCAGCCCATCCGACCAGGTCCCGGCTGGGGACATGGCGCGCCCCTTTCACGGCGACGAAACTACTTCAGCGGCCCGAGCCTCGAGGCACGGTTGGCCGGAGAGGCGGCTTCATGAGCGACAAGACGACCCGCGATCACATTGTCGAGGCGGCCGATCAGCTGTTCTATCGGCGAGGTTACGAGCATACCTCCTTCTCCGATATCGCGGACGTCGTGCGGATCTCGCGCGGCAATTTCTATTACCACTTCAAGACCAAGGACGAGATCCTGGACGCCGTCATCAATCTGCGTCTGGCCAACACGCGAATGATGCTGGAGCAGTGGGAAATCGAGGGGGATAGGCCCGCCGACCGTATACGAAGCTTCATCCACATTCTGATCGCGAACCGGGCCGACATAGAGCGTTACGGCTGCCCGGTCGGCACGCTGTCTAGCGAGCTATCGAAGCTGGGCCATGGCTCGCAATGCGAGGCGAACGAGCTTTTCACGCTGTTTCGGACCTGGCTGCGCAGGCAGTTCGCGCTGCTCGGCCGCAAGGCGGATGCCGACGCGCTGGCGATGCATCTTCTCGCCCGCAGCCAGGGTGTCGCCACGCTGGCGAACGCCTTTCACGACGAAGAGTTCATCAAGCAAGAAGTCGAGCAGATGTGCGACTGGCTGCAATCCTGCGCGGAAGAAGCCGCGCGCGGCACCGACGACGAACACGGGGCCGGTTAGCGCATGTTGCCGAGACCGCGCACCCGGCAGACCAAGACCAAGGGAGAACAGATCGGATGTTCCTAATACTTCTCAGATTTTCCGGTGAGAAAGACCGAGCCAACCAGTTCATGGCGGGTCACAAGGAATGGATCAACCGCGGTTTCGATGATGGCGTATTCCTGTTGGTCGGCAGTGTTCGACCCGATCTGGGCGGCGGGATCTTGGCACACAACACGTCGCTTTCGGATCTCCAACGCCGGGTGAACGACGATCCGTTCGTGGCAGAGGATGTCGTGAACGCCGAAATCCTCGAAATCGCGCCGTCGAGATCCGATGCACGCCTGGAGTTTCTGCTCGCCTGAAAGACCTCCGATCCGTCTTCACGCTGCGAGGACACGAGACAGATGAGCAAAACGACCTTGGGTCCGGACGGCAAGCTACGCTGCCGCTGGTGCGGTGCGGCGCCGGAGTTTCTCGACTATCACGATACGGAATGGGGCTACCCGGATGGCGATGACCGCCGCTTGTTCGAGAAGTTGAGCCTGGAGAGCTTTCAATCCGGACTGAGTTGGCGCACCATCCTCGCCAAGCGTGAGGCCTTCCGTGCGGCGTTCCATGATTTCGATTTCGACAGGATAGCGCGCTACACCGAGCGCGACATCGATCGCCTGCTCGGGGATGACCGCATCGTCCGGCATCGCGGCAAGATCGAGGCGACGGTCAACAATGCCCGACGGGCCCGCGAGCTCGTCGAACGCGAAGGCTCGCTGGCGGCCTTCTTTTGGCGTTACGAAGCCGACACCAAACAGCTCGCGAAACCGCAGGCCGCGTCGACCTCGGCGGAATCGATTGCCCTGGCGAGGGACCTGAAGAAGCAAGGCTGGAAATTCGTCGGACCGACCACGGTCTACGCCTTCATGCAGGCGATGGGGCTGATCAACGATCATGTCGAGGCCTGCGTGATCAGAGCCGAAGTTCAGCGCGCGCGCGAGGACTTCAAGCGACCGGGGCTCTGACGTTAGAT
>JASLMY010000233.1 GCA_030746295.1 Alphaproteobacteria bacterium | reverse complement strand
CCCGCGGCGATGACGAGGCCGTGACGGCGCCAGCGGTCGGCGACGAAGCCACCCATCAGGACCCCGGCGGAGGCGCCGAGCAGGAACCCGGTCAGTGCCGTCGCGGCGATCGCCAAGGGCGTCTGGCGCAACGCCTCCAGCATCGGCCCGAGGAAGTTCTGCACCGCGATCAGGGCCGCCGCCAGCAGCACGACATAGGTGAAGCAGAGCAGGACCGGGGCGCTGAAGAGGACCGCCGCGCCGACACCGGCGGGGCGTTGCTCGGGCCCGGTGCTCGGCGCCCGCTCTTCGCGCAGGTCGTGGCGCGCCAGCACCAACCCCAAAAGCACCACGAGGCCGATGGCGCAGGCCACCAGCAGGGCGGCACGCCAGCCATAGAAGCTCTCCACCGTCAGCATGGTGACGGGTGCGGCCGCCCAGCCGAGATTGCCGCCCAGCGTGTGCACCGAGAAGGCGCGGCCGAGGCGGTGGCCGCTGACGCTGGCGTTCAGGATCGTGAAGTCGGCCGGGTGAAAGACGCAGTTGCCGATTGCCGCCAAGACCATCGCCGGCACCAGGAGCCAAAAATGGGGCGCCAGTGCGGCCAGCAGGATGCCGAGGCAATAGACCGCGAGGCCGCCGATCAGCAGGTTGCGGGCGCCGAAGCGGTCGACGAGGAACCCCGCCACCGGCTGGCCCAGGCCGGAAGTGACGAAAAAGAGCGTCATCAGCATGCCGAGCTCGGTGTAGCTGACCCCGAAGTCGAGGATCAGAAAGGGAAAGAGCGACGGCAGGACGAGCTGAAAGAAATGACTGCAGCCGTGCCCCAGCCCGATCAGCAGCATCGACCTGAGGTCGTGCATGACGGATCGCGACACTTGCTCGGTCATTCGCTTTCCTAGCCGAGGTTCCGAGGGGCGGGCTGCCCGGGGGGATGTCACCGAAATTCGGCTTCGGACGAGCCGCAGCGTCAATTTCTCTTAACCAACTTCACCTATAACGCAAACCATGCATGGAAGCGAGGAGAGCCTAGGAGAGGCGTCGGCCGAGGCGATCAAGGACGTGGCCTTGCGCCGGCTTGCCGCCGGCGACTTGGCCGCCGCCTACGAGGGCCTCGCGCGGGCCGCCGCGGCCGAGCCCGAGGACCCGGAGGCGGCCTTCCATCTCGGCACCCTGATGCTGCGCCTCGACCAGCCCGAGGCGGCGGTCTCACACCTGAACCGGGCCTTGGCGCTGGCGCCCGCGGTCACCGCCGTCCACAACAACCTGGCGACGGCGCTGTTGCAGCTCGACGACGCCGAGAGCGCCGCCAACGTCGCCAAGCTGGGGCTGGAAGCGGCGCCCGAAGTGCCGGAGCTGCACAACACGCTGGGCAACGCCCTGGTCAAGCTCGGCCGCGCCGAAGACGCCGCCGCGCACTATGCCGAGGCCTGGCGGCTGGCGCCGGCGATGCCCGGCGCGGCCATCAATCTCGCCAACATCTTCGCCGATCTGGGGCTCGCCGCCGACGCCCGCAAGATCTACGAGGCCGTCCTCGAGACCCATCCCGGCCTTGCCGATGCGCATCTGGGTCTGGCCCGCCTGGCCGAGCGCCAGGGCGCCATCGAGACGGCGGAGGCCGAGCTGCGCCGGGCCTTGGCCGCCGAGCCCGGACACTTGGGCGCCAAGAACGAGCTCGGTATCCTGCTGATGGCGGCCGGGCGCTGGAACGACGCTCTGGCGATTTTCCGCGACCTGAGCCAACTCCACCCGGAGCTCGGCGAGGCGCGCCTGAACATGGGGCAGGCCCTGCAGGCGCTCGGCCGTCACGACGAGGCGGTCGCTGCCTTCGACGCGGTCTCGCCGTCGGCCGGTGCGGCCCCTTTCCTCTTGCAGTCGCTGATGCAGCAATGCGCCTGGGATCGGGTCGACGCCTTGGAGGGCGAGCTCCTATCGTCGCTGCAAGAGACGCTGGCGCGGGACGATGAGGTGAGAGTGCCGCCCTTCGTCCTGGCACCGACCAGCGCCTCGGCCGAGCTCAGAGCGGCCGCGGCGGAAGCCTTTTCGGCGCGGCTGGAGCGCGAGGCGCTGAAGGGTGCCACGAGCCTGGCCTTCGCGCATCGGCGCGAGGCGCGGGCGCGCCTCAGGGTCGGCTTCGTCTCGCCCGATTTCCGCCGCCACAGCGTCGGCCTGGCGATGGCCGATCTGGTGGCGGCCTTGGATCGCGACGGCTTCGAATGGTTCGCCTACTCGACGGCACGAGACCCGGGCGATGACCTGACGGCCGAGTTCCGCCGCCATTTCGATGGCTTCCGCGAGCTCACCGGCCACGGCGTCGTCGAGGCGGCGCGGCGGATCTACGACGACGGCATCGACGTGGCGGTCGACCTCGCCGGCCACACCCGCAACTCAGGCTTGGAGATCCTGGCCCTGAAGCCGGCCCCGGTGCAGGCCCACTATCTCGGCTACGGCGCCACGCTCGGCGCCCCTTGGGTGCCCTATCTCATCACCGACCCGGCGCACACGCCGGCGGCCCTGGCGCAAGTCTGCCCGGAGGCGATGGTCTACCTGCCCGACAGCTTCATGGCCGCCTCCCGGCCCCGGGACATCCGCGCGGCGCCAAGCCGGGCCGCCGTCGGCCTGCCGGAGGCGGGCATCGTCTTCGCCAACTTCAACGCCCACTACAAGCTGCACCCCGGGCTTTTCGCGGTCTGGATGCGGCTCCTGTGCGACTGCCCCGGCAGCGTCCTCTGGCTCAAGGCCGGCAGCGAGGCCGCCGAGGCCAACCTCCGGCGAGAAGCGGCGGCCAGGGGTGTCGCGCCCGAGCGCCTGGTCTTCGCCGAGCGCCGGCCTCACGAAGCGCATCTCGCCCGTCATCGCCTGGCCGACATGGCGCTCGATTGCCACCCGCACGCCGGCGGGGTGACGACGCTCGACGCGCTCGCCGCCGGCGTGCCGGTGTTGAGCCTGGCGGGCGAAGCGCACGCGTCGCGGACCGGGGCCTCGATCCTCGCCGCTATCGGCATGGCCGAATTGGTGACCGACTCGCTTGACGCTTACGAGACCCAGGCCCGGCACCTCGCCGCCGAGCCCGGTCGGCTCGCCGAGCTGAAGACGCGGCTGGCGGGCGCCGCCGCCACGGCACCGCTCTACCGGCCGGCGCGCCTGGCCCGCCATCTGGAGTGCGCCTTCCGGACCATGTGGCAACACTGGACGGAGGGCCGGCGCCCCGAAAGCTTCCACGTCCCGCCCCTCGACTGACTGCGATCGTCTGCTACGTCGGTCCGGGTCGATGGAGCGGAGATCCGGTCGCTTCGGATCGTCGGAACGTGTAGACCCCGTTCTTCTGGGACGGGTGGGAGAAGAGGCCGGATTGCAGAATCGCCCTCGGCACGCCGAAGGTGATCGGGAAGAGCCACACCGCCATGGTGCCGTCCGGCTTCAAGACCCGGTGCATTTCGGGCAAGAGCCGGTCCAGCGGCAGGCTCGGGTAGGGGAGGACGCCGAGTGCCAGGACGACGTCGACGGTTGCCGTCGCCGACCCGGTCTTCAGGGCGTCGCGCCGCACGACCTCGACGTTCCGCAAGCCCGCCTCGCGCACCTTGTCGCGGACCCGGTCGACGAAACCCGACATCGGGTCCATGGCGATGAGGTGCCCGCCATCGCCGATCATCCGGGCCGCCGGCAAGGTGAAGAACCCGGTGCCGCATCCCACTTCGAGGACCGTCTGACCGGGCCGGAGGCCGGCGCCTTCGAGCGTTCGAAGCGGATCGAAGAGCCGCTCGCGCAGCCGGCTCTCCATCGCCCTGCCGCTGAGCTTGAAAAACGCGTTCAGGAACCGTGAGCGGCCCAGCCTTTCCGTGTCCATGGTTCCCCTCCCGCACCGGAAGCCCGTCGCATCGGAACCGTCGGTCGCTGCCCTGGTTCGAACCCGTTTCGAACCTCCGATATTACTGCGTCTCTGCGGCCGAGGCGCGCGCGGTGGCTATTCCGGTGCCCCGACCGCTTCGCTAGACTTCTCCCATGGCCGCCAGCCGGCGCGGCAACCGGGTTGAGGAGTTCCGAGCGGGTGATCGACGAGCAGGCGAGCAGCAGGACGAAGCCGGCGACCGACCGGGCGGCCCGGTTCGACGTCATCATCATCGGCGCCGGCATGTCCGGCATGTTCCAGTTGCATCGGCTCCGCCAACTCGGCCTCAGTGCCAGGGTCTACGAGGCCGGCAGCGACGTCGGCGGCACCTGGTACTGGAACCGCTATCCCGGCGCCCGCTTCGATTCCGAGAGCTACAGCTACGGCTATTCCTTCTCCGACGAGTTGCTGCAGGAATGGGACTGGAGCGAGCATTTCTCGGCCCAGCCCGAGACGCTTCGCTACCTCGACCACGTCGCCGAAAAGTTCGACCTCCGCCGCGACATCCAGTTCGATGCCCGCGTCGTCCGGGCCGCCTGGGACGAGGCCGGCAATGAATGGGAGGTCGTCCTGGCCGACGGCAGCCGGGAACGGGCGCGTTTTCTCGTCACCGCCGTCGGGCCGCTCTCGGCCCCGGTCATGCCGGACATCCCCGGCGTCGACGACTTCGAGGGCGAGGCCTATCACACCGGCACCTGGCCGCACCATGCCGTCGGCTTCGCCGGCAAGCGGGTGGCGGTGATCGGCACCGGGGCGACCGGCGTGCAGACCATCCAGGAGGTCGCCAAGACGGTCGGCCACCTGACCGTCTTCCAGCGCACCCCCAACTGGTGCGCGCCCTTGCACAACAGCCCGATCGATGCCGCCACCCAACGCCGGATCAAGGCCGGCTATGCCGACATCTTCGCGCAATGTCACGACACCCACACCGGCTTTCTGCACAAGGCGGACCCGCGCAACGCCCTCGAGGTGACGCCGGAAGAGCGCGAGGCGTTCTACGAGAAGCTCTACGGCGAGCCCGGCTTCGGCATTTGGATCGGCAACTTCCGCGACGTGCTGATCGACGAGGCGGCGAACCGGACGCTGAGCGACTTCGTCGCCGCTAAGATCCGCCGGCGCCTCGACGACCCGGCCTTGGCGGAGAAGATGATCCCCACCAACCACGGCTTCGGCACCCGCCGGGTACCGCTCGAGAGCGGCTATTACGAGGTCTACAACCAGGACAACGTGGCCCTCGTCGACCTGCGCGAGACCCCGATCCGGCGGATCACGGCGGCGGGCATCGAGACCCGCGATGCCGCCTTCGAATTCGACATGATCATCTACGCCACCGGCTTCGATGCCATCACCGGCGCGTTCGACCGGATCGACATCCGCGGCCGGGGCGGCCGGTCGCTGAAAGACAAGTGGGCCGACGGCCCCCGCACCTTCCTCGGCCTGCAGACCGAGGGCTTCCCCAACATGCTGACCTTGGTCGGGCCCCACAACTCGGCCACCTTCTGCAACATCCCCCGTTGCATCGAGCAGAACGTCGAGTGGGTGACCGAGCTCTTGCGCTACATGCAGGAACACGGCTTCGAGCGGGTGGAGGCGAGCGGCGCGGCCGAGGACGCCTGGACCGAGCACGTCTACGAGACCAGCCGGCGGCTCTTGCTGACCAAGGTCGATTCCTGGTTCATGGGCATCAACAGCAACCTGCCCGGCAAGAACAAGCGCACCTTCCTCCTCTATGCCGGCGGCGCCCCCGCCTACCGCGAGAGATGCGACGAGGTGGCCGCCAACGGCTACGAGGGCTTCCTGCTCGGATGATCGGGACCGGCGGCCCGATCGCCGCCGACGTCGGCGCCGTCTGGGCCCGCCGCACCCGGCAGCGGGGCTCGCGCCTGGTCTCGCCGTCGTCGCCGGCACGATCCTGCATCCCAGGGCCTGGAGCATGGCCCGGGGCCGTCTCAGTGCCTGCGGTAGGATCTCGCTTCGTCGAACATGGCGACGACGTTCTCGGGCGGCACCTCGGCCTGGATGTTGTGCACGCTGTTGAGGACGAAGCCGCCGCCCGGGCCCAGGATGTCGATGATGCGGCGGACCTCGGCCCGAACCTCGTCCGGTGTCCCGAACGGCAAGATGCGCTGCGTGTCGATGCCGCCCCAGAAGGTCACGCGGTCGCCGAACTCGGCTTTCAGGCGCTCCGGCTCCATGCCACGGGCGCCGACCTGCACCGGGTTGATGGCGTCGAAGCCGACCTCGATGAAGTCGTCGAGCAGCGCCGAGACGGCACCGCAACTGTGCAACAGGACCTTGGCGTCGCTGTTGGACTTCACCGCATCGACCATGCGCTTGTGCCGTGGCTTGATCAGCTCGCGATAGATCTCGGGGTTGAGAAGCGTCGCTTCCTGAGAGCCCAAGTCGTCGCTCATGTTGACCACGTCGACGTATTCGCCGGCCGCGTCGAGGGCGCCTTCGGCGAGGCGGGACCACCACTCGGCGGAGAGATCCATCAGCTTGCAGACGAACGCGCGATTTCTGTAGAGGTCCGTGAGCCAGGTGTCGAAGCCGCGCAGCCATTGCCCGATGTGAACGACCCCGGCGGGGAGGTTCAGGACGACGGCACAGTCGGTGTTCTCCCTGAGCGCCCGCGCCCGCTCCCCGAGCCCCCTCAGGTATCCGGCATCGCCGGGGTCGGGCCAGCTGAAACCGTCGAGGTCGTCGACGCCCGGTTTTCCGCCGTAGAAAGGGCCGTCGACGTTCAAATAGGGGCCGTCTCCCGACTTCTGCCAGGCGGCCCCCATCTCATCGATATAGTTGTCGTCGTCGATCTCGCGTTGATGGCCGGTGCCCTCGAAGGCGCCGAGGGCGAGCACGCGCGTGTCCACGTCGAAGCGCTGCAAGACGGTCTCGTCCAAGACGGCGGTGCGGGTCATACGTCGCCCGATCACCGTCTCGTGCTCGAGCCCGAGGTGCGCCTTCAGCTTGTCATACGCCGTGAAATAGATGTTGGCGGCACTGCAGCCGCCGAAGTCTATCGGCACGCGGTCGGATTCCTGGTGATTGAGCGCTGCGAGCACCCGTTCGCGGCCGGTCATGGAACGCATGGTCTGTCTCCCTTCCGGTGATGCCAGCCCCTGGGTCCCCATCCCGCGAGGCTACCACAGACTTCGCGCGGCGCGTCGGGAAAGCGTTTCTGGCCGACCATCGGACATCCTGCGGCTACCGTTTCCGACACCTGGCGGTTTATGGGAAATGTCGAATACATCGGTTACCATTCGCCGACCAAAAAGTACCGGAGGCGGCATGAAACCGATCGATTATGTCGAACTGATCGACACCTACTATCAGTCGAAGGGCTATCCGGCCTATCGCTGGACGGTCAACGAGACGGCGCCGTTGACGCGGTTGGCCAAGCCGTTGGCGGATTGCACCGTGTCGTTGCTGACCAGCGGCGGCATCTCCTACCGCACCGCGGCGCCCTTCAATCCGACCGCTCGGGACGATTTCCGGCTCGACGAGATCGACCCCGAAAGCCCGGACGACGCCTTTCAGATCCACGACTCCTATTACGACCATCGCGACGCCGAGACGGACCTGAACGTGGTCTTTCCCCTGGCGCGGCTCTCGGAGCTCGCCCAGGACGGGGTTATCGGTCGGGTCGCGGCGCGCCTCTGGAGTGGCTTCATGGGCCGCACCTACAAGCGCCGCCACCTGATGGACGAGGCTGCCCCGCGGTTTGCCGAGGCGCTTCTACGCGACGGGGCCGACGCCGTCGTCATGGTGCCCGCCTGACCGCTGGATCACCAGACCGTGGGTCTGGTCTCCCGTGTCGTCGAGGACCATGGCATCGCCACCGTCAACGTTTCCACCGGCCGCGATCTGACGGCGCAGGTGAAGCCGCCGCGCGCGGTGTTCGTCAACCATCCGATGGGCAATCCCTTCGGCCGGCCGGGCGATGTCGCCGCCCAGCGCGACATCCTGCTGGCGGCGTTGGAGCGTCTGGAGGCCTGCGCTGAGCCGG
>JASLMY010000232.1 GCA_030746295.1 Alphaproteobacteria bacterium | reverse complement strand
TGCCGGGTAAAAGGCCATCTTCTGCTTCGCGGGTTCTATCCGGCGCCCGGGATCGAGGTCGCGCCGGTTGACGCCGGCGGCTGCCACGGCAACGCCGTCTACGACCTCGTGGTCGAGCCACCATTTCTTTAGCGGGTTCCTGAGCCCGTTGCCGAGCCAGTCGTCGAGGCGGGTCGCGATCGGCACCAGCAACGGCTTCGCCCACATGGCGTTGACGCCCAACCAACTGGCGATCCGGGTGACGAGCGGTCCGTCCGCCGTCACCACCTTGTTCAAGGGGCAGGTCTTCATGCAGCGCCCGCAGGCCGAGCCCTTGGTGTTGGTCAGCCGGTAGCGGGCGCAGCGCTCGACATCCGGCTTCCAAGTCTCGTAGCCGTTGAAGACGATCTTCTCGCCCCAGGGGATGGCGTCGCACGGGCACTCTCGGGCGCACTTCCAGCAGTGATTGCAGAAATACTGCAGGCCGAAGTCGATCGGCTGGTCCACCTCCAAGGGCATATTCGTCGTCAACACCACCGACTTGAAGCGCGGCCCGACGAAGGGGTTGAGGACCAGCTCGCCGATCCGGCTGAGCTCGCCGAGGCCGGCCCAGAGCACCAGCGGGATGTGCAGGACGTCGCTGTCGACGTTGGTCTGGGGCCTAGCCGGGAAACCGAGGTCGCGCAGTAGGTCGGCCATGACGCCAGCTATCTCGGCCCCGCGCATGTAAGCCCTCATCGACTGGGCGCCCGAGATCCAATCGTCGCCCGAGGCGCCCTCCATGGTGTCGAATTCCTGGTCGATCAGCATCACCACGGCGTAGCGGTGGTAGGGCTCGATCTCGGCCCCGTCGTCCTTGTGGCTGAACCAGGCATAGCGCGGCACCTCGCAGATCCCGGTGAGGTCGGCGCCCAGGAAGTAAGAAAGTGCCTTCAGCGCCCGCGCATTGGCGGCCGGGTCGGCGAGGCCCGGATTCTCGCGCTCGGCGATCGCGCCGTCCTGCAACGGCACCATCGATCGGATCAGGCCGCCCATGGCCCAGGAGAAGGGTTGCTTGACGGCGAAGCGGCCGCGCTCGCGCCGGCTCTTCTCGCCGAGATCGCCCTTCAACGCCCGCTCGAAGAAGGCGGCCCGCTTCGGCACCCGCGGCACCTCGTCGTCGAGGATCAGCGTCGTCGGCCGCGCCACCCGCTTGACCTGCTCCATCGGATAGCGGGAGAGGTGGCTCGCCCGCTTGGCGCGGCGGTTTCGCTCCCGCCCCGACTGGGCGCCGTTCCGGCCGAGCCAGTAGCGAAAGCCCTTCGCGTGCGCAAGGCAATCGGCCCGCAGCGGCAGGTCCACCGCCAGCTCGTAGCTCGTCGACACGGCGGCGAGCGAGAAACGTCGGCCGAGGAAGGGATTGCAGAGCCCGTCCCCCGTACGGACGGCGAGACCGGCCAGCACCGCCAATCGCTCGAAGTCGAGTTGGCCGTGGCCGGCGATATGGGCCCGGGCATTGAAGCCCATGATGCGGATATGGCGGGCGAGACAGCAGGCGATCTCGGCCGCCCGCATCTCGGCCACCGCGTCGACGGCGGGCCGGACCCATTCATGCGCCGGGTTGTCGGGCTCGGGCAGCCGGCCGTGCTCGACCAGGACCACCACGGCGTAGCCTTCGCCCGCGCCGTCATCGTCGAGCCGAGCGTTCTCGGGAATCCGGCAGATGCCCACCTGCGCCGCATCGAGGAAATAGGCCCCACCCTTGAGGTCGGCGGCGCGCCGGTCCAACGCATCCGGCACCGGTGCCTCGACCGGCGCCGGGTCGCCTTGGGTAAAGCCACCGAAGAGATCGAGGTATCGCCTGGCGGCGACGGCGAGTGGCGCCGTGGCGACCGCCGCCGCTTCCCCTCGCGATGCCGGCCCGGCGTCCGCCTCCGCCGCGATCAGGCCTTCGTCACGGGGCAGGCTTTCTAGCGGGAAGGGGCCCAGGTGGTAGGGCCGGTTCTTGTTCGGCGCGGACAGCAGCATCGCACCGCCCCTCCCCCTCAGACGGCGTTGTAGCCGCCGTCCACCAGCAGGTCGGCCCCCGTCATGAAGCTGGCGGCGTCGCTCGCCAGGAAGACGGCCGCTTCGGCGATTTCCTGTGGCTGGCCGAGGCGGCCCATCAAGTGCTTGGGCCCGAGCGTCGCCCGGGCCTCGTCCATGTCGGCGAAACGGCGCAGCAACCGATCAGTCTCCACCGCCCCGGGCGACAGCGTGTTGACGCGCACGTTCTGGGCCGCATGGTCGGCCGCCATCACCTTGGCGAGCTGGATCAGCGCGCCCTTGGTCGCGCAGTAAGCGGCCCGGCCGGGGGTCGCCACCGAACCGAGCTGCGAGGCGATCAGGATAATGCTGCCGCCACCGCCTTCGATCATTGTCGGCAGACAGGCCTTGGCGGCGAGAAAGGCGCCGGTCAGATTGACCGCCAAGACCTGGTCCCAGACCGCCTCGTCGAGCGCCAGAAGGTCGGCGGTACCGTCCTGCATCGCGGCGCCGAAGAGCAGTACGTCGATGCCGCCAAGGGTCCCGGCCGCGTGCTCGGCCAGCCCGCGCATCGCCGCCCCGTCGCGGACATCGGCGACGAAAGCGCTCGCCTCGCCACCGCCCGCACCTATCGATTTCACGGTTGCCTCGACGGCCTCGCCGTCGACGTCCGAGCAGACCACCCGGGCGCCCGCCTCGGCAAAGGCCAGTGCGATGGCCCGGCCGATACCGTGCGCTGCGGCGGTGACGACGGCCCGCTTGCCGTCGAGGCGATGGTTGTCCGACATCTCCGCTGTCCCCTCGGTGTCGATCGATCACAATCGCGGCCGAGCCTAGCCCGGCGGTTGGAGATGCGCAAAGCATTGGCGTCTGGCGGGGCCGTGCCGGCATGCGCTAGTCTCGCCCGTGAAACCCGGCAAGGAACTCTCGGCATGTCAAACGGCATCCTCGCGGTCTGGACCGACGTGGCCACGGAAGCGGAGGCCGACTTCAACGAATGGTATATCCGCCAGCACGTCGAGGAACGCGTCGACGTTCCTGGTTTCCTGACCGGTTGCCGCTATACGGCCACCGCCGGCAAACCCCGATACCTGGCCATCTACGAGACCCAATCGCCCGAAGTGCTGACCGGCCCCGACTACATGGAGCGGCTGAACGAGCCCACCGAGTGGACCAGCCGGGTGATGCCGGCGTTCCGCAACTTGATCCGCACCATTTGCCGGGTCCGGGCCCGGCGTGGCATCGGCCGTGGTGGCTTCGTGGGCACGGTTCGCCTGGAACCGGCGCCGGGGGCCGAGCGCAAGCTCGAGACCTGGATCTCGCGCAATCTGCTGGACACACTGCTCGGCCGCCCGGGCATCGTCAGGGCCGAGTTCTGGCAGGCCGAGAACCTGAAGCCGCTGGACGAGACCGCGGAGCAGCGGCTGCGCGGCGGCGAGGACGCCTCGGCCCGTTGGGTCGTGCAGTTCGACGGCATGGACGAAAGCAGCATTCATAGTGCGATGACCGAGGTTCTGTCCTCCCAGGCCCTGGAGGCCGAGGGCGCCGAGCGTGGCTCCGAGGCGGGCATCTACCAGCTCGCCTATGCGGCTCAGAACGTCACCTAACGCCGCCCACCGGTCGAAACGAATAGGAGAGCGAGGAGAAAGCGCATGTCCGTAGAGTTCACCCGCGTCGAGGAATTCGCCCTCGTCACCCTGAACCGGCCCGAGGCACTGAACGCCCTCTCGATGGAGATCGTGCGCGAGCTCGGACGGATCTTCGACGAAGTCGAGGAGAGCGACGCCCGCTGCCTGTTGATCACCGGCGCCGGCGAGAAAGCGTTCTGCGCCGGCGCCGATATCACCGAGTTCATGGGCCGCAGCGTGGCCGAGGAGCGGGAAGGCGCGATGCGCGGCCAGCGCACCATGGCCAAGCTCGACCGGCTGAAGATCCCCTCGCTGGCGATCATTAACGGCTTCGCGCTCGGCGGCGGCTTGGAGCTGGCGACGGCCTGCACGCTGCGCGTCGCAACCCCGAACGCCCGCATGGGCCTGCCCGAAATCAAGCTCGGCCTCATTCCGGGCTACGGCGGCACCCAGCGCCTGCCGCGTCTGGTCGGCGAGGGCCGCGCGTTGGAGATGGTGATGACGGGGCGCATGGTCGACGCCGAGGAGGCGTTTCGGATCGGCCTCGTCAACCGCATCCTCGACGGTGATCCGATCGAGGCCGGCATGGCCTTCGCGCGGGAATTCTCCGGCTACGGCCTTTTGGCCCTGCGCTTCGCCCGCGAGGCGGTGATGCGGGCCGGCGATGCCGGCCTCTCCGAGGGCCTCGACATCGAGGCCGACCTCAACACGCTGGCCTTCGAGACCGAGGATTCCAAGGAGGGTGCGACAGCCTTCTTGGAAAAACGCCCGCCCCAGTTCAAGGACCGTTGAGATGGCGCGTCAAGGGTGCATCGCGGTCACCGGTGCCAGCCGTGGCATCGGCTCGGCCATCGTCGTCGAGCTGGCCCGGCGCGGCTACCGTGTCGGCTGCTTGAGCCGCAAGGGCACGGGGCCCGAGGACCGGGAGGTGCCGGCTGAGTTGACCGGGCAGATGACCAACATGGCCCTCGACGTCACCGATGAGGCAACGGCAAAGCAGGCGCTGGCCGAGCTCGCCGCCGGCGAGGGCGGTCTGATCGGCCTCGTCAACAACGCCGGCGCCCATCTCGAGGTGCCGAGCCACGAATGCAACTCCGACGTCTTCGCCGAAGTCTTGGCGGTGAACGTCACTGCCGTCTTCGCGCTCTGCCGCGAGGCCTATCCCCACCTGGCGGCAGCCGGCACCAGCACGATCATCAATTTGGGCTCGTTCTTCGACAAGATCGGGGCCCGCTACTCGGCCGCCTACTGCGCCTCCAAGGCCGGCGTCGGCGCCGTCACCCGCTGTCTGGCGGTGGAGTGGGCCAAGCAGGGCATCCGGGTCATCAACGTCGCCCCCGGCTATGTCGCCACCGACCTCAACCGGAACTACATGGAGAGTGACTCGTTCCTCGCCTTCCTGCGCCAGCGGGTCCCGGTCGGCAGGCCGGCGGAGGCGGAAGAGGTCGCCCGCCTCGTCGGTGCCCTCTACGACGAGGACCTGCCCTTCCTGACCGGCGAGACCATTTACATGGACGGCGGCCAGGGCGTGAATCAGTAGCGGCGATGCACGAACGATACCGGGTCGTGGCAGAGGTGAGCGGCGGCGGCGGCGCCGGCGAGAACGTCCTCTGGGAAGGCACGCTGGCAGAGCTTCGTGCGACTTACGGCGATGATCCCGAAGCCGACCCAATTCAGTCCTCGGAAGTGGCCGGGCATCTGACCGTCCGAAAGGTGGTGCGAAGAGAGACTCCGGACGGCTGGGAGGAATGTGCCGATCCACGCCGGAGTTGAACCGGCGATCACCCCGGTCGAACAGGTCGGCGCGGTCGATCGGGACCCGGCGCTAACGGTCGGCCTCCAGACGCTTCAAGGCCTTTCGGGCGGCGCCGTGATCAGGCTGCAGCGCGACGGCTCGGCGATAGTCCTGGATCGCCACCGCGGTACTGCCGGCAGCTTCGTAAAGTTCCGCCCGCCTGACGAAGTGACTGGCGTGATTGCTGTCGTCCGCGAACAAGCGAAGGATCGTCGACATATCGGCGATCGCCGGCTCGAGCCTGCCGAGTCGCTCGTATGCGAGGGAACGGCCAAAGAGATCGAGTAGCGCCGGCCTCTCGGCGAGCCCAATGGCCTCGGAATAGTCGCCGACGGCGCGCTCGCCGCGGCCGAGCTGAGCTTCGACGGAAGCACGCGCTGACAGTGCCAAACGCAATGCCTCGTCGGACTTATCCCGCAGCCGAAGGCGGCGGGCGATGCCGACCGCGCGATCGAGGTCAGCGAGCTCCGATCGACGCAAGACCTTCGGATCGACCTCATGCCCGAAGGAATAGGTCTGGGCCCAATCGAAGGCCCGGGCCCGCGCCATCAGAGCGTCGAACAAGGCCCTCTCGTCCAGCTTGCCGGAGGCGATAAGACGGTCGCAGGCTGGGATGGTCTTGTCCAATGGTCCGAATGAGAGAACGAGACAGTCCTGCCTGTCGTCGGCGATGGCGGCCCCACCGGCGAGCAGGATCGCACCGAGGGCGCAAAGTCCTAGCACCCGGGCAAGACTTGCTGTCATCGTGCAAACGCCGCGAAGCGATCGGTCGTACACGGCTCAGATCGCTTCGCGGATCCGCCGCGCCATCTCCTCCGACGCGGTGTTGGGTCCGAAATGGGCAACATAGCGGCCCTCCCCGTCCAACAGGTAGACCACCGAGCTGTGGTCCATCAGATAGTCGTCGCTGCCGTCGTCATCGACCTTGGTGAAATAGACCCGAAACGTCTTGGCGGCGGCGCGAATCTCTTCCAACGTGCCGGTGAGCATACGGAATTTGTCGTGGAAATGCTGGCGATACTCGGCCAGAACAGCCGGCGTGTCGCGCTCGGGATCGATGCTGATGAAGACCGGCTGCACCCCGGCCGCGTCCGGTCCCAGCGCGTCCAGGGCCTCGCTCATCGCCTGCAGCTCGGTCGGGCAGACGTCGGGACAGAAGGTGTAGCCGAAGTAGAGCAGCATGTGCCGGCCCTTGAAGTCGGCCTCGCTGACGCGCCGGCCGCTATGATCGACGAGCGAGAAAGGGCCGCCGATCGCGACCTGGCCGATGCTCTCGCGCTCGTCCTCGAAGACCCCGACCAGCGAATAGGCGCCCAGGCCTGTGGCGACGGCGAGCGCCAGCCCGGTGAGAATGGCAATCAGTCGTCGGGAATCCATGGCAGGGAATAATACCTCCGGCTCGGCGGCGCCGTCGCGTCAACGCGCCGCGATGAAGCCTCGCATGTCGGCGGCGATCGCCTCGGCCGTCATGCCGTGCGGGTAGAGGCTGAGGCCCCCGCCGTCCGGCCCGATCAAGTAGCTGGCCGCGGAATGCTCCATGAAGTAGTCGGTTTTGCCGTCGCCGTCGGCATCGTCCGGGGCATAGACTTTGCGATACTGAACGCGGTAGCGATCGGCGACGCGATCGATTTCCACTCGGCTGCCAGTGAGGCCCAGCAAGCGAGGATGGAAGTGGCTGACGTAGTCCTTCAAGACGGCCGGCCGATCGCGCTCGGGATCGAT
Organism: Alphaproteobacteria bacterium; assembly: GCA_030746295.1. The sequence goes on along the minus strand of JASLMY010000232.1, from coordinate 814 downwards.
GGTGATGAAGATCGGCTGCACCTTGCCGGCCAATACCCCCAACAAATCCATCGCCTCGGCCAGGATCTGCAAACCTGTCGGGCAGATGTCGGGACAGTGCGTATAGCCGAAGAAGACCAGCATGTAGCGGCCCAAGAAATCCTTGTTCCGGACCTCGCGTCCCTCTTGGTCGAGCAGAAGGAAGCGGCCGGGATCATCGGCCTCGGAAGCACCCCGGCTCGGCCCCGACCAGGCCATCGCCAGCCCGACCAGCAGAAGGACAAGCCAAAGCTTGGGTCCAATTACGTGGCGCATGACGGGGACGATGCAGGCTCATTCATCGAGGGCGGAACCGGTGCCTAAATGAGCGGCCGTCTGATCTCGCTCCGGTCCCGGCTGCCGGGCGCGAGACCGCCGCAGATCGTCAACCAGAGCTCACCCTCCAAGACCTCCCGCTCCATCGCCCTCAGGTAGTGGGGGGTCGCCCAAAGGGCCACGGCCAGCAACGCCATCACGATCATCGCCATCGGGTTGGCCAGGACGTCGGCGGTGGCCGAGAGACCGCGGCGATAGAACCGCACCTCGCCGTCTCGATAGCGTGTCCTCGACTCGACCTCGTTCATCGACACCACCCGACACCGGTAACCCGTACGAGCGCAATATAACCCCCATGAACGGATCTGCACATTCACCGAGTTGTTATTTCGACACCGCGGATGCTGTGTAGTAGACCAAGCCTCATGATGCGACGCGCCATTCTCGCCATCGCCCTCCTCGTCGGTGTCGGACCGATGTCGGCGGGCCAGGCCCACCAGAACCATCGTCACGGCGCCAA
>JASLMY010000231.1 GCA_030746295.1 Alphaproteobacteria bacterium | reverse complement strand
TCGCCGGCGAAGCGGATGTCGGAATACTGCGGCGTCTGCTCGGCGTTGAGCACCACCTTCTGGCGCAGCTCGCGGAAGAGCTGGTAGCCGTCGACGATCTGCCGGTTCTCGCGAAGCGACTCCAAGAACGCCCGGGTGAAGACCGAATGACCATCGCCGCCGCCGTCGTTGACCGGTTCCAGGCCGCCCGAGGTCAGGGCCTTGCGCGCCCGCTTGCCCGCGATCCTTTTCAATTCCGATTGGCGCTCGGCACCGACCTTGAGCATAACCGGCGCGTTCCGCGACAGGACCCCGGAATAGCAGCTGTCCGCCACCACCAGGGCGTGCTTGGCCGACGAGGCCTTCAAGAGCCGGGTCACCGAGGAGATCGAGACCCACTCGACCTGACTGTCCTCTTCGGCCTCGGTGGTCAGCCAGAAGCCCTCGTCCGTCGGCCGATCCAAAACGCCGTGCCCGGCGTAGAAGATCAAGACGTTGTCCTGCTCGGTCAGGTCGGCTCGGAGCTTGTCCAGCGCTTGCACCAACTGCGCCCGGTTCGGGTTCAGCAGCAGGGTCGATTCGTAGGCGTATTCGCGGCGCAACACATCGTGCACCGCGCTGGCGTCATTGACCGCGGTCTGCAGGTCGGGCAGGTGCTTGTAGTCGTTGATGCCGATGACCAACGAATGATAGCGGCCGAATTCGATCTCCGCCGCCCGGGCGGGGCCCAACGCAAGGCACGAAAAAGCCAAAGTCAAGGCGATCGCATGGCGCATGGCAGTCTCCCAGTCGGTTGATCCTACCATGTTGGATACGCCTTGTGGACCGCAAAATCGCCGCGTCCACCGGCCCTCGCCAAGGCTATCGGCCAGGCGGCGCCGTCCGCCCTCAGCTCATCGCTTCGATCTGCCACTCCATGTCGCTCGGGCTCAGAGGATAGTCGGTGCCGTTTCGGGCATGCAGCATCTTCGGCGGCGGCACCCGGGCGATCCCGGTCTGCACCATCATCGCGGTGCGCATCGAGAGGCCCGCCTTCCAGGCCAGCGAGGTGATCGTCTTGCCGTCCTTGGTCGCCAGGATCCGGTCGACCGTCGGCGGGGCGAGGCCGCTCTTCAGCGACAGCGCCTGCACCGCGAAATCCCGCTGACCGTTCTCGATGGCGCTCTGCAAGGCGTCGTCGTCGAGGGCGTTCTGGGCGTTCAGCTCCTCGACCGTTTGCGCAATGGTGCCATCGGCCTCGCCGTCGTCACCGTCGAGCCGGTGCTGCACCTTGTCGCGCAGCTCGCGGCGAAAACCGTCGTCGATGTCGTGATACGTCGCCAGGATCTCGATCAACGCCGAGGCGACGAATCCGGAGATGCGGCGCATGGCCCTGATCGAAAGCTCGGGACGCATCACCAACGGCTCGTGCCAGGCTTCCATCTCGGCCGCCGAATCGATGATGGTGTCCAGCGTCTCCTCGCGGATCTGGGCGCTCTCGTTGGCAAGCAGGGTGGCGACCGCGGCGGCATCGAAGGTGGCGACCACGTCGTCCGTCACCGCCTCCGACAGATTGGCCCGCCGCGCGATCGCCTGCAGCGCCTCGCTGGCGCTGCCGGCGGCGATGATCTCGCGGAGGTCGGCATCGTCCAGAAGGGGCGAGTATTCCAGCACCGGCGCCGCGACGATGGCCTCGACATCCTGGGCCAACCGCCTGACGACCCGGCGCGGCACTTGGTCCGAGCTGCGGATCGTCTCCGAAAGGATCTGCCGGACACGGGCGAGCTGGTCGCGGGCCAGCGTCTCCAGCACTTGCAGAGCGACATCGCGGGTGCGGTCGCGCTCGTCCTCGGGCAGGTCGGGGATCAGGCGACCGATCTTGCGCGCCAGCTCACAACGAACCAAGTCGTCCTCGTCTTCAGAGAGGGCCACGGCCGCTTGCATCGGCGTTGCCGGGTTCTGTGCCACGGCGCGGCGAACCTCGGGCGCCTCGTCGTCGACGAGATAGTAGAGAACCTCGGGCCGGGCATGGGGCGAGGAAGCGACGCCGTGGCGCACCTCGGCGTTTGGAGCCTGGATCATCTGCCGCTGGTTCTCATAGGTGACCTCTGTGCCGGCGCTCCCGTCGTGGCGCCCGAACAGCTTCTTCAACATGTTGCCTCTCCATACTCGACGGCGGCGACCCGCCGCGCCAGAGTGACCCGGTTACGACCCTCGCGCTTGGCTCGATACATGGCTTCATCGACCCGGCACATCAGGGCGCGAAGGTCGAGATCGTCTTCCGACGTTACGGCCGCGACACCGATCGAGACGCTCAAGGGCCGGCTCGGATCGGTTGAGAAGCGATCGAGGCACGCCGCCGCCCGCAGCAGCGACTTCCCCTTGGCAAACGCGCCCTCCGCCTTGGCACCCTCGAGCCAAACCACGAACTCGTCGCCACCGACGCGGGCCGCCAAGTCGCCCTTGCGCACCGAAACGCCGAGCAGCCCGGCGAATTCGCGCAAGACGGCATCGCCGACGTGGTGACCGTGGGTATCGTTGACCGCCTTGAAGTTGTCGAGATCGAGATACATCAGGCAGCCGCAGAGTCCCAGTCGCTCCAGGTTGTGGAGGCGGACCGCCAGCTCCGCCTCGAGGGCACGCCGGTTCATCAGTCCCGTCAGGTCGTCGGTCCGGGAAAGAAGGGCCAGCTCTTCCTGCACCGCCGCCTGCGCCATGGCGATGCCGAGCTGATCGGCGACGCCGAGGGCCAGGGCCTGGTCTTCGTCCGACCAGGCCGGCTCGTCCGAGGGCCGCGTCAGGCAGAGATAGCCGAGCCGCCCGCCGCGATAGTCGCAGGCCGCGATCAGGCTCCGATGGCCGCCGTCGAGGTCGGCGAACCGGGCAGCGGCGCCGTCTCCGGCGAGGCCCGGCAGCGCCGCCAACAGGCTTTCGTCGCCGACTGCCGGTTGGGCGCCGTGGTCGTGCGCGGCGGCGATGGCCAGGGTATCGTCCTCGCGCCGGCGAACGATCCAACACTGCGCCGTGTCCATGACCTTGGCGATGGCCGCGACGGCGGCCTGAAACATGGTCTCGGGCACGACCTCGGTGCGGATGGCGTCGACCACCTCGCGCATCAGGGTCTCGCGACGGCGGGCCCGTTGCAACGCCGCTTCCTGCCGTCTGAGCTGGGTGACGTCGCGACAGACGCCGCGGGCGCCCCGCCAAATCCCCTCTCGGGTCCGGACCGGCAGGCTGGAGATCTGAACCGTAGCCATCTTGCCATCCACACGACGCAGCCGGAGCTCGACGTCGCTTTGCGGCTGCCAACAGGCGAACGGCAGCTCTACGTCGGCGCCGTCCTCCGTGTCGACGAGCTCGCGGTAGTCGCGGCCGACCAGGTCTTCCGCGGCATGGCCCAGGGCGCCCGCCGGCGAGATGAAGGTGAAGGTGCCCTCGGCGTCGGTCTCCCAAGCGAAATCGGTCGAGCAGGCGACCAGGTCCTTGAAGAGCTGCCGCGAGGCGACCAGGGCGGCCGTGAAGTTTCTTTCCAGCGTCGCATCCCGGCCGAGGATCAGTGCCTCGCCCTGTCCCGTCGCCTGGTCCGATGTGGGCAGAAGGATGAGCTCGAAGCTGTGCCACTCGTCCTCGACCACGGCTTGGACGCGCCGCTTGATCGTGTGGCCGTTCTCGACAGCCTCGCGAACCGCGCCTGCGAGGGCCTCGTCCCGGTTCTCGATCAGCCGCGCGATCAGAGGCAGCGCGTCAGCGTTGGCGCGCAGAACGTCGCCAGCGACATTCACGTGCAGGGCCGGGCCCGGATAGGACGTCACAAGTCCTTCCGGATCGAGCCGCACCTGGACCGCCGGCGCCATTGCCTCCGGCCAGTCGGCGGCCGCCGCCGCGACCGACTGGAGGAGGCGCCCACCGGGAGTACTGGACAATTCTCGCTCTCCGCTCCGAGCCTCTGAAATCTTGGGCCGATCCTAGAAAATAGGGATTAACAGGCGTTTAAAGGTCTCACCTGTTCGGTGTCGGGGGTTCTTGAGTTTTCGGCCCGCCGCCGTCGCGGCCGCGGGCGTCTGGGGTTGGCGGAAGACAGCATAATTTCGCTATGATGGCGCGGAACCGGCCGACGAGAGAGCTGCCCGATGCATGTGAGCGACAAGAAGTGGAGCGAAGACGAGCTCATGACCGAGCTCGACCGGATCAAGGCCCTTCATCCCACCGGCCAAGCGATCGATCTCGACGAGATCCTGGCCTATCACCGGCAGATCCCCGCCTCGCGACGGGTGCCCGAAGCCCACAAGCGAGCCGCCGAGGCCGGCGAGGCCCTCCTGCAACCGCGCTCGGGCATGGCGACCGTCGAGGAGATGATCGAGACGCTGCGCCATCTCGAGACCCATGGCGCCGACCTCCTGACCTGGACTTGCGACACCTACTGCCGGCGAAACCTGTTCGAAAAGGCGGCCGAGGCCGTCGCCGAGAGCCAACGCGTCGGACGCTCGCTGCTGAACGGCTTTCCCGCCGTGGTGCACGGGGTCGCGGGCTGTCGGCAGCTCTTCGAGGCCTTGGAGGCACCCTGCGAGGGCCGGGGCGCCTCGGGCACGCCGCAAGCCTACAACACCTTCATGCTGGCCGGTGGTGCCACCAGCTTCAACGGCGCTTCGCTCTTCTGCGCCCTCTCGGTGGAGCCGCACATGCCGGTGGCGGAGGTGATCGGCAACTTCCAATATGTCGACCGTCTGCTCGGCTGGTTCGAGGAACGGGGCGCCAGCGTCAGCCGCGAGGCCGGCGGCTTTCCCTCGGGCACCATCACGCCGCCCTGCGTCTCCATCGTCGCCTCGATCATCGAGTGCCTGTTGGCCGCCGAGCAGGGCCTGAAATCGCTCTGCGTCGCCTATCCGCTGAACTCGTGCCTCAACCAGGACATCGCCGCGGTCCGGATGCAGCACCGCCTTTGCGCCGACTATCTGGAGCGCGCCGGCTTCGCCGACGTCCACCTGACCCAGGCCGCGCACCAATGGCTCGGCGCCTATTCGGACGACCTCGATCAGACCTTCGCCAGGATCTGCGTCGACACCGTGACCTGTGCTTTTGCCGGCGTCTCCAAGATCCTGGTCAAGTCGCCCGAGGAGGGCCGGGGCGCGCCGACCAAGGAAGGCAACGCGTCGGGCATCGTCGCCACGCGCAAGGTCCTGGACCTGATGCGGGGCCAGAGCTTTCCGGAGAGCGAGGCCCTGACGGAGGAGATGGAGGTCATCGAGCAGCAGTGCCGGGCGATGATGGACCGGGTCTTGGAGCTCGGCGACGGCGACGTCGCCCAAGGCACCGCCATCGCCTTCGAGCGCGGCGTCCTGGACTTCCCCTTCAGCGTCAACCGGCACAACGCCGACAAGGCGATGATCGCCCGCGACGTGGAGGGCGCGGTGCGCTTCATCGATAGCGGCAACCTGCCCTTCACGCCCCGGCTTCGGGCCTACGACCGCGACCGCATGGAGGAACGGCGGCGTCGCGAGGCGAAGGACGACATGGAGCTGATGATCGACGACCTTCGGGCCGTGGTGCGATAGCCCGGCCATGAGCGAGCCGAGCGTCGTCATCGGGGTCCTGCACGACATCCACAACTTCGGCGTCCGGGTGATCACTTATGCGCTGCAGAAGGCGGGCTTCAAGGTCATCGACATCGGCTCGATGGCGAGCCACGAGGACTACATCAACGCCGCCATCGAGACCGACGCCAAGGCGATTCTGATCTCGTCCTCCTACGGCCATGCCCTGATCGACTGCCAGGGCATGCGCGAGAAGTGCCAGGAGGCGGGGCTGGATGAGATCCTGCTCTACATCGGCGGCAACCTGGTGGTCACCGAGCAGGGCCAGGAATGGGCCGACATCGAGAAGGCCTTCGAGGACGCCGGCTTCGACCGGGCTTTCCCGCAGACGACGACGCCGGAAGAGATTATCGCGAGCCTCAAACGCGATCTCGGCCCAGTATGATCCGCCAACCAGCCGATCGGGCTTAGGGAAGCGGGCGTTTGAGCCAGCACGTCCTCCTGTTCGACTTCGGCAGCACCTACACCAAGGTGATGGCCGTCGACCTGGCGGCCGAGGCGGTGCTCGGTTGGGCGCAGAGCCCCAGCACCGTCGACAGCGACATCGCGCGAGGCGCGACCGAGGCCCTGGCGGCGCTGGAGCGTGAGGTTGGCCTGGACCTGGCCGCGGTCGAGCGCCGGCTGGCCTGCAGCAGTGCCGCCGGCGGCCTCAGGATCGTCGCCTCGGGCCTGGTCCGGCAGTTGACCGCCGAAGCGGCGCGGAGCGCGGCGCTGGGCGCCGGCGGCAAGCTGGTCGGGACCTATGCCCAAAGCTTGAGCGCCGCCGAGCTGTGCGAGATCGAGACGACGGCGCCCGACATCGTCCTGCTCGCCGGCGGCACCGACGGCGGCAACGAAGCCGTGATCCGCGCTAACGCGGCCACGCTCGCCGCCTCGGGCCTGACGGCGCCGATCATCGTCGCCGGCAACAAGAGCGCCCAGGACGAGGTGGCGGCGTGCCTTCGTGCCGCCGGCAAGGAGGTTCACGTCACCGAGAACGTGATGCCCGAGCTCGGCGTCGCCAACGTCGTCCCCGCCCGCGAGGTCATCCGGCAGATCTTCATCGACCGGATCGTGGTCGCCAAGGGGCTCGCCGAGGCCGAGGCCTTGGTCGGCGCGGTCCTGATGCCGACACCGCTCGCGGTCTCCGACGGCGCCCGCCTGCTGGCCGAGGGCACCGCCGGCGAGCCCGGTCTCGGCGAGCTGGTGGTGGTCGACATCGGCGGCGCCACCACCGACGTCCACTCGCTGGCCGAGGGCCGGCCGCGGGGCCGCGTCGTGCTGAAGGGCCTGGCGGCGCCTTTCTGCCAGCGCACCGTCGAGGGCGACATGGGCATGCGGATCAGTGCCGCCGGGGTTCTCGAGGCCAAAGCCGAGGCGCCGGCAAGCGGCGGTCCGGGTCTCGACGCCGAGCCTGCCGCCGCCTATGTCGCGCGCCTGACGCGGGAGACCGCGCATCTGCCGCACTCGGAGGCGGAACGCCAGATCGAGCACGAGATCGCCCGGACCGCGGTCGCCGTCGCCTGCGCGCGCCACGCCGGCCGGCTGACGGCGCATTACCTGCCCGGCGGCGAGACCGCCTACACGCAGCTCGGCAAGGACCTGACGGAAATCGCCACGGTGGTCGGCACCGGCGGCATCTTCGGCCATGTTCGGGATCCTGGCGCGATCCTCCGCGCCGCCACCTTCGACGAGGCAGAGCCTTTCTCACTGCGACCAAAATCGCCTCGCTGCCTCGCCGACGGGCGCTATCTCCTGTTTGGCGCCGGCCTGCTCGCGACGGTGGCGCCGGACGAAGCGCTAAGGCTCCTGAAACGCCACCTGACGGCGGTCTGAGGCGGCGGTTCTCGGGGGTGCGGGGCGATTGGTCGGCTCACCGTCCGACGATGACACATCGGAAAGGCGAATTGAGCTACAATGCGTCCCGTCAAGGCTTGGAACCTGGAACCAGCGCGAGGATTGCGTGATGACCGAAAACGTCAGGACGGAACCTCAGACCGGCGGGGGCGGGGACGACGCTTCGGGTGGAGATTGGGGCCACCACCCGATAAACATCAGGTCCAGCATCAGGACGCTGCTGAGCCGATACTACGTGACCGTGCTGGCCGGCCCGGAGCGCCGCTCGAAGTCGCGGCGACAAGAGGAGCGCGGCCAACACCCGATCGTCGCCCGCAACAACCTGATGCTCTTCGCCAGCCTGCTCGCGGTCTTCGCCGGCATCTGCGCCAGCATCGGGCTCTGGATCGGCGCCTTCATCGCTTATGCCTTGCTCGGGCCCTAGCGTAGTCGATTTGAAACGCCTCCCATAATCGGCAGAAACACCGTCGCCTCAGCGACTTCGGCCGGCCTCGCTCTCCGCCATGATCCAGTCGCGGAAGGCCCGGAGCTTGGTCCGCTTCAGCGCCTCGGGCTTGTAGACCAGCCAGTGGGCGAAGCTGATCGG